>MAXH01000136.1 GCA_001750925.1 Desulfobulbaceae bacterium S3730MH12
AGCAGAAGCAGGACAACACCTATAATTGCAATACGCAGCCAGAACTTCAACAAATATCCTTTCTGCCCCTCTTTCGCTTTGGCCTCCCTCCCTTCAATCTCCGGGAAAGACGTTACCGACTCAATAAATCCCTTTATATCTTTCTGGGATATCAGAAAACTTATGTTCGAAATAATCCCCCCGGCCAATACCGACCAGGCAAAAGGGGTCGAAACAAAAAAAAACGACCCTGACGTAAGTATTACCAGAACGATCCAGCATATACCCTGCATTTTCTGCAGAGACAAAACATCACCACTCACCCAACCACCTGGGAACTAGTCCTCATTATCCGACTTTTTATGACTCTCCCTGTTACGCCAGATAATTTCAAACAGAGATTTATATCCGGCGGCAATACCAAACGCCAGTCCTATAAAAGTGAACCACGGCGCAGTTCGACCATCAAAAATTTTCTGATCCAGGTAGATACCGCCAGCCAGTCCGATAACAATTGCGGCTGCAAAAGTAAATCCGATATGGCCGTAATTTGCTAAAAGCTGAACAAATTCCCGTTTAACATCTGACATTTTGTTCACCTTCAATTTACAGAGTTACAATTCATCGCATTACAAATGGATTTGGTATCATGACTCCGCCGCAAAGTCAATATATTTTCACCTTTAAAGCAAATTTTTGAATGACCATTCAGTCATTTTAAGCGCTTTTTCAAGGTCATTTTCACTCTGTGCAGCTGATATAAAAGCAACCTCAAATTGTGAGGGAGCTAGATATATCCCCTTCGACAACATTTGTCGATAGTGTTTTGCGTACGTATCCGTATCGGCCTTCATGGCGGAATCGAAATCTGTAACCTGCTCACCGGTAAAAAAAGAGGTCATCAGTGATCCGACACGGTTCAACTGCACAGGAACTCCAGATGCTCCTGCAACATTTTGAAGCCGTTCCGCAAAACCCCTGGCCTTCGCCTCGAGCTCATCATAAAATCCGGCCCGCTGCAGCAGCTTCAGGGCAGCAATGCCTGCAGCCATGGCAAGCGGATTCCCCGATAGTGTCCCGGCCTGGTAAACCGGTCCGTCCGGTGCAATATTATCCATGATCTCAGCTTTCCCGCCATAGGCACCAACCGGCAGACCACCACCTATGATTTTCCCCAGGCAGGTCAAATCAGGAATAATATTATAATATTCCTGGGCACCACCGTAGCTTAACCTGAAGCCGGTGATAACCTCATCAAATATGAGCACGATCCCGAGTTCTTCCGTAAGGGATCTCAGTTTCTCTAAAAATCCGGATTGAGGCGCCACACATCCCATATTACCAGCAACCGGCTCTATAATAACACAGGCAATGTCCAGCTCTTCATCTCTCAGGGTTTTTTCCAGAATCTCCAGATTGTTGTAAGGGATCGAAATTGTATTTTTAACTATATCATCGGGGATCCCGGGACTCCCGGGAATACCAAGTGTTATAACTCCGGATCCGGCCTTTACCAGGAATGAGTCCGCATGCCCATGGTAGCAACCGTCAAATTTAACCACAACATTCCTGCCGGTGTATCCACGTGCAAGCCGAACAGCACTCATGGTAGCTTCCGTCCCCGAACTGACAAACCTGACTTTCTCTATAGATGGTACAGCCTCAACCACCATCGCTGCCAATTCTATTTCAGTTGGTGTGGGTGCCCCGAAACTGGTACCGTTCACAACAGCTCCATGCAGTGCTTCGATGATATCAGGATGAGCGTGCCCCATTATCATCGGCCCCCACGAACAGACAAAATCAACATACTCATTGCCATCCGCATCAAAAACAGATGCACCCTTAGCTTTGGTGATAAAAACAGGATCACATCCGACTGATTTGCAGGCCCGTACCGGGCTGTTCACTCCCCCCGGTATATATTTACGTGCCTCAGTAAATAGTTTTTGGGAAACTATATATTCCATTTTGTTCTCCTCTTTATAAATTTCATATTTTGTTCACACTAATTATCGGACTGGAAATATTGAAGCACGGAATGCAATATAGCATGGAGTCAGTTTTTCTGTCAATTATCCTTCCCCCTTGATTTTTTTAGTGTTTATGCACATTGTACAGTCTCGTTTAGGAAAAGCCAGTGAACTCAATGAAGACCGGCTGTTTTTTCTGCTTGTCAGCTATTAAAGCAACATGTAAACTGGCAGGGAAAATATCTTTAAGCATTTTCATTTTTTAAACTACGAGTTCATAACGGTTTAATATATGATTCCATCAGTGTATATCCAATTAAAAGGAGATAATAATGGCAAGTGACAAAGTCCTGCAGGTAAATGATGCAGAATTTGATTCCCTGGTAAAATCAGATCAACCTACTCTTGTAGATTTTTGGGCTCCATGGTGCGGTCCTTGTAAAGCTATCGGTCCGGTCATTGAGGATCTTGCAACCGAATATGAGGGCAAGGTTACCATCGCAAAAATGAATGTTGATGACAACCCTGTTACTCCCGGTAAATTCGGGATTCGTGCTATCCCTACTCTTATTATCTTTAAAGACGGCGAGGTTGTTGATCAGATAACAGGATCCGTAGGCAAGTCCGAACTGATAGAGCTTATAAGTAAGGCCGGGTAAATCCATGCCCTAGGAGGCTGACCTGTTTGATCTATCGACAAACATGGCAGCCATTTTTTATCAGCCAGGAGCCTGCATATAAGCAGGGAATGCCCTGCAACAGTAGTCTGCGGACGGATCGTTGGATGCCCAGACTATTTTGTGTTTATCGTATTTCACTCAGCCAGTACTTTTAAACGGATATGGAACAGATGGAAAAAAAAGATCACTATGAACTCATTATTTTAGGTGGAGGACCTGCAGGAATGTCTGCTGGCCTCTACGCCGCCCGTGCCCGAATCGATCATTTATTAATTGAAAAAGGTGCACCTGGAGGACAGGTTCTGTTGACAGACTGGGTTGATAATTATCCCGGTTTCCCTGAAGGATTATCCGGTTTTGATCTCGTTGAAAAAATGACCCAGCATGCAAAACGGTTTGACCTGAATATGCTGACGGAAGAGGTGACCAGGGTTGATCTCAGCGACGAGAAGCGTAAGGTTCTCCACTTTACGGGGGATGAAAGTATCAGTTGTGACTCCCTTATTATCTGTACCGGTGCCAGCGCCAATACACTGAACGTTCCAGGTGAACTTGAGTTGCGTGGGAAAGGTGTCTCATACTGCGGAACCTGCGATGCACCTTTCTACAGAAATATGCATGTTGCAGTTGTTGGTGGTGGAAACACTGCGGTCCAGGAAGCCAATTACCTGACTAAATTTGCCAGCCGTGTTACAATTATCCACCGCAGAGATGAACTCAGAGCAACTAAGATTGTCCAGGAAACCGCTTTTGCAAACGAGAAAATCGATTTCATCTGGAATTCACAGGTCACCTCCATAGAAGGAGAGAACGGAGTTGAGCGCCTCAATCTGATTGCAAAAGATGGCTCGACTTCAACCCTGGGAGTTGAAGGGATATTCGTACTCATTGGAGTTACTCCAAACAACACTACTCTCCCTCTGGATCTCCTGAAAGCAGAAGAATGGGGTTTTATCCCCACAGATATAGAATCCCGTACAGCTATACCCGGAGTAATGGCCGCCGGCGATATCTGCAACAAAGATGTCCGCCAAATTGTCAATGCAGCCGGAGAAGGTGCAGTTGCAGTACTTGCGGCAGAAAACTATCTCCATAGCCTGAAATAGTAATCAACCCCTGGCATGACCATGGAAAATTCTGAAAAACCATTTGTGCAGTTAATTCTCCGGATAGCGACACTCTTTTTCCTGGTTGCTTTTCTCGGTGGCTGCAGTCAACTGAAATCAACTTTTAAGTTCACTTCCTCCGAGGACATTGACAAGGAACTGCCGGCTAAGAGCCTGGCTATCCAGGGAATGGATGACTACAACGTTGGAAAATATTTTACAGCTATTGAATTTTTTGAAGAAATTTTAACCCGGTATCCTTTTAGTCCTGAAGCGACCCTGGCGGAATTAAAAGCCGCAGACTGCAGTTACCATCTCGAACGGTACCAGGAAGCAGCGATGCTCTACGAAGAATTTGAAAATCGTCATCCTACCAATGAAAGCATCCCTTACGTGATGTTTCAAAAAGCTATGTGCAGCTATAAGACCATTGACAGGATTGACAGGGATCCCTCCGGTGCGACAAAAGCAATTCAGCTCTTTGAGCAACTGCTGAAAGCATACCCCGAGTCTCCTTACACCGGTGAAGCCGAGGCTCGTATCAGTTCCGCAACCGAGTTTCTGGCAAATCATGAATATTTTGTCGCCCAATATTATGTGCGCACAGAAAAGTACAACCAGGCCATAGTCCGGCTGCAATATCTGCTGGCAACATACCCTGAGAC
>MAXH01000137.1 GCA_001750925.1 Desulfobulbaceae bacterium S3730MH12
TTATTTGGTAATTGGCCAATAAGATACGGCAGTGATTGCACCACCTGTATTTAAACCTTTCACGTTAGCACGCATGCCGGTCTGTTCAACTTTCTGGAACATGATAGCAAATGGTGCACGTTCCTGATGTTCGCGCTGAATGGCCTGGTACATGGCCGCCCGTTTATCCCGGTCTCCTTCCTTAACTGCTGCTTTGGTAGCCTTGGACATTTCTGGAATAAACCATGCATTACGATAAGCCAGAAGCCCTGTTGCCTTGATTTCGTCAGAGTTATCAGGATTATAGGCAAATGTTCCGGCGTTGGTATTAGGATCCGGATAATCCGGTCCCCAGGCACCTACATAAATCTGGTGCTCACGGGCACGATACACAGCAAGAGTCTGTTTACCAGTACCTACTTCCAGAGAAACCTTGATACCCGCCTGGCCAAAGGTGTTCTGTATGGACTGGGCAATTTCAATGCGTTCCTGAGCCTCACGAACATTGATTTTCAATTCGAAGCCGTCAGCAACTCCTGCTTCTTTTAACAGGGCTTTACCTTTGGCAACGTCAAAGTTATAGGGTTTGTCATCAATTTCACCAAGATAAGTGCGCGGCAGAAATGCCTGGTGGACTTTGTATTGTCCCTTGAGAAAGGAATCCTGCATGCCTTCATAATCAATGAGATATTTCAGCGCTTTAACAACCTTCGGCTTGGCAAGATTCGGATCTTTCTGGTTCATGGAAATATACATGATGCGACCGCGGAGGTCATCGTATACCGCCAGATCGGATTTCTTTTTAATGGCGGTGATATCCTGGGGATTCAGGTTTCGTGCTAGATCTATATCACCTTTTTCAAGCAACAATCGTTGGGTTGCTGATTCCATTATATGACGAACAATTACTTTTTCCATCTTCGGCGCGCCAAGATAAAAATCCGGATTGGCTTTCAGTGAGTAGGACTCATTGGGTTTCCAGTTGACCAGTGTATAAGCTCCGGATCCTGCAGAATTGGTTTTCAGCCAGTCATTCCCCATATCACCATCTTTTTCATGTGCCAGGACGGTCTTGGAATCGACAATACCACCAATGGTAGAGGTAAGGCAGTTCATCACAAAGGAGGTGGCATATTTTTCATCTGTGGTGATCGAGAACGTCATGTCATCAATCAGCTTGATAGCCTGATCTGCATTCTCCACGGAAAATCCAAATTGGGTGAGAATAAATGCAGGAGTTTTATTGAGTTTGACTGCCCGCTGCAGGCTAAACACAGCATCTTTTGCCGTTACCGGATTACCGGAATGAAATTTTACTCCGGGACGCATCTTGAAAGTAATAGTTTTGCCGTCTTCAGATACTGTCCAGCTTTCGGCAAGATCAGGTCCATAGCCTTTACTAAGATCGGCCGGGTCAAAATTGACCAGCTTGCCATATACGTTACGGATGAGGTCAGAGCCGGCAAATTCAAAGGACTGGGCCGGGTCAAGGGTTGTGATATCGTCAATCCGATTGGCAATCACCAGCATGTTTGCCGGCGTTTTTGCATATACGGGATTAGCCGTTACAAGAAGCGCAACTGCCGCCACACTCAGAAGTGATTTTTTGAAAATCTTCATTTTTCCTCCCTATTGTTGTTTTTTTGTTCTCCACATCAGGAGAACAGACTTTCCCAAAAACTTTGTCAATATAATTGATAATTGCTGTCAATTAAACTCACGCTACAAAACGCTAAAACAAATGTCAACAGCTTTCCCATCCCTTGAGAAGGGTTATGGAAATTAACAAATTTCAACCAATTATTTGATTTTTCAAATGTTATTCGCATAATTATTTTCTACACTGTTTCCAGTGTAGAAGCTGTTTTTTTGTTGTTTTGGAACCACTTGCTTGATATCTTTGTGGTGCGTGAAGAGCCTCTTTGGATTTGGGCATCATCCCCTCTTTTCCAGGATAAGACAGGAAGATGGTTATGAAAGCTGGATATCAACAGATCAGGTCTACCGGGGAGAAATCCAGAGTGGCACAGAGATAATGGTCAGGAGTCACCATCTACAGACCTTCATTTCTGTTAATCGTTACGGAGATTGATGACAGCGATATGAAAATTACCGGTATTAAAAGTCAGGTTGTCTCCATTCCCCTTGTGACTACCTTCAAAACCGCACTCAGATCTATTGATCAAATTGAGAATATTATTGTCACTGTTCTGACGGATTCCGGTCAGGTCGGCTTTGGCAGCGCTGCTCCGGTGGCGGTGATAACGGGAGAAACGGTCTCTTCTATTATCGGAGGGATTGAGCATATAGGGGACAGTCTCAGCGGCATGGAAATCGCTGACTGGGAAAATATTTTCCAGCGCCTGAACAGTTGTATCATCGGCAATATGTCTGCCAAGGCGGCAGTGGACATGGCGATTTATGACCTGTTGGCTAAATCCCTGGATATTCCCCTATACCGGCTACTCGGCGGAATGACCTGTAATGTTGAAACGGACATTACAGTCTCCATTGACACCCCGGAAAAGATGATCGCCGAGAGCAAAGAAAGACTGGGTCGTGGTTTTGATACATTAAAAATCAAGGTTGGAGGTGATCCTGAACTGGACATTCGGCGTCTCGAGCTGATCCAGGAGGCTGTCGGCAGCGAGACCCGCATCAGGATTGATGCCAACCAGGGCTGGAGTGCCAAAGAAGCCGTGCAGGTCGGCAGGGAACTGGAGCGCAGAGGAGTAGTTATTGAACTTATGGAACAGCCTGTTCCTGCTCGCGACTTTGAAGGTATGCGCTATGTCAGAGACAATGTTGCTTTCCCCGTCTATGCCGATGAGAGTGTATTCTCTCCCCGGGATGCTCTGGAGTTGATCGGAATGAATGCGGTGGATGGGCTTAATATCAAACTTATGAAGTGCGGCGGCATATACAATGGATTGAAAATTGCCTCGATTGCCGAAACTGCGGGTATACCATGTATGATCGGTTCAATGATGGAATGCCATATCAGCGTATCGGCCGCAGCTCACCTGGCGGCAAGCCGGACGGTTATCGATAAATATGATCTGGATGCGCCGCTTTTCTGCAGCACAAACCCGGCATCAGGGGGAATATCTTACCAGGGATCCCGAGTCTGCTTTTCTGACGACCCCGGACTTGGAATAGAGGCAATAATCATGCAGGAATGAAAAAAATGAGGGATATATGAAAATTTATATCAGTGTCGATATTGAAGGGGTTTGCGGGACTACCACCTGGAATGAAGTAACCAGGGGGAACGTTGAATATCTGGAATTTCAGCAGCAGATGACAAGAGAGGTTATAGCGGCCTGTGAAGGTGCGTTTGAGGCAGGAGCTACAGAAATTGTTATCAAGGATGCCCACGATACGGCTTGTAATATCATTGCCGACGATCTGCCTGAGAATACCAGCCTCATCAGGGGCTGGAGTCGACATCCCTATATGATGATGCAGGAACTCGACAGCTCCTTTGATGCAGCGCTGATGCTCGGATATCATTCTCTGGCCGGTGGCGGGGGCAATCCGCTGGCCCACACTATGAGCAGCAGCAGGATATCAACCCTTGATATCAATAATATGCCGGCATCGGAATTTCTTATCAACTACTACACGGCGATGCTTGAGAAGGTACCGGTACTTTTTATCTCCGGCGACCGGGAAATCTGCGATCATGCGGCAGAGATTGCGCCCGGCATCAGCACGGTTTCTGTGAAAACGGGTGTGGGCGCATCGACGGTGAATATTCACCCGAAGAGTGCCCTGAGGATGATCAAGTCCGCAGTGTTTGAAGTTCTTTCTGGAAGTTTATCCGGTCACTTGGAGGATCTCCCAGAATGGTTCAACATAACCATTGATTATGCAAATAATCAGGATGCATATAAGGCTTCATTCTATCCGGGGGCTGAATTGATTTCACCGCGGCGGGTTGGTTTTGAGTCGGATAATTATTTAGATGTACTAAGATTGTTTCTATTCACCCTGTAGGAAAAAACAGGTAACAACTCTTTTGTTCCGATAAACAATAACTCTTCCAGGCGGGTAATGTGGCATGGATAAAAAACTCCTTGAACAGGTAGTAGATGTTCATCGCAGGGCCTTTACGGTTGATGCCCATTTCGATCTCACCTACGAAGTTGCTAATCGGCGGGAGCGGGGTCTCCATAAGGTTGTTGAGACCAGTTATCTGCAGCAGTTCAGGACGGGTGGATTTGACCTGATTGTTTCCGCACTGTTTATTCATGATTATTTTCTGCCGGAAATGGGTCTAAGAAGAGCTCTGGATCAGATCAGTTACCTGCTGGAGGAGACTGATGAGAGTCCTGGTCGGTTCCGGATCTGTCGTACTGTAACGGAAGCTTATGGGGCTCGGGCAGCAGGGGAGACAGCAATCTTTCTTTCCCTTGAAGGAGCTGAACCGCTGCAGAACGATATCCAGCTCCTGCGGATATTTTATGAGCTCGGTGTGCGGGGGCTTGGCCTGGTCTGGAGTCGCCGCAACTATGTTGGTGATGGGGCTTTTTTCAAGAGTAGTCGGGAGGGGCGCAAGGGAGGATTAACACCATTCGGCATTGACCTGATCGAAAAAGCGGAAGATCTTGGTATGTTTGTTGACGTGAGCCATATCAACGATGAAGGGTTCTGGGATGTTATGGATGTTGTCAGCCAGCCGCTTATAGCCTCCCATTCAAACTGTAGAGCGCTTGCCGGAACCATGCGAAATCTTGATGATGAACAGATCGAAGCAGTTTCCAGAAACGGCGGTGTCATCGGCATGAATTCTGTAAATCTGTTTATTCGTGAAGACGAGCCGGAAGTCACAATCGCTCATTTTATCGATCATGTGGATCATATAGTCAAAATCGGCGGCATCGAGCATGTGGGTATCGGTTTTGATCTCTGCGATAGTTTTGTCGATTTCCTCCAAGTAGGACAGGCCATAGACACCCATGATGTTATCAAAACCCATGCCGGTCTGGGTGAGTTCACAGCTGGCCTTATTACAAGGGGATATAGCGACGAGGATATCATCGCCATTTTGGGTGGTAATTTTTTGCGCGTTTTTGGTGATATTTTTGGTTGATCATCGATTATGCTGAAAAGCGGCATAATTTCAGCAGTAATCATTTGATTTTTCTAAAAAAATCCTGCATAATATCTTGAGAATACAAAGACATGTTCATAGATAATTTATGCGCAAACAACGAATAGATTAAGTAAGTACATAGTACATACCCTATGAAAACCATATTAATTATTGAGGATGATCTTGCGGAACTGGAAACAATCATGGAGTTCTGCAGTCGCAGTTCTGAGGGCCTTGCTATTCTGACGGCCCAGAATGAAGAAAATGCCCGCATGGTTCTCAGTGACAAGTGTGTTGATCTGATTATCTGCGATACGACATTTTCAGATTTGTCAGACTGTTTGATATTGACCAGAATTGTGCAGGAGTTCCCGTATATTCCACTCATCGCTATCGCTCCCTCCCGTACTGTTGACAGGTCGGATCTTCTTGCTCTAGGTGTTAGTGCAGTCTATGAAAAGCCTCTTAATGGCGAGCTTTTTATTGAAAAGCTGGAAGAACTTATAGAACACTCCTCCATAGGTACAATCAAAGGTATACCTACTCATTCTTTTCTGCAGATGCTTGAAAGTGAGGGGAAATCATGTACTCTTCATATTTTCGATGACAAAAACAGCGGTCGCATCTTTATAAAGGAGGGTATCCCTGTTGATGCCGAAACCAGTTCCCTTACCGGTGAACAGGCAATCTATGAAATGATCGCCTGGGGTGAGGTCACACTTGAACTCAAATTCTATAACGGACAAAAGAAAAACAGGATCAGCAAGCCATTGATGTCTCTAATCATGGAGGGTTTTCGTCTAAAAGATGAGCGCGAGGCTGGGATTAAACAGCAACCAGCCGATACGAAACCCAAACCCAAAATGAAAGAGGTTTCCACAGCGGGCCATCGGCTTGCTCTTGACTTCGGCTTGCGGCTTAAACTTGAATTCGACTCCTTTGATTCCAGCCTTGACAGCTCACTGGCCGGAATGGTGCCGGAAAAATGTATAATTGTTGCCACGCCTTCCAATTTTATTTTTACCAACACACCACTTGAAATTGGTTCTAATATCCTGGTGAAATACAGGTACATGGGGAAGCTCTGTCTGTTTAAGTGCAAGTTGCTCAGAGCGATTGATACACCGCAGCATCTTCTCTTCCTCGATTATCCGGCGGTAATCCACTATCATGAAATGCGGAAAGCCACCAGAACCGCTACTTACATCCCCTGTGCAATCAAACTTTCCGGTGCACAGCAGTTTTTTGGTGCCTTTGTCGACATGAGCAGTTCCGGAGGATTGTGTCAGGTCAAGATAAAGAATAACAAGGAGCTTCCCGAGGTCAAAATCGAACAACAGATTGAAATGAGCTGCCTTCTCCCCGGACTGATTGGTGAACAACAGATCGATGGTACTGTCCGGAATATCAGGAAGAGCACTCAGGATGTCCATATCGGTATTCAGTTTACTACCCTTGCTGACAATCTCAAAGAGGCAATTGAGAGCTATCTTTCTTCAGTCGGGTAACTCTACTCGTCGCCGCAATGCTGATGGAATCGTAAAAACTCTTCATCTACTTCGTCATCCCCACCTACGCGGGGATGACAACCCTGTGAACTCTTATATCTCTTTTTTTGACAATATATTAAGCCTGCCTCTGTAGAGTTGGCTGAGTTCCCTATGTCATCAGGTGATGATTTTGCTTCGCCAGTCCAGGAACTGGAATGCAATTCAAAAGGTTTTCGGATATTAGTTTATATAAATAATAATTTGTATTATTGTTTTAGCTCTCGTTTGTTTCGTTTTTGAAATATAGAAGTTGGCAGTGTTCACTGGTAATTAATCCTTATAACAGCGGAGGAAATTATGGGCAGAAAAGGACTATTTGCATGTTTACTGGCTCTGGGACTGATTTTCGTACTTGGGACAGCAGGAGCGGAAAAGATGACTTTTTTCAGGATCGGTACCGGCGGTACCGGCGGAACATATTATCCCATTGGTGGCCTGATTTCCCACTGCATCTCCAACCCGCCCGGCTCAAGGCCCTGCGATAAAGGCGGGAGTTGCGGTGTCCCTGGTCTGGTAGCCATTGCACAATCGGCCAATGGCTCGGTGGCTAATATCAATGCCATCAAATCGGGCGTACTGGAGTCCGGCTTTTCACAGTCGGATGTTGCATATTGGGCCTATACCGGAACCGGTATTTTTGAGAAGAAGGGAGCAGTTGAAGATCTTCGTGCCCTGGCCAATCTATATCCTGAAACCATTCACCTGGTGGCCCGTAAAGGATCCGGGATAAAATCGGTGAAAGATCTCAAAGGCAAACGTATTTCCATGGATGAACCTGGATCCGGAACCCTGGTTGATGCCAGAATTATCCTTGAAGCCTATGGGCTGACTGAAAAGGACGTCAAGGCAGATTATATTAAGCCTAATCCGGCCATTGACAAAATCAAAGATAATCAGCTGGATGCGTTTTTTATCGTTGCCGGATATCCCACGGGATCCGTGGTTGAACTGGCTTCAAGCGTCGGCGGGGAGCTGGTTCCCATCAACGGACCGGAAGCTGAGGCAATTGTAGAAAAATATGGTTTTTTCGCCAAGGATGTCATTCCCGCAGATACCTATGAAGGCATCGGTGAGACAGAATCCCTTTCCGTTGGTGCCCAATGGGTTGTATCAGCAAAGGTGGACGAGGACCTGGTTTATCAGATTACCAAGGCAATCTGGAATAAGAAGTCACGGGCACTGTTGGATAAAGGTCATGCCAAAGGTAAAATGATCACTGCTGAAACGGCGCTCGACGGTGTAGGTATTCCGCTGCACCCTGGTGCAGAGCGATACTATAAAGAGGCAGGCCTGCTGAAATAAACTGATTGGTAGTACTGTCCTGACCGGGAGGCGCAATTTTATGCCTGCCGGTCTTTTTAATTCCAGCCGTTCATTTGGTGGAAATATTGATTTAAACGAAATATAGGTGGAAGAGTGGAAATCGATCAGGATCATTCCCAGAAACTCGAAGAAGAGTATGATCCGGAAATGCAAATGCGACCCATGGCACCACCTGCCACATGGATTGTAGGGACGCTTCTTGCTGTATTATCATTCTTTCACTATTACACAGCCGGTTTTGGGTTGCTGAGGGAGTCCACCCATCGCGGGGTTCATCTCGCATTTGTTCTGGGGTTGATTTTTCTGGTTTTCGGTTTCAGGAAGAAATCCAAAAAGGACGGATTTTTGGCCATAGGCCGGATCCCGATTTATGACTGGCTGCTGGCAATTATCGCCGCAGTTACCTGCTTCTATGTGCCGTATGTATTTAACGATCTGGCCTTTCGTGTAGGGGATCCGCTTCCTGTTGATGTGATCTTCGGCAGTATAATGATCATACTCACACTCGAGGCCACCCGAAGGTCGATGGGCATTGCGTTACCCGTGATTGCCCTCTGTTTTATTCTCTACGCCCTGTTTGGGCGATATGCTCCCGGTGTCCTCGTTCACCCCGGTGCAAGCTGGAAGGGACTGGTCAACCATTTATATCTTACCAGTCAGGGTATTTACGGAATCGCTGTGGGGGTTGTTGCCACCTATGTCTTTCATTTTGTTCTGTTTGGTGTATTGGCGAACCGCGTTGGCGCCGGCCAGCTCTTCATAGATCTCGCTTCCTGCGTGGCAGGGCGTTATGCAGGTGGACCGGCCAAGGTAAGCGTCTTTTCCTCTGCTCTTTTCGGTATGATCTCCGGCTCTTCAATAGCAAATACGGTGACCACTGGAGCACTAACAATTCCGGCTATGAAACGGGTTGGATATCGACCTCATTTTGCAGCCGCTGTTGAGGCTACATCCAGCACTGGCGGGCAGATTACACCACCCATCATGGGGGCTGCTGCATTTATCATGATTGAGTTTCTGGAAATGCCCTACCGGACAATCCTGCTGGCAGCAACAGTTCCGGCCCTGATGCATTATCTCGGTATCTTCACCATGGTTCACCTGGAGGCCAAACGTCTGGGTTTGAGAGGATTGCGGCCGGACGAGATGCCCCGTTTTACCAAAGTGTTACGGGAGGGCTGGCCTACCCTGGTTCCGCTGGTTCTTCTTGTTGCCATCATTACCTCCGGCCGAACGCCTTATAATGCAGCATTCTGGGGAATAACAGCTTGTATTGTCGTTGGATTCCTTAATCCCAGAAATCGGTTAACCATTCCGGATTTATTCGACTGTTTCAAATTGGGGGCGAAGTACGCCCTGGCTGTTGGTGCCTCTGCTGCTGCTGTTGGTATTATCGTCGGCGTGGTAAGCCTTACCGGTATGGGGTTTAAGGTCTCTTTTATGGTAACCAGTGCTGCCCAGCAACTGGCGGAGATGATTGTCCCCCTTGTTCCGTTCGGCCTCACTGACCTGCCGGCAGTTACACTGTTTTTAACTCTGATCTTCACAGCTATTGCCTGTATACTTCTTGGGGCCGGTATACCGACTACTGCTACTTATATCGTATTGGTTGCGATTGCCGCACCGGCCCTTGGGCTTCTCGGGGTGGCCCCCATCGTGGCCCATTTTTTTGTTTTCTACTATGGTGTACTGGCTGATATAACCCCGCCGGTTGCCCTGGCTGCATATGCCGGGGCAGGAATCGCCGGTGCCAATCCGTTTAAGGCCGGTAATACCGCCTTCCGACTGGCAGCGGCAAAAGCACTTGTCCCTTTTGTTTTTATCTATTCACCGGCTATGCTGATTGTTACTGATGAGTTTACATGGCAAGCCTTCGTATCAACGGTTACCGGGTGTGCTATCGGCATCGTTTTCATCGGAGCTGCCCTGACAGGCTATTTTATTACTCATATGTTAATGATTGAGAGACTGGTGACCTTTGCTGCATCTCTGCTGCTTGTAGCACCCGGTATCAAGAGCGGGTTAATAGGACTGCTGTTGATGAGCCCTGTTCTGGTCAGTCAATTTGCCAGGCGAAGTGTAAAGAAAAAACAGCTGGGCATTGAAGGCGAATAATATATGTCTACCAAAGTTGTATCGGTATATGGTTATGGCCGGTTTGGAAAAGTCTGGGCAGATATCCTTGCCGAAAATTTCCAGGTAAAAGTATTTTCAAGGCGGGGATTAAGACCGGAAGAAGTTAGTCCGGGCATTGAAATAGCCAGTGAAAGTGGTATTTACGATTGTGACGCGCTCTTTTTTTGCGTTGCTATCTCTTCCTTTGAAGAGGTGCTGAAAAAGTCATCTCATCATTGCAACAAAGGAACGGTTTTCTTTGATACCTGCTCTGTAAAGGTTTTCCCTGCCAAATGGATGAAGAAGTATCTGCCCGAGGGAAGTACGATTATTGCTACTCACCCTATGTTTGGCCCTGATTCGTACCTGCAAACAGAAAGACAACTTCCCTTAGTGATGTGCAATGTCAATGCAGATCAAGAAACCATTGAAGAATGGGCAGATTATTTTAAGTCAAAGTCATTGCAGGTCGAAATAATGACTGCCGAAAAACATGACCAGATGACAGCCTACTCCCAGGGAATTACTCATTATGTAGGCAGAGTGCTTGCTGACTTGGATTTACATCCCACACTTATCGACACCCTTGGCTATAAAAAGATGCTGGAAGTAATCGAGCAGACGTGCAATGACAGTTGGCAACTGTTCTTAGACCTTCAAAATTATAATCCATATGGAGAGAAGATGAGGGAAAGCCTGCATGAAGCCATTGAGAGAGTTAATTTATCCCTGAATAAATAGATATCAGAAAAAAGTTATCTTTGCATTCAGGGGGCATCCCTCGATGGGCGGTTTTATTGAAAAAGGATACCAGATTATCACTTTTTAGTGATTCGATCTGGAAGTCATGTGTCATTGGAAAGGTGAGGGGGCGGGAGGTAAGGAGTTATTATGAAAAAGCGTCTGCTTATAATTCTGCTCCTGGTTGGTATCGGCATTGCCGGACTATTCTTCTATTTCTCTCTCCAGAAAAAGCAGGATAGCTCCTCGCTTCGGGTTTCCGGCACCATTGAAGCCACTGAAGCCGGAATGAGTTTTAGAATTCCGGGGATTCTTACCCGGCGGCTGGTGGACGAAGGAGAGAGTGTTGCTGTGGGCCAACTTATTGCGACACTTGATGAAACCGATCAGGAGATTGCTCTCACTGGAGCACAGGCTGATCTGGCCTATACCCACGCTGTGCTTGAAGAGCTGATGGCCGGGAGCCGTCCCCAGGAGATCGAGAGATCCAGGGCTAAACTGCTGCAGGCCGAAGCTGTGCTGGCAGTGTTGAGCAGCGGTAGCCGTCCCCAGGAAATAAAACGGGCCAGAGCCGATCTGGCCAGATCCCAGGCAGCTGAAAAAGCGGCATCCGCCCGGCAGAAACAAGCCAAGGCAGATTTTACCAGATATGCCACTCTCTACCGGGAGAAGGGTGTTTCAAAAACAGAGTATGACAGTTATCAGACCAGGTTAATTACAGCGCAAAATAGTTGGGCTGAAACTCAGGAGCAGGTTACAGCTGCCCGGGAATATCTGAGTCTTCAGCAGGAGGGCCCCCGCATTGAAGATATCAATAAGGCGGAGGCTGGAGTTAAACTGGCTCAGGAAGAATATTCCCTCGTCAAAGAAGGTCCGAGGACAGAAGTTATTGCCCAGGCCAGGGCCAGGGAGCAGGCAGCAGAATCTGCCGTTAAACGTGCAGAACAGCAACTGAGCTATACTCAAATCCATGCCCCCATGGCGGGGGTTGTTCTGAGTAAATCAGCAGAACCAGGAGAATATCTTAACCCGGCAATTCCGGTTGTGACACTCGGTGATATCAGTCATCCCTGGCTGCGTGGTTATATTAACGAAAAAGACCTCGGCCGTGTCAAGCTGGGGCAGGAAGTTGAAGTCAGTACAGATTCCTTCCCTGACAGGATCTATCTGGGTCAGATCAGTTATATCAGCAGTCAGGCGGAATTTACCCCGAAGAGTGTGCAGACTTTTGAGGAACGTGTGAAACTGATGTTTCGTATCAAAATCAGTCTGGACAATCCGGATAACGAACTCAAACCCGGTATGCCTGCGGATGGGCTTATTAAAGTTGCTCCACAGTGATGAAGAGTTTCGTGGAGAGTGAGGCGACAGCCGCTATCCGGGCAGAAAACCTTACCAAAACCTTCAACGATACGATTGCCGTGGACGGGGTGAGTTTTGAGGTATCACCGGGAGAAATTTTCGGGCTCGTCGGTCCTGACGGTGCCGGCAAAACCACTACCCTGCGTCTGCTCTCTTCCATTCTCGATCCCAGTTCGGGAAAGGGAGCTATCGCCGGATTTGACGTAGGTTCTGAATCCACTAAGGTCAAAGAGCAGCTTGCCTATATGAGCCAGAGGTTCGGTCTGTATCAGGATCTGAGCGTTATGGAGAATATCAGGTTTTACGCCGACCTTTATGGAGTTACCGGCTCTGAACGCAAGGAGCGCGTTGAGGAGTTGCTTGACTTCAGTAATATGCGTCCCTTTAAAAAGCGGCGGGCGGGGAAATTGTCCGGCGGAATGAAGCAGAAACTCCAACTTATCTGCGCCCTGATCCACACCCCGAAGGTTCTGTTGCTCGATGAGCCGACCAATGGCGTCGACCCGGTAAGCCGACGTGATTTCTGGAAAATTCTCTATAGATTACTGAGAGAAGGAGTCTCTATTCTGGTAACCACCGCATATCTTGATGAGGCGGAACGCTGTGATCGTGTGGGATTGATCAATCATGGCAGGATTATTGCTGCAGGCACTCCCACCGAACTTAAAGAGCTTATGGATGACCATATCTTATCTCTCAAAAGCTCCCGGGCCCGCGCCATTCAACACTATCTCCGGGAAATTATGCCGGATATGCGCGTCAATGTTTTTGGAGACTCTCTCCACTTGAACTGCACAGATCCGGAAGAGACTGAGCAGCACGTTACTATGCTGCTTAACCGGCGGGGGCTGACCTACAGTCGTTTTCAGGAGATTCCCCCAAGTCTTGAAGATGTTTTTGTGGGGTTGCTTGGAGACGATCGAAAGGGCACCTTGCAGGAAAGTGAATCACAGCCGGCTGTGCAATTGACTGTTGGGAAAGAACAACCGCCAGCTATCGCGGTGGATGTCAGCCATTTAACCCGTCGTTTTGGTAACTTTACAGCGGTCAATGATGTCAGCTTCCAGGTTCCGGCAGGGCAGATTTTCGGTTTTCTTGGCCCGAACGGCGCCGGCAAGAGTACGACTATTCGTATGCTCTGCGGGCTCCTGAGCCCCAGCGATGGCGGGGGCAGGGTGGCCGGTTTTGATATCAGCAGGCAGACGGAGGAAATCAAACAGCATATCGGTTATATGAGCCAGAAGTTCTCACTGTATGAGGATCTGACCGTAGAAGAGAATATCGATTTTTATGGCGGGATCTACGGTCTTAGCGGAAGCAGGCTCCAGGAGAAAAAAGAGTGGGCCCTGCACATGTCGGCTCTTGCTGATCACCGGAAAAGCTTGACCGCAATCCTCAGTGTCGGTTGGAAACAGCGGCTTGCCTTAGCCTGTGCAATACTTCATGAACCTCCCATTATCTTTCTCGATGAACCCACCAGCGGTGTTGATCCCGTTAGCCGCAGACGGTTCTGGGATCTGATCTACACTATGGCTGATAGAGGAATTACTGTTTTTGTCACTACACATTATATGGAGGAAGCCGAATACTGCGATCGGTTATGTCTCATCTATCGGGGTGAGATTATTGCCATGGGATCACCTGAAGAACTAAAAGATCACCAGCAGGAGGATATTCTTGATCTTCGCATCGATTCTCTGCAGCCCATAGCACCGAGCATGGAAGATGTGTTTATTTCACTGATTGAGGAAGTAGATCGCAACAGGGAAGAGGGAAAAAAAGAAGAGGGTGACCCATGAAGTTGCGGCGTTTATGGGCTATTTCCCGGAAGGAAGGTCTTCATATTATCAGGGATTGGCGCAGTCTTGTTCTGGCCCTGGTCATTCCGCTGATTCTGGTTCTGCTCTACGGTTACGCTCTCACCCTTGATTTGCGCGACGTTCCCACCATGGTCTGGGATCAGTCCCGTTCGGCGGAAAGCAGGGAACTGCTGAGTCTTTTCCAGGGTTCACCCTATTTTTCACTTATCGATTTCCCTGACAATTACCGGGATTTGCAAACCGGACTTGATCGAGGTCGGGCCATGGTAGCCCTGATAATACCTGCAGACTTTAGTTCCAGGGTTAAAAACGGGAAACCTGTACAGATTCAGGTCATTACCGATGGCAGTGATGCCAA
>MAXH01000138.1 GCA_001750925.1 Desulfobulbaceae bacterium S3730MH12
ATAAGAAATTCACCGCTGTGAGAAACTGGTTCATGATTGTAATCAGCGGTTTACTTTCCAGCCAAAATCATCGTGATATTTCTCATCATTTTCATCGCTTTAAAACCAGCCACTATTCTTCATAGTAGTTTCTTGTTTTTTCCTTCCTTTTAAATATCTTCAAATAGATTTTCTTCTATTTTTTTCTTTGTCTTTTCTTTTTCTACTTATTTTTCCGGCAACTGAAATCAGAAACCGGAGAGACAAAGGTGAAACAACTCACGTTTCGATGTTCATGTTGCAGACGGATTGTGCCTCGAAACCCAAGAGCCAGGAATCAGCATTATTGCGGCGCCAAGCCATGCCAACAGGCCAGAAAAAACAAGTGGCAACAGAACAAGCAGCAGAAGGACTGTGATCACAGAGCAAACAAGGAGGAGAGCCAGAGTGCCTGGCGACAACAGAACCCGGATTACTGGAAACTGTATCGTGAGAAAAATCCTGCATATTGTGAACGAAACCGAAAGCTACAGAGAAAACGAGATTTGAAGAGAAAACTTAAAAATCTTTCTGTAATGACGCGTCCGATCTTGCAAAGAAGGACGCGTCAAACGTTTAAACAATCGGAACAACAGGAGGATAGAGGATCTTGTAAAGAAGGACTCGTTAGCACCACAACTCTTGATGCGATACAGTTCCCTCATAACGGAGGTATTTTATGAGAGACCCACTTGTCAGTAACCGAGTCCGAAAGATCAAGAGCAGCTTCGCCTTTATTGAGCATCGTTTCCTCAGGCATGGCTTCTGGGCCAGCCTTAGCCACGATGAATTGTTATTGTATTTCTTCCTTGTCCTGGTGGCAGACCGGGATGGTTTATCCTTCTATCCATACGATAAGATATGTTCCCTGCTCACCATTGATATTGATGCATATATCCTGGCCAGAAATAGCCTTATTGATAAGGATCTGCTGGCTTTTGACGGTACTTTTTTTCAGGTTCTTTCTCTACCAGCGGAAGTGGTTCGTTCCAAGCACCTTCTGCAGGATAAGGCAGATATGAAACGAGAAGACCCGGCAACAATTCATCAAATTATAGAGACAGCATTTGGGAGAGACAATGATTAGCAGAAGTGATGTTTTTGAAATGCATAAACTGCGGAACCAGGGCTTCACCAAACGTCAGATTGCCAGACAATTACAATTGGATCGAGGCACCGTAGCTAAATATCTTACCGACCCGGATCCGGTAATAAAGAAAAGACAGGCAAAGAAATCTAAACTTGATCCTTACAGAGGTATGGTCGAGAAAATGGTAGGCCAATACACGGAGGTAAAGGCTCCTGTGGTTCTGCAACGATTAATTGACAAAGGGTTTGATGGTGAGATCACTATTGTCAGAAACCTGCTCAGAGAGCTGCGGGGACAGATAGCAAGCCGTGAGCCATTTATCCGCTTTGAGACGGGTCCCGGAGAGCAGATCCAGATTGACTGGGGCCACTTCGGGAGTTTACCTTATGGCTCCACTCGCAGAAAGCTGTACGCTCTTGCTGTGCTGGAAGGCCATAGCCGTATGCTCTATGTTCATTTCTCCCACAGTCAGCAACAATCTTCTCTGCACCAGGGACTTCTTGAAGCATTCATTTACTTTGGCGGTTTGCCCAGGGAGATTGTGGTGGATAATATGCTTACAGCGGTAACGGAACGTGTCGGTACAGTTATTCGTTTCAATGATGCCTTCCTTGATTTCCTCCGGCGATTCTCCATTACTCCTCGTGCATGTACGGTACGAGCGCCATATGAAAAAGGGAAAGTTGAAAATGCTATCAAATATCTTCGCAACAACTTCTGGCCACTGCGGGAATTTGCAGATCTTACTGATGTGCAGAATCAGGTACAGCACTGGCTGGATTCCATCGCAAACGTACGAAAGCATAATTCCACGGGAGAAACACCGGTCAAAATATTGCAGGGGTTACAGCCGTTACCGCCGGTTCTAACAGATTGCCGACATACCTGTTCTTTATTGGTACACAAGGACTTTGGCATTCGCTTTGACGCCAATGTTTACACCGTCCCGCCCTGGGCCATTGGCAAACACATCACATTGAAAGCTGACAACCGGAAAGTATCAATCTATCTCAAAGAAAAGCTGATCGCCTGCCATAACAGATGTTGGGACAGAAAACAGCGAATAGAATCACCGACCCATCTCGAGCAGGTGAAAAAGATAAAGAGAAAACTCCTTCAGGATCGTCAGGTACTGGTATTTCTATCCCTTGGCGACATAGCTCTGCACTTTCTGGAAAAAATCACCGACTTGTCCTTACCAATCCGGAAGAATATCGCAGGCCTTCTGAAATTACAGGATGAATATGGTGAAAAATCATTGCTGTACGGTATGGAAAAGGCGATGGAGAAGAAGCTATACGGTGCTGACTATGTTCGCAACATTCTGTATCAGGAAATGACCCCGGTTAACCAGCATCTCCCGGTTCGCCTCAAACAGGAGGATCTCAATGAAATCAGGCTCACAACTCCACCTCTGGCCGAATATGACGCAGTTGCCGTTAAAAGGAGAAACAA
>MAXH01000139.1 GCA_001750925.1 Desulfobulbaceae bacterium S3730MH12
GGAAGGGCGGGAGCAGCCGGGACAGCAGTGAGCTTCGCCTGTGAAGAGGGGGCATTCTATCTGCCTGATATTGAAGAGTACATTGATAGAAAACTTGAGTGTGTACAGCCTGAAGAATCTCTCCTTGCAATACCTCCAAAGGGGCAGGCTGAAACACGTGAAAAATACCGACATAAAGGTGGAAAGAAGCGAAGCTATCGTACAAATAAGACTGGTTCAGGCCGGGGGAAGAAGAGTGAGACCCGGAGGCGTTGAGTGGTCATGAAATTCGTGAAGACCGTTGCAGCCATCGCTGTCGTTTTCCTGATATTGAGCTGCTTCGTCTATGTGAAGAGTTCCCCCGGAGAACAGAATTTTTTCTCTATTTCTCCCACAACAGCCTGGGAAATGTTGTCGAGTGGTAAAGATATCCTGTTTATAGATGTGAGGACACCTCCGGAGATCGCTGAAATAGCAGTGGAGGGGGCACAGCCTGTCCCCATGGCAACGATTCTTCAAGGGCATGCAGTGTTGCCGAAAGACAGGCCGATTATACTGATTTGTGCTGTCGGCGGTCGCAGTTACTGGGTAGGCAAATTTCTGTCATCCCGGGGGTATTCGGAAGTGTACAATCTCAGCGGTGGCATTGTTGACTGGGAAAAGGAGGGGCTACCCGTTATCAGAAAAAAACCTTGACTTTTTTTGAAGAAGTAGTTGTCCTTTCGAAAAAATGTTGATATAAGATAATGTTCTAACCGGCGAAGGTTGCTTTCCTGCTTGGAGGGTAGCCTTATTTTCTTTTACACTTCCGTTCTAACAAGGAAGTGTTGTAAACTTTAACCCATTGGCCTTTGGTCCGTAAAAAGAGAAAAATCCATGACAGAAGAATTAAAACAATCAACCCAGGACAACAATGAAGAGCTGAGCTTTGCAGAACTCTTTGAAATGGAAGAAAATAACAAGGTGGTTGCTGTTGGTGATGTAGCCATGGGTACCATTATCGGTGCCGTTGATGATTATTTTCTTGTTGATGTAGGTGATAAGGCAGAGAGCTACATCGCTAAAGCTGAATTTCGCCTGGAAGATGATACCGAGATTGGAGTTGGTGATGCATTTGAGGTGTTTATAGAGAGGCGTAAAGAAGAGGGTGGACTTCTTCTGTCACGGGAAAAGGCTATTGCCATTAAAGTATGGGAGAAGATCGCTGAAATCCAGGAAGCCGATGGCGTCATCGAAGGAAAGATTGAGAGTCGTGTGAAAGGTGGAATGTCGGTTGATATAGGTGTTCCGGCTTTTCTGCCATATTCACAGATTGATCTCCGTCCGGTAAAGGATCTTGATGCGCTGATTGGTGATGGTTTTGAGTTTAAGATTCTCAAATTTAACCGTAAGAGAAATAATGTTGTTATTTCTCGCCGGGCAATTCTGGAAGAAGAACGCAGCAAGCTTCGTGAGCAGATGCGCTCCAAGCTGGAAGAGGGACAGATTATCAAAGGTGCCATTACCAATATCACCGATTACGGTCTTTTTATTGATATGGGTGGTATGGACGGACTTTGTCATATTACTGATCTTTCCTGGGGGCGGGTATCTCATCCTGCGAAGCTTTATAAGGTGGGAGAGGAGCTTGAAGTTAAGGTTCTCAAATATGATAAAGAGAAAGACCGGGTGTCCCTGGGTGTCAAACAGCTTCGTGACGATCCGTGGGCAACTGTTGTGGAGAAGTATCCTGTTGGGGAGAAAACTACCGGTAAGGTTGTTTCAATAACCGATTATGGTGTCTTTGTAGAACTGGAAGAGGGTGTTGAAGGCCTTATACACGTATCAGAGATGACCTGGTCCAAGAAGCCCCGCCATCCGTCCAAGATGGTTACTGTCGGTGATGAGCTTGAAATTATGGTTCTCAATATTGAGACTGAAACCAAGCGTATCTCCCTCGGTATGAAGCAGCTGCAGCCTAATCCCTGGGATCTGGTTACAGAAAACTATCCGGTCGGCTCCGTTATTGAAGGTAAAATTAAGAATATTACTGACTTTGGAGTGTTTATCGGCATTGAAGAAGGTATCGATGGTCTCATCCACGTATCTGATTTATCCTGGACCGAGAGAATCAAACATCCATCTGAGAAGTACACCAAGGGTGAAATGATTCAGGCTGTTGTGCTGAAGATCGATAAGGAAAATGAGAGATTCTCTCTCGGTATTAAGCAGCTTGTGCCGGATCCGTGGCAGGCCGCATATAATAACTATCCTTCCGGTACCGTTATTGAAGGAGAAATCACCAATGTAACTGATTTTGGTGTGTTTGTGAAACTTGAAGAAGGTATTGAAGGCCTTGTCCATGTATCGGAAATCAGCAAAGATAAGGTGAAAACACCAATCGGAATGTATCAGGTGGGTGATTCTCTCAAGGCTATTGTTATCAACGTTTCTGCCAAAGACCGCAAAATCGGACTTTCCATCAAGACCCTTGAAGGTGAAGACGAAGAGGTCGCTGTAGAGAAGCTTAAGAAGGCGGAGAAAGAGCCGGCGCAAAGCGCACCCTCAACTTTTGGAGATCTGCTGAAAGCAGCTGCCGAAGGTGGTGAGCCTGTGGAAGAAGAATAAATCAGCGGCTTCACTTATCAGTGTAAATAGTCCAGGGTTGTTTTGCCATAGGCAGGACAACCTTTTTTTATACTCATATGAAGAGTTTTTACGACGCCATCAACTTTCAGGAATAACAGTGCCCATATGTTAAAAAAAGATTTAGTAGATAAGGTAAGCAGTGAACTTTCCATGCAGAAACAGGATGTGAGTCTGGCCGTGGATATTATACTTGAGACAATGGTGGATGCGCTGGTGGAGGACAGGCACATTGAATTGCGAGGCTTCGGGAGTTTTTCCGTAAGGAGCAGGAAGCCCCGCTCAACCAAGAACCCCCGCACTGGAAAAATAATGGAAATCCCGGAGCGAAAAACGCTTCATTTTACCATGAGCAAATCCCTGAAAGAGGCGTTGATCAGCGAAACGGAGTAACATCCCCTTTACCCTCGCGGAGTATCACCGGATAATCGCCGGTAAGATCGATAATAGACGAAGGGTCGGGAAAGACACGGCCGCCGTCAATAATGACATCTACCCTGTTTTTCAGGTACTGTTCAATTTCAAAAGGTTCAGCAAGAGTATCTTCTTCACCGTCCAGCTGAACACTGGTATTTATGATGGGGTTGCCCAGTGTTTCGATAAGAAGTTTACAGATCGGGTGGGCAGGAACCCGGATACCGACGGTTTTCTGTTTGGTGGCCATTATTTTAGGAACCAGTTTTGTGCCTGGAAGTACAAAGGTGTAGGCGCCGGGAAGGTTTCTTTTAAGGAGCCTGTAGGCACTATTTGAGACGTGAGCAAACTGGCTGATATGTGTAAGGTTGGAACACATGAAAGAAAAGGGTTTTTTCTTGGGTCGTTTTTTCAGCTGTATTAATCGTTTTATCGCTTTTGGGTTAAATAGATCGCAACCGATACCGTATCCTGTATCGGTAGGATAGCAGACAAGAGCACCATTTTTCATCTGTTTTATGACTGGCTCGATCAGACGTAGTTGTGGGTTTTCCGCATTAATTTCTAAAAGCATAGTAGCACTATTTTTTTAAAGTCTCTTAGAGCTGTTTTTTATTTAACCATTCCGAAATTTGAATTTTTACGAGTTTGTCATACTATGATAGTGAAAAAAATCAAGGTGTAACTTGGTTTTGAGAGACAAAAATGAAATATCAGGCAAGGAGAGACCATGTTACCTGAAAATATAGAAACTGCACTGACATTCGATGATTTGCTTCTTGTACCCTCCGCTTCAAAAGTATTGCCGGACGAGGTGAATCTCAGAACCAGGCTCACTGATTCGATTTTTATTAATACGCCTCTCGTCAGTTCTGCAATGGACACAGTAACAGAACATCGTACAGCTATAGCAATGGCGAGAGAGGGCGGCATGGGTATCATCCACAAGAATATGACGGTGGATCAGCAGGTACTTGAAGTTGAAAGAGTAAAAAAATCAGAATCCGGGATGATTATTGATCCAATCACCGTGACTCAAAATCAGTCTGTGGCGGATGTTCAGAAAATCATGAGTACCTATAAAATCTCAGGTCTGCCGGTGGTAAATGAGGGCAAACTGGCGGGAATTGTGACAAATCGGGATCTGAGGTTTGTTTCTGATGACGGGTTACGGGTTGCTGATGTGATGACCAGCAAGAACCTGGTAACTGCAAAGGTCGGCATTGATCTGGAACATTCCAAAGCCCTGCTGCATGAACATCGTATTGAAAAATTGCTGGTTGTAGACGATAAAGGGACCTTGAAGGGTTTGATCACCATAAAAGATCTTGAGAAGATTAAAAAATATCCATTTGCTGCAAAAGACCAGTTTGGTCGTCTGCTTGTCGGTGCAGCCATGGGGGTCGGGCCTGGAATTGAAGCAAATGCAGCAAAATTACTTTATGCAGGAGTTGATGTTGTTGTCATAGATTCTGCACATGGTCACTCCAAGGGAGTTCTTGAGGCGGTTGCCATGGTGAAAAACAGTTTTCCTGATCTCTCCGTGATTGCGGGAAATGTAGCCACGGGGGAGGGCACCATGGATCTTATCAAGGCGGGTGCAAATGCAGTAAAAGTTGGTATCGGTCCCGGCTCTATCTGCACCACACGAATAGTAGCCGGTGTGGGAGTGCCGCAGATGAGCGCGCTTAAAAACTGTGTCAGTGTAGCGAATAAGCATGATATTCCCATTATTGCTGATGGTGGCATCAAGCATTCGGGGGATCTGGCAAAGGCTATTGGCGCTGGAGCCTCCACAGTGATGCTGGGGAGTCTGTTTGCAGGAACCGATGAAACCCCCGGAGATACATTTTTGTATCAGGGTAGAACCTATAAAGGATATCGAGGAATGGGCTCTCTTGGTGCAATGGGGCAGAGCCAGGGATCCGCTGACCGCTATTTCCAATCCGGGATGGATAGTACCGCAAAACTGGTTCCTGAAGGTATTGAAGGGAAAGTACCATATCGCGGGCCTCTCTCTACTGTTATCTATCAGATGCTTGGAGGGTTACGTTCCGGAATGGGATATGTTGGAGCCGCTACCATTGAAGAGCTTCAGCAGAAGGCCAAATTTGTACGTATCTCTGCGGCAGGTTTAAGGGAATCCCATGTCCATGATGTTATTATTACCAAGGAAGCACCAAATTATCGCACTGCTTAGCACTTTACTCATTTACCAAATGGATAGTGGAAAGGTATGAATATTGATGATGAAAAAATAATTATCCTCGATTTTGGCTCACAGACTACACAGCTTATCGCCAGGCGTATCCGCGAGCAGAAAGTTTACAGTGAAATTCACCCTTTTTCGGTTTCCATTGAAAAGATAAAGGAATTGAAACCGACTGGAATTGTGCTGTCTGGGGGACCATGTTCTGTCTATGACAGTGATGCACCCCACTCTGATCCCGAGCTGCTTAACCTCGGCGTTCCTCTCCTTGGGATCTGTTATGGCGCTCAGTTGATGATCCAGCAACTGGGTGGCAGTGTCGAGAAGGCGGAAAAAAGAGAATTCGGCAAAGCCTTTCTTTCAGCAAACTTTACTGAAGGGTTGTTTGCCGGTCTTGAAACAGGAGGGGCGAAACATCAGGTATGGATGAGTCATGGTGACAGAATCAATGTTATTCCGGAAGGTTTTGAAGCAACTGCAGTCAGTGACAACTCACCTTATGCCGCCCTTCGACATAAGGAAAAACCGTTTGTTGCAGTTCAGTTTCATCCCGAGGTAGCTCATACCCTTATAGGCACTGATGTTCTGAGAAATTTTATTTTTGGTATTTGTCACTGTAGTCCAAGCTGGACGATGCACTCATTTATTGAGAGCCATACAAAGGCAATTAAAGAAAAAGTTGGCGCAGACAAGGTGATATGCGCACTTTCAGGAGGGGTGGACAGCTCGGTAGTGGCAGCTATTGTTCACCGGGCTGTGGGCGATCAGCTTACCTGTATTTATGTGAATAACGGTCTTATGCGCAGCGGGGAATCGGAGTCTATTCTTCGTTTTTTCAGGGAGAAAAGCAAACTGAGCGTTATTGACGTTGATGCAACAGATTTTTTTCTGCAGGAGCTTGATGGAGTCAAGGATCCGGAGGTAAAGAGGAAGCGTATAGGTCTTGGTTTTATTAAAATATTTGAAGAAGAGGCGAGCCGGATAGGTGGTGTTGAATATCTCGCTCAGGGTACCCTTTATCCTGATGTTATCGAATCGGTCTCTTTCCGAGGGGAAGCACCTATCAAGTCCCACCATAATGTCGGTGGTTTGCCTGAAGTGATGAAACTTGAACTGATTGAACCCCTTCGTGAGCTTTTTAAAGACGAGGTTCGTGAACTTGGCCTGGAGCTTGGTCTGCCGGAAGAGGCGGTCTATCGTCAGCCATTCCCCGGCCCTGGCCTTGGCATCAGGATCATGGGGGAGGTTACGGCCGAACGGCTGCG
Source organism: Desulfobulbaceae bacterium S3730MH12 (assembly GCA_001750925.1). GTDB lineage: Bacteria > Desulfobacterota > Desulfobulbia > Desulfobulbales > Desulfocapsaceae > Desulfomarina. Next base: position 6,493 of record MAXH01000139.1, read on the forward strand.
TATTCTCAGGGAGTCCGATGTGATTGTACTGGAGGAGATGCGAAAAGCGGGTTGGTACAGGAAAGTATGGCAGTCTTTTGCTGTTCTCCTGCCTATCCAGACAGTAGGGGTGATGGGAGATGGTCGTACCTATGAGTATGTAATTGCTATTCGCTGTGTCGATTCCAGGGATGCGATGACTGCTGACTGGACAAAACTTCCTTACGAGATTTCAGGTGATATCTCCAGTCGTATAATCAACGAGGTACGCGGTGTGAACAGGGTGGTTTATGATATTTCATCTAAACCTCCTGCTACTATCGAATGGGAGTAATCTTCAAATTTACCATCATCAAAAACCCTGACAATAGCAGTCGGACGGAACCCCTGATCGGCCGACAACTGTCCCAGCCATGACAAGGATCCAGTCACCTATTTCTGTCGACGGGGTTCTGGAGGAACTACTCAGCCGGTTCTGTCCCAGGCATTCAGATTGTACTATTGTTCCCATAGGTCATGGTAATATAAATGATACCTATCTGGTAAAGACATCAGCAAAAAAGTTTATTCTGCAACGGATATCCGCTACTGTATTTCCCAAACCTCTCCATGTGATAACCAATTTCCAAAAGATCGCTGCACATCTTGAACGAAGGATTGGTGCTATAGCACCGGAATGGCAATTTGCCAGGAGCGTTCTTACTGACCAGGGAAATCTCTTCTTCCGTGATGAGAGGGGGGATTTCTGGCGTGGTCAAACCTACCTGCACCATAAGGTTGTAACGGTGCTGAATAGCCGTCAACAGGGATATGAGCTGGGGAGAACCCTGGGGATTTTTCATCTCCTTGTCTCTGATATGGATGGTGAGACTCTGCATGATCCCCTGCCGGGTTTTCATATTCTTCCTCAATATCTGGAGAAGTTTGACTGTACCCGGGAAAAAAACAGCAGTATGGAGGCGGGCTCGCAATATTGTCAGGAATCTATCGAGAAACACAGAAATAAAGCAGCGATTCTTGAAAGAGCTAAAGAAGATGGAATTCTTACTAAGCAACCGATACATGGTGACCCGAAAATAGATAATTTTATCTTCAATAAATTGGGGTGTGGCGTTGGTCTGATAGATATGGATACGGTCAGCCTCGGTTTGCTCCACTATGACCTGGGAGATTGCTTACGGTCATGCTGTAACAGGAGTGGTGAGGGTGGGGGTGTGAATCGGGAAATTCAATTTGATATGGAGATCTGTAAAGCGATCCTGGAAGGTTATTTCCTGCAGGCCGGCTCACTGTTTTCTCCTTCTGCGCGCAGCTATATATATGATGCTGTTTTGCTGCTCACTTTCGAACTCGGGCTTCGTTTTTTTACCGATCATCTGGTGGGAAACAGATATTTCAAGATCGATTTTTCTGGTGAAAATTTACAGAGAGCTGTCATTCAGTTCAGGCTTGTTGAAGAAATTGAAAAATATGAATCGGAAATCAGGGCTGCTGCCGAAATATGAACGCTTACCTGTTGTGTCGACACTCCTCCAAATCCCTCCCTGTCTGGGGAGCAAACATGACTTTCATATAAAACGATGAAGCAAAATAAGTGATACAATGTCGATAGCATTAATCGTAGGAATGATATTTCTGCTGGCAGGTCTCGTTCAGGGACTGACTGGGTTTGGTTCTGCTCTTGTAGCTATACCATTGCTTTGCCTTGTAGTAGACATCAAAACTGCAGTACCGCTCTGCATGTTGAACAGTCTCATCATCACCACAACCCTGATCCTGCAGCTGAAAAAGGATGTTGACAGAAAAAAAATTATGCCCCTTTGTCTCAGTGCAATACCCGGTATTCTGGTTGGTGCAACTGTATTGAAAACGGTGGATGCAGCAACGATGAGATTTCTTCTTGGAACTCTTCTTACAACCTATGCCATATACAGTCTTGCTGTCCAACCAAAACCCCGGAAACTGCATCCTGTATGGTCATGGGTTGCAGGATTCTCTTCGGGAGCAATTGGTGCAGCTTTCAGTGTCGGAGGCCCACCCACGATTATTTACGCTGCATTGAAAAATTGGAATAAGGATGAGATTAAAGCAACTCTGACCGGTTTTTTTATGGTTAACTCCTACCTCATTGTCACCGTGCACGGGTTGACCGGGGTGATTACTAAACAATCGCTTCAATTATTTCTGGCATCAGCACTTTTTGTTCTGGCGGGAACACTTGGAGGCTCGCGTCTCTACCGCTTTCTTCCTGACAAAAATTATGTAAAAATGATCTATATCTTTCTCATCATCATGGGTGTGATGATGATCTTTGGCGCCTGATATGTGAGTTACTCTTCTACAGAATAAGTTATAAAAATGCAAAAAAATTGGTAATTCCTATGCAAACAAAAACAGCGTTTACTCTGCATAAACAGTCAGATGATTGCAGGGCAAGAAGAGGTGAAGTGAAGACTGGCCATGCTGTTTTTCAGACACCGGTTTTTATGCCTGTTGGTACACAGGGAACAGTCAAGGCGGTGACCCCTGAAAACCTGGAGGAGATGTCTGCTCAGATTATTCTGGGCAATACATACCATCTTTTCATTCGGCCCGGCCATGAGCTGATAGAAAGATTTGGCGGCCTGCATAAATTTATGAACTGGAAGGGTGCAATTTTAACTGACAGTGGCGGTTTCCAGATTTTCAGCCTTAGAAAGTTGGCAAAGATTACAGAGGAAGGGGCAGCTTTCCGTTCACACCTTGATGGTTCTAAGCTGTTTCTCAGTCCGGAGGATGCTGTACAGGTTCAGCAGTCTCTTGGTTCCGATATCATGATGTGCCTGGATACCTGTATTCCTTACCCGGCTACCAGGGAGGAAACAATCAAGTCAACGAACCTGACAACCCGCTGGGCAAAACGCTGCCGGGAAGCGCATACCAGGCGTGAACAGCTGCTTTTCGGTATTGTTCAGGGAGGAATGTATTCTGATTTGCGAAAGGCCCATATAGAAGAACTGATAAACATAGGTTTTGATGGTTATGCAATCGGCGGACTCAGTGTTGGAGAGGATAAAAATTTGATGTACGATATGACTGAAGCAACTGCGCCATGTCTGCCTGAAGATTTTCCACGTTATCTTATGGGCGTCGGTACTCCTTCAGATCTTGTAGAAGGTGTATGGCGGGGAGTTGATATGTTTGATTGTGTTATGCCGACCCGGAACGCCAGAAACGGTACACTTTTTACTTCCAAAGGGAAGGTTGTAATAAAAAATGCCAGATACAGAGAAGACCAGAACCCTCTCGATGAGGAGTGTGGTTGTTATACCTGCAGGAATTATTCGAGGGGATATCTGAGGCATCTTTTTCAAAGTCGTGAGATACTCAGTTATCATCTTAATACCATTCACAACCTTCACTATTATCTTAATTTGATGACCACTATTCGATCCGCCATTGAGCAGGGGACTTTCGTCCAGTTCAGGAAAGATTTTTATAGCAAGCTTGAGCTTGAATGATTACCATGTCGTACAGTCGCTTTATTGTTCATATTATGTAAACATCATTATTTATTTGGAGGAATTGTTATGACAGGAGGTTCCGCTGGTGGGTTTGCTTCATTTATCCCGCTTATTCTTATTTTTGTTGTATTTTATTTTTTGCTTATCAGGCCCCAGCAGAAGTCGGCCAAGCAGCACCAGAACTTTCTCAATGAGTTGAAGAAAGGCAATAAGGTAATGACTAAAGGCGGTGTGCATGGTGTGATAACGGGACTGACTGATACCGTAATCAAGCTTGAAATCGCAAAGGACATTGTTATCAAAGTATCCCGTGATGCAATTGCCGGCCCTTTGGGTAAAGATGGTGAAGTCGTTGCAGCCAAAAAGGAAAAAAAGAGTGCTGGAGGATGAGGCATTAAAGGTTGTTAAAATCTACAGGTTGTAGATATGTTTTGTACGAGCCGGGTTGCCTGGAAGGGTGATTCGGCTTTTTTTGTGCCTGTAATCCTGATAATACATGATCAGTACATAGGTATTTAGTCTATAGGCAATTAGGCTTTTAGGACGGAGCAATTTTTAGTACCCTCGAAACTGGCAGTTGCTAACAGCCTACAGCCTAAACAGCTAATTAACCTTGTACCTTTAAGAATGGCGAAAAAGAAATTCTATGCAGTAGCAGTAGGGCGTCAGTGTGGTATTTTCACTGACTGGTCGATAACCGAGAAGCAGGTTAAAGGATTTGGTGGAGCAAAGTATAAGAGTTTTTCCAGCAGAGCGGGTGCAGAAAAGTGGTTGGACGACCCTGTGTACTCAAAAAAAGCTTCTCCCATCGGCAAGAAAACTCAGAGGAAAGTCTATCCTGAGGATGAGTCTACCGATATTGTTATTTACACCGATGGCAGCAGTCTTAATAATCCCGGACCAGGCGGATATGGTGCTGTGATCATAGAAGCCGGCAGGGAAAAGGAGTTAAGCGGAGGTTATCGGTTGACCACCAATAACAGAATGGAAATGATGGCTGCTATAGTTGCTCTCCGCCAGTTTGAAACAGGCACAAAGCCGATAAAGCTCTATTCGGATTCAAGCTATCTGGTAAATGGGATCAACAAAGGCTGGGTGAAAAAGTGGCAGTCGAACGGATGGAAAAAATCTGATGGTCAGGACGTTCTTAATATTGATCTCTGGCAGGAACTGATAAAGCTTACCGAAAATAGCAATGTACAATTTCGGTGGGTGAAAGGTCATGCCGGCAATGTATATAATGAACAGTGCGATCGACTGGCTGTAGACTCCGCCAAACAAAAAAGTTTACCAGTTGATTCTGGTTATGAAGCAAGACCCTGACCATTGATGGATTCGTAAAAACTCTCCATCTACTTCGTTGCTATAAATTTTCTATCATCACGACGTACTTTAGTACGCCGAAATGATAGAAAATTTATGCGCCTCGGATATGAAGTTTTTTACGAATCCATCCAGCAAAACAGGTTTTTACGAGTTCATCAAGGTTGAATTTGAATATCCGGATACATCCCCTCCATTTCACCAAAATGGAACGGCTGGATAGTATTCAGTGAAAGATTCTGGTTTCTCTGGGCATGGCCCTCATTTTTATCACCATCGTAGAAGGCACCGTTTACATCAAGAATGTGATGAATACGATCCTTAAATGCCTTAACAAACAGCTTGCCCCGGCCTTCAAAATGCATTTTGCCTCGTGAAAATGAGGTTTCAACTTTTACCAGTTGTTCCAGTGCGATACTGTTCTCAGCCAGTTCTTTGTCATTTCTCACAAGCCCCCAGACCATGTGGTCAGCGGGGATCTCCAGCGTTTCATCAATATCAATTATGGTGTGTGGCATTATTATCGACCCTTTGCCGATATTCAGTTTACTCTCCGGTTTTCCATAGAGAAAACTGTTAAAGCCGACAAAGACACCTGTCTCCAGGTTTGCCTCTATTATTTTTGCACCATGGGCGGTAACATTGAGACCTTCAAGGTGTGAGTTGATGATAAAACAATTCTCCTGGGCGTTGGCTCCCTTGCCCAGGATTGAGTTTTCAAGATATGCTCTCTGCGCCACGAGCACATTATCCTCAATTCTGGTCTTTGGCAGTACAACAGCGAAACGATCCAGAGAGGCAGTGTCAGGGATGGACTCAATTGCATCAAGATTGACAAAATCAAAGACACGCTGGAAGGCATCTTTACGGTCTTCAATAAAGTCAAAAAGAACCCCCCAGGGGACGTTTTCCGGTGAAAAAGAGACATAGTGGGCAAGGGCTTCGGTCGGGTATGAGTAGAGGAAGTTGAAATTTCCTGGACTATTCACCCAGATCGTTCCGGGAGCAGTGCGCAGGTGGTTGATCTCTCCCGCCTGGACGTAGGAATAGCAACCAATTGCGCAATCCCGCATGGTTGTGAGATCTACAGTGGCAAAGGGGCCGAGAAAACACCCGTCACTTGGAGCGCCGTGAATATTTGAGTAATCCATGGCCAGGGTGTTTTTTATAAAAAACTTTTCCGCTGTTTCCGGATCGTGAGAAAAATTATGTACCAGAGTTTTTACCAGAATGCTGTCCTCTATTGCGATTACTTCATCCGTGGTGAGGGGGATCTCAAAATTCTGGTAGCGAAAAACCTGTTTTTTCCGCTTTAGCTCATCACCGCGAATATCACTTTTATACAGGAGTGAATTGTTGATACGGCATTTGCCTAAAAAATAGCTGCCTGCAAGAGCGGAATGTTTAAAATGTAGATCCAGGGGGTGATCGGGGGTTATACCATAAAAGGCATAGAATTTAGTCATCTGATCAGGAGGGATAAGTTCACGGGCAAAGGGAATTACATCAAAATCGAGCTCCCTTAAATTAATATTTACTCTTTGAACAATCCTGTTATAGAGTTTTTCCAATTCACGCATATGTTGTATCCTTCGTTAGCACTTTCATAACAGCGAAGCGGTGTCATTGTTGTGAAATTCATTTCATGGGTGTTAGAAATTATTTTCTACCCTTCCAGGGCTATTGAGATAGAAAAATTATATCTTCGAATATGAACTACTTTTCTTATACATCGAATACCCGTATTTCGTGAAAAACAGCGGCAAACACATCAGTCATTCTGAGAATACCGATAATTTTTTCTTTACGTGTAACCAGTAAGGACTGGTGTCTGCCTGCAACCAGCTTATGTATGGCGGTGTCAAGAGTGCAGCTCTCTGCAACAAACTCACCGGAACTGGGCTTTTGCATAAATTCTTCAACTTTTTTGGTAGCAATGACCTTCAGCTGTTCTGTTTTCAGGATCGGCACTTCAGAACGATATTTATTCCGAAGTTGGGCCTGATATTCTTCGCTGAAATTATAATGATTTAGTTCTTTAATCTTATCTTTGACGTCATATTCCGGTTCTATGGCTTCGAGTACTCTCAGTTGCCCTATCTTGCCGACGACATTGTCGTTATTGTCTAAAACAAGAATAGCTCTATGCTGATATTTGCTTGCAGTGTAGGCTTCCTGGGCTTTTTCCAGGGCAGTTACAGCATCGGCGAGGGGTGTTCCGAGTACGACAGTTGCGTATTCGGAGATGGGTATCATAAGGTCTTTCACTGAACTATTTTCCACAATACCTCCTTATTTCAAAATTTATGTAAATAACGCTTTGTTTTATGAGTTTCGGTAGGTGTCAAGACTATGAGCTCTGCTGGGCGCCGCCTTGGGTTAAGGTTGCTGCGGCCCGGTCATCTACACTACGCAGGTGCAGATCCGCCTGGGGAAAGGGTATCTCAATACCAGCCAGAGAAAATTCACTTTCAATTTCCTGGTTTAACTCACTCAGAAGCTGCCTTCTGTCGGAAAAATCAGGCGTCCATACCCGTAACTCAATATCCAGCGAACTTGCTCCAAAGGCTAGAAAAAGGGCCTTCGGCTGGGGTTGTGACAGTACCAGCGGATGTTCCTGTGCACAGGACATTAGAATTTCAAGAACCTTTTGGATATCAGAACCATAGGCAACTCCAATAGGTACTTTTACTCTTGCCTGTCTACCGGTGAGTGTCCAGTTTGTCACGGGAGCTGTGATGAGATCCGAGTTGGGAATGACGATTTCTGCATTATCGAAAGTGCTTACAATTGTGGCTCGCAGGCCGAGTTTTTTCACTTCGCCAAATTCGTTGCCGACCTCGACGGTATCTCCAACTTTGATCGGTCTCTCGAAAAGAAGAATGAGGCCACTTACAAAGTTGTTGACAATCGCCTGCAGGCCAAAACCGATTCCCACACCGAGAGCACCACCAAGAATTGTCAACTTGGTCAATTCAAACCCCAGAATATTCAGCAGGATAATAAATCCGATAACGAGCACAGAGTAGTGTATCAGACGTACCATGGAGAGTTGCACCCCAAGTTCCACACGATACCTGGGAAAGACACTATCAAGTAGAGTTTGTTGTATTGCCTTTGAGAGCATTAACACTAGATATATTGTCCCTACTGTCAGCAGGATTGATCCCGGTGATATTTTCATCCCTCCCAAGGTAAACCCCATAGACAACAGACCCTTTGCCGCAGCTTCCCGTGACGGATAGATTTGCCATTCTTTCAGGATGATAAAGAGGAACATTGCTCCCGAAACAAAACCGACTATTGGAGCCACCCGGTCAACGATGGCTGAACGATTTACCTGGATGAGTTTGGACGGCATCTGTGAGAGAACCAACTCAAGTGCTGCATTTACAATGAGATAGATCAGGGCCACAACATGGGCAGCCACAACCCCCATGATTAGGGAGGTAAAGACATTGAGGGCAAACTGCTTATAGCCGAATATCATCCCTGCAAAGGTGATTGTGAAGAACACTATGATAAGGCGCAAACCTATGATCCGTACTCCGCTCATTTTTTTCTTTTGCAGATCCCGGCTTCGCCAGAGACAGTAACAGATCATGCAAAGGGATATTGCAGCGACGAAGATTTGCATTAATGGTGAAGGCAAAGCGATAATTTTAAAAAACCAGGTGACTATTAAGAGGAGTGCAAATAAGCGAAGAAGCCGTATCTCTCCATGACTGTATCTGGTGAAAATTGTAGCCAGCTGGATAACAGAGAAACTTACAAGAATCTGAAGAACAGGTTCAAGATTAATGAGGCTGCCTATAAGTGCAATATGGAAGATGAGATAAAAAACCAGGAAAAAGAAAATCGAAACTGAAACTGGTTTCTGGGTAAAAAGATAGCATTTATCGGACGGCTTGATATTGCGTCCCATATATCTGATACCCGTTGCCAGAAGTATGATGCCAAGAAGATTGGAAAGAAAAAAAGTCGGGTGATCACCCAGAACCTTCTTCATGCTCAGGAATGAATTCTTTGCTCCTTCCCATGTTGTCTGGAAAAGTCTAAGATTAATGAGCTGAAAAAAATCCGTTGAAAAGATGAAAGGCATAGTCCGCTCAAAGCCTCTCGTTTTTGTTTCTCTAATGAGATCCTCAATACCTACAATAAGACTATATGTCTTCACCTGGAGTTTGCTGATTTGCTGTCCGGTTTCAATGGCAGGGTGTAGTTTGTCGCTGATAATATCCAGGGCGCCGGCAGCTGTTTTGCTCAATTCGTCGATATTTTCAAGAACAAGAGCGAAAGTACTTTGCGGTGGAATGGTTTTCTGCCATTCTATTAGCTCTTGTTTCTTTTTTGCCCACTCCACTGCCCAGTCGGACAGCTGTTGAATACTTTTTGTTAGAGGTTTGTCTATTTTTTTGAGAGCTAATTCCTGTCTGGCAAGTTTTATGTCAAAGACAGATAACTGCTCATGGTGCATATTGACATCGGTCTTGGCCATCTGTACCTGCCATTCAAGCTGATCGATCTGCTCTGCAATTTTTGTAATCTGCTCTTGGTATTTCTCCGGGTCGACCAGTTTCCCCAGATTATCCTTCAGATCAACGAGGCTTTTGGAAAATGCAGTCTCATATTTGATGAACGTAGCCAGATTCTTTTTTTCCTGCTTTTCGGCCGGGTCAACTGCTGTTGTCTCTACTTCTTTCTTGTTATCCTCGGTAGCGCCGGCTGTCAGTACAAAAAGAAGAGAGAGTACTATTGCATAAAAAAAAGATTTGCTATGGATAGTTTGCCTGTTATTCAAAAGATTCTATTGGAAGTGATAAGTGGTGCTGCCGGCATAGTTGGTCAATATAGGTGATATCTGTTGGTTAGCTGCCTTGCAGTTTTTTAATAAGATCGTCCTTTTCTTTTAGTTTGGCATGAGCTTCTGCCGCCACTTCATAATTGTCTGTCGCAGCCTGAACGGCTTCTTCTTTTGCCTGTTCTGCGTGGGAAATTTTTTGGATAGAGGACTCTACGACTTTATCCATTTTGTCTTCAAAATTATCTTCCAGCTGCTTGAGCGCACTACTTTTATCATCTCGTTCCTGTTGAATGAGGGATAATTCTTTAGAGAGTCTACTAATTTCCCCTGACTTTTTCTGAAGTAAAATCAAAGTAATAACAACGACGATTACTGAACCACTCAATGCCAGCCATACCATTATATTCTCCGTTCTTATGATGACAATCTTGAAAAACCTAACCTGTCTGTTTCAGCCCAAATCCTTTCTCAACCTACTCTGTTCTTACAACTCGTACAATATCTTTTAAGGCTGTCATAGAACTGTATACGCTCCGGACCTATTTTTTTGTGATCATGAATGTTGTCATCAGGATGCCGAAAAATATCAGTAATATCCCTTTGATATGGTACGCATGAATGGTTTCATCTAGAAAAATGACCGCAAGCAACGTACTGAAGACCGGCATAAGGTGAATGAATGGTCCGGCTTTATTGGCACCGACACTTCTCACCGCCCTGTTCCAGAATATAAATGCCAGAAGCGAGGCGAAGATAGCTACATAGAGGACAGTGACAACTGAGGAAGCCGTTATAATCATACTTTTGCCACTAGACATTTCCATAAGATAAAATGGAAAAATCACCAGAAGTCCACTTATTATAATTCCTGACAGATATGCAAGTGGGTGAAGTTCCTTCGGGTATTTTCGTAAATTGGCCGAATAAAGTGCCCAGATGGCGGCGGCAATCAATACCAGCAGATCACCCCGATTAAAACTCATTGCCATCAGATGGGCCAATTCCCCCCTGGCGATGATAAGCAATACTCCGCATAGAGAAACCAATACCCCGAGACATTGTCTCAGGGTCATCATTTCTTTGTATAGAATCCATGAGAACACGGCGATCAATACAGGGATACAGGAGTTCACCAGAACTGCATTAATTGCTGTGGTGGTCTGCACGGCAATATAGATGAGACTGTTAAAACCAGCGACTCCCAGAAGTCCCTGGACAGCGATAAATCTGATATGTTTTCGGACTATCTGCTTCTGTCCCCAGAGGTGGCGCATACTAAAACAGAGGAGAATAAGGAGTGCGACTGTCCAGCGCCAGAAAGAAAGGCTCAGGGGGGGGATATCTGCATGCATACCACGGCTTAAAACAAAATTTCCGGACCAGAAAAGAGCGGATAAAAGTAACAGTAAATACGCCATATCAGGTTGAAATAGTCGAGCTATGTACGAGCTGCAAACTCAATGTGATAGAGGTGCATGTCATTTGATTACAACACCATCATTTATACTGCATATTGTAGAGCAGCTCATATTCGCCCTTCTGTGACAGAAGTTCTTCGTGGGTGCCCTGTTCTACAATAAGCCCATCTTTTACCACAATAATTCGGTCTGCATTTTTAATAGTGGAGAGTCTATGGGCTATAACAAAAGTTGTACGGTTTTTCATCAGGTTTTCAAGGGCTTTTTGCACCTCTCGCTCCGATTCTGTATCCAGGGCCGAAGTTGCCTCGTCCAGGATGAGGATTGGTGCATTCTTCAATATCGCTCTGGCAATGGAAAGCCGCTGACGCTGGCCTCCGGACAACCGTGCTCCTCCCTCGCCGATATTAGTATCGAATCCATTCTGGAGATCTTCAATAAACCCCAGAGCATGCGCTGCGTTTGCTGCATCTCTGATTTCTTCATCAGTGGCTTCCTGATCTCCATAGGCGATATTATTTCTGACTGTATCATTGAACAGGATGGTCTGCTGGGTAACCATGGCCACCTGGTTGCGTAGTGATTTCAACGTGACATTGCGAATATCAATATCATCAATGAATATATTGCCGTCGCTGATATCGAGAAAACGCGGTATGAGATTGGTAAGTGTAGTTTTACCGCCGCCGCTGGGTCCGACTATTGCCAGCGCCTCACCTGCAGGGACTTTCAGGTTGATTTTTTTCAGCACTTGAACCTTATTGTCATAACTGAAGGAGAGATTTTTAAACTCAATGAGGGAGCTGAACGCAGGAAGCTCTCTTGCATTCTCTTTATCCTGAATTTCAGGCTCTGTATCCAGAAGTTCAAATACCCGTGTGGCTGCAGCAAGTCCCTGCTGGATAGTAGCGTTGACTCGAGTGACCCCTTTAACAGGATCATAGGCGGCAATAAGAGCGGTGAGAAAAGCAAAAAAAGTACCGGGTGTCGAGTTGCCCTCTATAACATCACGGCCGCCAAACCAGATGATCAGTGCAATTGCAACACCACCTATATATTCCATCAGCGGATGCTGCAGGCAGCGATATTTGGCTGCCTTAATGGTGATTGAGTAGAGGGTAGACACCCGATCCCAAAAGCGCTGTCCTTCATACTGTTCTTTGCAGAAGGCCTTTACAATACGGTTGCCGGTTATGGTTTCATGGAGAATGTTGGATACATTTGCAGTTTCTTCCTGTGTTGCTGTACTCAGTTTTCTGAAAATCCGACCGAATTTAACAATGGGATAGACAGCAACCGGCAGAACGATAAAGGAAAACATTGCAAGTTTCCAGTTCATGTAGAAAACGAGTCCGAGCAGGATCACCACCTGGAAAAAATCCCGGACGACAGCAACAAGTGCGTTAGAAACTGCTGACTGCATAAGGGTGACATCGGAAATTACTCGTGACATCAGTGTCCCGGTGGGCATGTTGGTGAAAAAAGAGAGGGACTGTTTGTGAATATGGTTGAATATCTCCTGGCGAAAATCACGTATTACCGACTGACCCACCTGTTCGAGAATAAAAGTATAGAAATAGTAAGCGATGCCTTTAAGGAAAAAAACAAGGACGACAATCACAGGCAGCAGTTTCAGGAAAAAAAGATTCTTTTCCATAAAGATCTTATCAAGCAGATCTTTTACCAGATATGCCTGGGCACCGGTGAATGCAGCGACGAAGATCATCGCTATCATGGCAATTATGAGTTTGGTTCTGTATGGACTGATTTTCCCATATAAACGAAGAATGATTTCTTTATTGGTCATCGATGAGCAAAGGGTTATAATTATAAGAACTGCAAGGAACACATTTCAGGTAGAAGATTATTTATGACCGATTTCATTTCCATTGTACTCAGGATTTTTACTCTGTGGCCAAGGTAGCAGAGCCCGTTGAATATTGAAAACCTTTCTCCTGAAACAGCTTGAGACAGGCATCGACTACCTCGGGATCATAAAGAATACCTCTGTTTTTACTGATTTCCCCAAGGGCTGCATCTCTACCCAGGCTCGGCCTGTAGGGACGATGGGTCTCCATGGTCTCCACTACATCGGCGACACATAGTATTCTGGATTCCAGGAGAATTTCCTCCCCGGAAAGTCCTTGAGGGTAACCTGAACCATCTAATTTCTCATGGTGCTGGAGCACAATTTGATCTACGGACCAGGGAAAATCAATTTTATTTAAAATATCATAGGCTACCTGTGGATGTCTTTTAATCAATTGCAGCTCTGCATCGTTAAGACATCCAGGCTTACTCAAAATTTCTCCAGGGACGGATATTTTTCCCATATCGTGAATTAATCCTGCCAGCTGGAGACCTTTTATTTCATGTTTGGAAAGACCCATCTCCCTGGCAATTGCCAGAGAAAGGTCAGTAGTACGTTTTTGATGACCAGCTGTATAAGGATCCCGTTCCTCCAGGGTGAGAGACATGGCATTGACAATTTTATCAAGGCTTTGCTGTAGTTGAAGGTAACTGTGGTTCAGTTTTTTTTGTGTGCGTTTACGTTCTTCAATTTCCTGTTGAAGTTGCCTGTTCAGCGTTGTTAATTCAGCCGTACGTTCCTGGACAATTGTTTCAAGGAGATCATGGTGTTTTTTTAACTTGTCTTCTGCTTCCATTTCTTTGGAAACGATGGTTAAAAAACCCAAAGACAGGCAAATATTGTCTTGTTCGTATACTTCAATGGTTGCCTGGTCTTTGAGCCAGGCCGTATTGTTTTGACCAATCGTAATTTTGTAGACAGCCTCAATTGTCCCGGCCTTTATCCCTTCTTCCCGTAATTCTTCCCATGTGTTGCTAATTTCATCGTGGGATTTGACCTGTTTTTGAACACCGACTTCTACGTTCAGATCTTTGTATATACGACGATCTATAACACTTTTACGAAAAACTTCGTCAATCTCATGCTCTTCACATCCAAGAAGAGAAATGAAATCTCTGCCGGTATATTCATACCAAATTCTTTTGTCATTGCCTTTCCATGCTGCAATATAGAGCATGGCGGCACTGCCTGTATTTTCAAAAGCCCGATAGCATTTGATGCATTCTGCCAGTCGGTGTTTCAAGGAGGCTGAATAATTATCTGATAAGAGGATGCTGCCATGGTATTCCTGATCAATGAGAGTGTCTGGTTTTACAAAATTTTCCATTGTCTCTTCTTGTTTCTCGTGCAGTTAGCAATATTTGATTGACTCCAGGTACGTTATGAAATTAGCAACATTGCTAAGTCTTGTACCCTTTTACTTCTAAAGCTGACAAATACCCAACTATATTTATAGAAAAATCTCCGTTTCCATGGTTCTCATAGAAGGTTGTATTTTTCCGGAACCACTACAAGAGTTGAAGCAGATGGTCTTTTCAGATCATCTGATGGAAGGATCACCTTTTTTGTTGAAATCAAACAGTCTGAAAAGACAAAAACGCAGGATATTAAACATTTAAAGAAATATGTAGCTGCTCAGGATGACAGCATCGGGCTGCTGATCAATAATTAATCTACCATCAGACAGCTTGCGGAGCCCCTGGGGTCTTCTCACCAATTTGAGGCAGCAGGGGTGGCAAGGAAGCATTTAAAGCTATTCAAACGGATATCAGCGAAATATTCGAGAAAGTTCTTAGAAATGACAATCTAAAATTGACCACCTGTGATCAAGCCCGAATGCTTTTCCTGAAGGGTATTTGGGTTTTTTCTGCACCATTGGAGCGTTTTAAGCAGATACCAATAGATTGCCCCAAGTAGAGCTCATTTACAGCTAATTTATCAGGATATTAGGAACAAACATACTTATGGCAGGAATATAGGTCACCAGCAACAAGGTAATCACCATCACCAGGTAAAACGGCCAGATCGTCCTGGTCGTATCTTCCATCTTTACGTTGCCAACTGCACAGCCTACAAAGAGTACGGATCCCACCGGTGGGGTCACCAGACCAATCCCAAGATTGACCATTAAGACAATACCGAATTGGACCGGATCCATCCCAAGCTGAGTCATGACTGGAAGGAAAATCGGCGTACAAATAATGATAAGCGGTGACATGTCCATGAATGTTCCCAGGAACAGCAGTATGACATTGACCATGAGCATTATGACAAGAGGATTGTCTGAGATGGTCTGTAGCAACATGAACAACCTGTCGGGAACCTGATTCAGCGCCAGGAGCCAGGCAAAAGAGGCTGCTGTTCCAATGATCAACAGCACCATAGCTGTTGTCTTGACGGCACCGAGTGTGGCTGCAACGAAATTTTTCCATTTCAGGGAGCGGTAAAAAAAACCGGTCACGAATAAAGCATATATGACGGCAATTGCAGCTGATTCTGTAGCTGTGAATATCCCGGATAAAACTCCACCAATAATAATAATTGCTGTCATAAGCCCCGGTAGTGCGTGAGCGAAAAGCAAAATAAGGGTTTTAAATCCAGGGAAGGTTTCACGTGGATAGCCACGCTTGATGGCTACAAGATAGGTGGCAACCATCAGCGACAACCCCGACAATATTCCGGGAATGAACCCTGCCATAAAGAGAGCAGAAACAGAAACCGTTCCACCAGCGGCTATCGAGTAGATAATCATGTTATGGCTCGGCGGTACAATCAAGCCGATTGTTGCAGATGTCACAGTCACGTTAACGGCATAGTCGGGGTCATAACCCTTCTCTTTCATCATTGGGATTAATGTCGATCCCAGGGCGGAGACATCAGCCACGGCTGAACCGGATATCCCTCCAAACAGCATAGATGATAATACGTTGACCAACCCCAGGCCCCCTCGGATATGGCCGATCATGGCATTCGCCAGTTTCACCAGTCTTTCCGATATTCCCCCGTGCTGCATCAACTCACCCGCATAGATAAAAAACGGTATAGCCATAAGTGAGAAAACATTCATCCCGGAGGCCATGCGTTGAAATACGATCATCGGCGGGATATCCATATACACAACAGTGGCCATTGCAGAACCCCCCAGAGTGACAGCGATGGGAACGCCCAGCAATAAAAGAAATATAAAGGTGCCAAAAAGAACGATGAGCTCCATATTACGATTCCGCCCTGTTAAAAAGTGTCGAAAGGATATGCTCCAGGGAAAAAAGAACAAATAGGCCACCGGACAATGGGAAAGGAAGATAGCTGAGTCCCGTCGGTATTCCAAGAGTTGGGATGACGTGAGTCCATGTCGACATTACCATATCCATTCCGAACCAGACCATTCCCGCTCCGAAGGCTAATACAATAAGGTGTGTTACGATTATTACTATTTTTCTGGGCTGAGGCGGCAGGCTGTCTCTGAAGATCACCAGGCCGATGTGGGATTTATCTCTGATTCCCGCTGCTGCGGCAAAGAGGATAAAGTACAGCATCAACAACAGACAGAACCTTTCTGACCAGCGGGGTGTGTCGTTCAGAATATACCGGGCATAGACCTGCCATCCGATTATACCGGTCATAAGCGCCAGTCCGGTGGCGCTGAACCAGAGACATACCCTGGAAACTATCCGGTTAAATGCAGTCATATAGGAAAGCATAAATATCTCGATAAAGTTGGCCCGGTAGCACAATTACATCACTTCCGGGCCAATCCGTTTATTTATTATTTGACAGCTTGAATACGCTTGACCAGATCTTTAAGCTCGGGAGTGTTAGCAAAACGTTCGTAAACCGGGCCCATGGCATCGATGAAAGGTTGTTTGTCTACATTATCGATAACTTCATTTCCGTTGGCCATGACGATTTTTTTGGATTTTTCTACCCTTTGGTTCCATAAATCACGCATTACCTGAACTGATTCAACAGCGGCCTTGCGAATGAGATCCTGATCTTCTTTACTCAGCTTGTCCCAGGTAATTTTTGACATAACCAGAACTTCAGGTGACATGGAATGTTGATCGAGAGAATAATGCTTAGCTACCTCAAAATGACGGGTAGATTCGTAAGATGGCCAGTTGTTCTCGGCACCGTCGATAACTCCAGTTTTTAGAGCTTCATACACTTGGCCGAACTCCATTGGTGTAGCATTTGCACCGAGCGCTTCCATAGTGGCGACGAAAAGGTCTGAGTTCTGGACCCTGATTTTCATCCCTTTCATATCGGCTGGAGATTTGATTGCACGTTTGGAGTTATAAAATGATCGAGCTCCGGAGTCATAGAAAGCCAGGCCGACCAGTCCATGAGGAATCATGGCATCAAGGATCTCACGCCCGATTTCTCCACCCATTACTTTGTACATATGTTCATTGGAGCGAAACATATAAGGTAGGGCAGGGATCGCAGTTTCAGGGATAAAACTGTTGAGAGGTGCAAGGTTAACACGGTTCAGGTTAATTGCTCCGGCAATGGTTTGCTCAATGGTTGCCTTTTCTTCACCCAACTGACGTCCGGGGAAAATTTTTATTTTCATTCGTCCGTCCGTCCACTTCTCGAGCAGACTACTCATATGCATGACCGCCTGTACAGTTGGATAGTCCTTTGCATGTGTATCAGCACTTCTGAAAACCATGTTCTTGGCCATTGCTGGAACAGCAATCATCAGACATAGCAAACCTACCGTTATCATTCCTACTTGTTTCTTGAACATTTTCCACCTCCGTGGGTTAGTTTGAACAGCACTAAAATCAACACTATTGTCTTTTTTAGAGCTTTAAAATACGGTTTACAACGGTACATCTAAGAGCTTTGGGTTAGCCTCTCAACGCCTCTTTAATAAGAATTGAGTTCAATGGTCACGAGCCTAAAAAGTCTTCACGTAGTGGGGTAAAACAGTCCACAATTACTTTTCCTTCCACCACATAGCTTACCTGTTCATGAGGGTGGGAATGTGGTGGATCGGGTTCACTGGTTGGTCCGTCATTGAAATCAATGACCACCATCATCAGATTGTCTGTGTGGTCAGATACCTCTCTCTTCCGATTCCTATTGATTCTTTTTTTGTTTCATTCTGTCTTATTGTTCCCATGTACACCTCAAAACAACGTGACCCAATTTTTCATTTATACTACCAGGAGGTTGTCCGAGAATAAGCATTTTTTCGAAAATAACGAAGAGTTGAGGATAAATGCATTCTCGGACAGGCTCCTAGATGATCGGCACAACTCTGTTAGCAGGAGAGTTGTAAATCTCCTGGAGAACAAGCGCACCGGCACCGCGTGCGTAATTTGTCGGTTCCCATTTTTGTATGTGTAATCTGGTTGGAGCATCTACCTGAAAAGAAATGTCTTTATGTAGAGTAGTCTTCATAGGCTGAAATAACAGATCTTCAGCGAGAACCCCTTTACCGGAGATAATAATTTTCTCAGGATCAAGTAGTTTATGGAGATTGCTCAAGCCGATACCAAGTTTTTCCCCGACATTCTTGTAGATGGCAATCAGCTCCTTGTTACCATCTTTTGCTGCCTCAAGTACTTCCTCTATTTTGAGAGGTCCGTCCTGTTTACGTTTCCACAAACCTCTTGTTGATACCGCTTCAGCGTCTCGCAAAATAGCATTGTTACCACATATTGCCTCAAGACAGCCCTTTTCTCCACACCTGCAGAGCGGTCCGTCCATGTCCACAATCGTATGACCAAATTCGCCTGCAATCCCTCGACTACCTCTGTATATTTTGCCATCGACAACCATGCCCATCCCAATTCCATGCTCCGTTGTGACCAGAAGGAAATTGTCTGCACCTCTGCCCACTCCAAAC
Organism: Desulfobulbaceae bacterium S3730MH12; assembly: GCA_001750925.1. Classification (GTDB taxonomy): domain Bacteria; phylum Desulfobacterota; class Desulfobulbia; order Desulfobulbales; family Desulfocapsaceae; genus Desulfomarina. The sequence continues at coordinate 25,247 of MAXH01000139.1, forward strand.
CATTGTTCAAAAACCACAAGAGTGTTGGCGCTGTTCTCAACATAGACAGGAACACCAGTCCGTTTGGAAACCAATTCGGCAAGTTTGATGTCATTCCAATTGTAGTTTGGGAAGTAGTGAATGTGACCCTTGCGGGAGTTTATCAAACCTGGAATAGCTATGCCGATCCCGGATATTTGTTTCTTGGAGAAATCTGAGTCCCACAGGCAGGTCTGCACGGCTTGGACAAGAGTATTGATCACCTTCTCAACTGAAAGATCGGTCGTGTCCAGACTTTCTGAATATGTGTTTATTATAGCGGCCTGAAGATCCATCAGAACAACGCTCACCTGATTGACTGACAGATGGACCCCTACCGTAAAGGCTCCCTGAGGATTGAGGGACAGTGGTACGGGGCGTCTGCCGCCCCCTGACTTGTCGCTTTCTCTCTCGAGTAACATTCCATCACGTAGGAGTTCAGCTGTTATACCGGTCACGGTTGGTTGACTTATTCCCGTTGAACGAGAGATATCCACACGAGAGACTGATCCGGCGTCGCGGATAGCATGCAGTATTGCAAAGCGGTTGATGGCTCGCATGAGATCTCTGTTTGCTACAGGCATTGAAGCTCCCAGTGTGAATAGTGTTGATAATTAAGTGAATAAATTAATGACGCAAAAATATGGCCTTGTCAATAAAAAAATTTTCGTTATGCACTTTGTAAGTGTGTGTTTATGGTTAATATATGCCATATATTAGTGAGATAAGTATGTTGAGTGGTGTTTGTCTGGCACTTTATATTGTGAGTAAATAAAGATCTTGACAAGTTGTTTTTACTTCTCTACTATCTCCGGTAGAGAGCTTTATTCGATGAGTAAAGATTACTTTCGGTATTCATTTCTAAGATTCGTATTTTGGTAGATATAAGGAAACAGAAGAAAGAAAATAGAAGGAGATATTATGAGTTATCTTGAAGACATATTCAGCCTCGAAGGTAAGACGGCTGTGGTGTCAGGAGGTGCAGGTGCTATTGGAACAGTAATGTCTGATGCCCTTCTGCAGGCCGGTGCAAACGTAGTGGTTTGGAGCAGAACCAGGAATTCACTTGATAAATTTGTTCAGAGTTACAGTGACAAACCTGAGTTGTTAGAGAGGCTTCTCACCACAGAGGTGGATACCAGTGATGAGCAAAGCGTAGATAGTGCACTTGACAAAGCTGCCAGCCACTTCTCCATGCCGGAAATATTGATAAACGGAGTAGGCGGTAATCGCGGGAAGAAATCATTCGTTGATATTGAGGTTGAAGAATTCAAAGACATTCTCAATCTCAATCTTATTGCTGGTTTGGTGGTACCAACCAAAATTTTTGCAAAAAGATGGATTGATGAGGCGATAAAGGGTTCCATTATCAACCTCACTTCCATGACTTCATACAACCCCCTCTCCGGAGTATGGGGCTATAATGCGGCTAAATCAGCCACTCTCAATCTAACTATGGGCGCCGCCAACGAGTTTGCTGAGCATGGTATACGGGTCAACGCCATTGCGCCTGGATTTTTCCTCGGGAAACAAAACAAAGCGCTGCTCATTGATGAGAAGACAGGTGAATACACGGAGCGTGGCAAAGCAGTCATCAACAGAACTCCATTCAAGCGCTTTGGTGAGGTCTCGGAACTTGCAGGAGCAACGGTTTTTCTTGCCAGTAAAGAGGCATCTGGTTTTATGACGGGGGTATCTATTCCCATCGACGGTGGCTACTTGATCCACAACATCTGAGGTTTATTATGGGATCAGAGGGAACTTCACAAAAAGATGTACTGACTGAGCAGGATATTTCAAAGGTAATATCGCAGGAATTTCCCAGTGATGTAACAGCGGGGAAGAAAATCCTGGTGTTGACGCCGGACACAACCCGTACCTGCCCCCTGCCAATGATGATTCGTCTACTCCATGACAAGATTCGCAACAGTGCTGCCCGCCTTGATTACATGGTAGCTCTCGGCACTCACACTCCCTTAAGCGACGAAGCCATCCTCAAACTTTATGGTATCTCGGCTAAAGAACGGCAAGCGGTGTTCAAAAACACACAATTCCTGAATCACCGTTGGGATCTGCCGGATACCTTGGCGAGGATAGGCTGGATTGAAGAAAAGAAAATAGAGGAACTTTCAGAAGGACGCCTGAAGGAACGCGTTCCGGTGGATATCAATAAAGCCATATTTGATTACGATCTGATCATCGTGCTGGGGCCCGTTTTCCCCCACGAGGTGGTCGGGTTTTCAGGTGGTGCAAAATATCTCTTTCCCGGTATATCCGGCGGCGAATTTCTTCACTCCTTTCACTGGCTCGGGGCGGTGGTAACTTGTCCGGGGACCATAGGGATCAAACACACTCCTGTAAGAGAGGTGATCAACCAGGCTATGTGCCTCGTTGATGTTGAGGTGAGATGCCTTGCAATGGTGGTAAAAAATCAAGATGAGCTTTTCGGATTATGTTCTGGCGATTGCAAAGAGGCGTGGTCCCTGGCAGCTGATATTTCGGCCAAAGTCCACATCATCGTTAAAGATCGACCTTATAAAACAGTCTTTGGTGTTTGTCCCTCGATGTATGATGAAATATGGACAGGGGGTAAGGTTATGTACAAACTTGAACAAGTGGTGGCTGACGACGGAAAACTGATCATATATGCCCCGCATATATCCGATATTTCGAGGACATGGGGTCATTACATGGAAAAAGTTGGTTATCATGTGAGAGACTACTTTCTCGAACAACCTGATAAATTCCCCGATATCCCCCGCGGTGTCCTGGCTCACTCTACCCATGTCAGGGGCATCGGTCGGATGATTGATGGTGTTGAGCATCCGAGAATTGAGGTGGTACTTGCTTCGGCAATCCCGGAAGAA
>MAXH01000140.1 GCA_001750925.1 Desulfobulbaceae bacterium S3730MH12
AGAGTTGGTATTATTAAAGGAAGCGGTACAGGATCTGAGCTTGCCGAAGTGTTTAAGCACACCATTGGTACGATCTGTAATTATTTTTCCCAAAAACTCGAAATTGTGGAATGTCAGCACATTTTTTCTACTTATACTCAAAACCGTCACGACGATCCAGAGATGATTGAAACAAAGGTCACTACAGATGTTCGGATATTATCTGACTTTTACAGCGATTTTTGTCAGTCAGGCGGAAATGTTGTTTTCAGAACGGCCATCAATGCAGAGACCCTGTACCTTTTTCGTCAAAAGGCAAAGGCAATACAAACCGCACTGATTCCGTTGGGCATGAAAAAGATGCTGCTTGTTCGCGACGAAATGCAGGGCTACTATTCAAATAGCAGTTGGAAGATCGAACAAGACACAGTGCATTTTTCCGGACAATTTTCTAAAAAAGACTTCTCGCAAGTAATATGCTTTGCAAGGCAACACGCCGTATCTGTCTTGAGAAAGCCTTTTCATATTTGGGTGGTATATAAACACCATCTCTTTGCAAATTTTTTGGAAACGTGGGTACGTGAGGAATGTCCGCGCGCAAAGTTCTATCAGCCTAATCATGCTACTGAAGAGTTGTTCCGTTATCACAGAGATACCAATGACATGGAAGATATACTCTTTATTGCAGGTAACGAAGTTGGTGACATTTTGCATGAAGTATTTCTTTATCAGTTTGGTGTCGGTACAAGGACATGTTTATGTTCAAGAAACGTATTTTTGCATCCTGATTACGCTACGCTAACGGAATATCAAACGGTACATGGATCTGCTGATGAAATTGCGGACAAGGGAATCGTGAACCCATTCGCGACGCTTAGGTGTGTAGGTGAAATACTTGAGGGTTTTTTCTCTTGTGAAAATTTTAGGCAAATGATGGAAGACGTCATAGGTAATGCCATTAAAAATGGCAAGGTTACACCAGACATGGGAGGAACTTTTTCTACTTGGGATGTTGTTAAACATGTCATAAGAACGCTTCCCATGAATATCGTTAAGCAACAGTAAGATCAGACCTCGTAAATTTTGACTCCTATCCCGTAGAAAGATTGGACAGTTTTATGACAAAAAAGCATGTTCTTCAAACGCCATTCCTGTAAAACAGAGGTGTTTGGGTAAGTTATGGATGGATTGAACGTCCAATTTTTAAGCAATATGCGGATAGGTCTTGTAAATAAACGGATTCTGGGAATCGCCCTGATAGAAAATTACGAGGTCTGAAGATAGAATAAAGGAGCAAGAACTTATGAAAAAAATATTTTTTTTAACACTGTTGGCAATGTTTCTTGTTTCCCTTTCAAGTTGTGAAAAAATAAAAGAAAGTGATTCAGAAAATATCCAGAGTAGTCTTGATGTAATAGCCTTGCTGCCACTCACGGGTCCGGCTGCTTCACTTGGGGAATACCTAAAGAACGGTCTGCAACTTGGCCAGGCGACCGTGGACAAGAAATTTGAGGATCAAATTCATATCAATCTCCGAATTGTGGACACCAAAAGCAAACCCAAAAATGGCATTGACGCATTGAGATCTGCGATGCTGATAAATAAACCGGATGCCGTTATTACGGCTCTTAGTTCTGTCTCGAGTGCAATAAAACCAATTGTGGATCAGGAAGGCATAGCGACTATTGCAACGACGACATCTTTGTCAGGGCTCCCGCAGAACAGCTCAGTTATCGTCCGCTTTTACCCAACGTCAGATGATTTCATTCCTTTGGTTACAAAGTATATAGCCGACAAATATAAATATCCTGCTGTATTATACATAAACGATGATTTCGGTCATGCCAATCAACAGCTTTTTTTGAATATAATGAAGACCAAGAGTATTACAGTCGTAACTTCTCAACCTTATGAATTTCTACCTAAAGATATTCATTCACTTATAGCAAAGGTCGTTTCTCTTTCTCCCGATTGCATATTTCTGACTGGGTATGGCCCTTCGTTTATTGCTGTTGCTAAAAAGATTCGGGAAACTAATCCAGATGTTGCACTCGTTGCCGGTATAGGTTTTTCTAATCCTACTGTATTGAATTCTTTAGGAAAGGTGGCAGAGGGTGTTGTATTTGTTGGAACCGACGTTGATCTCTCTGAACCAACGTTACGAGAAAGCAATGAGTTTGCCGTTAAATATCGTTTGCTGTTCGGCGCTTCGACTTATCATGTAGCAGCCTATGCGCACGACGCTATAGTTGCTCTGGCAAAAGCAGCTATGACTGAAAAAAGCACTACAAGTATCACAAAGACAGACATGATCAAAGCCTCACCATACTCTGGTGTGGTTGGCACGATTTACCTTGATAACTTTGGAGAACACAAAAGCACCTTGTATCTGATGGAAAACAAGGAAGGCAAGAATGTAAAAATAGCGCAGCATGTCTTTCAGAATTAATTATATTACATGAGTTTCGGCTAAAAGAAATACTTGGCCAAAAGATATTGGACCATTATAGTCTTTATCTGTGAGAAAGAAACGAATACAAGCAGATAATGAAG
>MAXH01000141.1 GCA_001750925.1 Desulfobulbaceae bacterium S3730MH12
GATTGCTTTTACCTCACGATAAACAGGATTCCTTATAATGCGACATTGAGAATCCAATGAAACAGGAAAAGATTTTCTAAGGTACTGAAGATACTAGGCTGGGTAGAAGAGTAACTGGAATACAGTGCATGAGTGAATATATTATCGACAAAGTAAAGGACTTTCTTCAAGAACTGTTGCCTTCAATGGGATTAGAACTCTTCGATATTCAATTTCGCAGAGAAGGGCATGGCTGGGTTCTGCGAGTTTTTATTGATAATGAAGGCGGTGTGGAGTTGACACATTGCTCTAATGTCAGCCGTGAACTGAGTCATTATCTCGATGTTGAAGATATAATTGATCATGCATATAATCTTGAAGTTTCTTCTCCCGGGCTTGAACGCACTTTGAGATCTGTCGCTGATTTTCATCGCTTTACAGGGGAGAAGGCCAGGGTAAAGTTATCAGAACCCGTAGATGGGAAAAAGATATTTGAAGGCATCATTGAAAAGGTCAGCGGCAATGAAATTTATCTGAGGCTGGAAGATAAAAACCTCATACAGTTTTTTTATGAGGCGATCAATAAAGCCAGATTGGCAATTTGAGATATATCGGATTGGCAGGTATGTCGAGAGTAGGAGCATCCTCCAGAAGCTGGAGCCGAAAGTCACAATGACGGGGTAAAAAGAATGCTATCGGATTTGAAACGCATCATCGACCAGATCAGTAGAGATCGAGGGTTCGACAAGGCATTGCTGATAGAAGCAATTGAAGAGGCTGTTCAGTCAGCTGCCAGGAAGAAACTCGGTAGCCGTCGGGATATCGAAGTTCGATATAACGAAGAGCACGGTGAAGTCGAAATTTTTCAGTTTAGAGTAGTTGTTGAAGAACCTTTGGATGAGCAGACGGAAGTGGCTTTTAGTGAGGCGATTAAGCTTGATCCGGATGTACGGCTGGGCGATGAACTCGGCGAGAAAATGGTGAATATTACTGATCTTGGCCGGATTGCAGCACAATCTGCTAAGCAGGTTATTATCCATAAAATGAAGGACGCCGAGCGGGAAGTGATCTATGACATGTTCAAGGATCGTGTCGGAGAGGTTGTCAGTGGTATCGTCCAACGATTTGAGCGTGGCAACATGATTGTCAATCTTGGGCGAACCGATGCAATTTTGCCCAAAGATCAGCAGATTCCCAAAAGATCTTTTAAACAGGGGGATCGAATCCGGGCTTATTTAAAGGAAGTTCGTCAGACTTCACGGGATTCTCAGTTGATTCTTTCCCGCACCTGCGATGAATTTTTGGAGAAACTCTTTCAAATGGAAGTTCCGGAAATGTCTGAGGGTATTGTACGTGTAATGGCGGTGAGCAGGGAACCGGGGTTTCGTGCCAAAATTGCAGTCAGTTCCTCTGAAAGTGATGTGGATCCAGTAGGTGCATGCGTGGGGATGAAAGGTTCCCGGGTTCAAAATGTTGTGCAAGAACTGCAGGGTGAGCGGATAGATATCGTTACCTGGAGTCCTGATCCTGCCAAATATGTTTATAATGCCCTGTCACCAGCCCATGTGAGTATGGTCAGAGTTGATGAAGATGCAACGTCACTCCTGGTAGTTGTTCCCAACGACCAGCTTTCTCTGGCAATTGGCAGGCAGGGACAGAATGTACGGCTTGCCTCTAGACTCCTTGGGTGGCGTATTGATGTGAAAAGTGAACAGCGTTATGCTAATCTCGAAAATAAGGGATACCAGTCGCTTCTTGCATTGAATGGTGTAGATGAGGCCCTGGCGGATCAACTGTTTGCAAAAGGTATATCTTCCACCCTGGTTCTGGCAGAAAAAGATATTGATGATCTTACAATAATACGTGCCATTGATGATGAGTTTGCTCAGGTCTTGATTGAAGGGGCAAAGGCAAATCCATTTGAAGAGGAAACTGTCAGTGATAATCAGGCTGTGGCATCAGCGGAAGGTACAGATAATTCGGTATCTGATCAGGATGAAACTGTAATCGAAGATCCGGTGGATGGACAAAGTGAACCAGAGAAAGATAAGGTTGAAGCAGACAAAGATCTAACTGAAGCTGCCGGGGAAAAAAGAATAGAAGAGTAACAGACAATATTTTTTGATGACGAAAAAACCCCTTCGTACTTGTTGTTACTGCAGGAAAAAAATGCTAAAAGACGAACTGAACAGGTTCGTTTGGCTGGGCGGGATAGTTCAGCTTGATCCTGGACAGAAAATGCAGGGTCGTGGAGCATACTGTTGTAAAAAGAAACTATGTATAGAAGGTTTCTTTAGACAGAAGAAATGGGGAAGATTGTTTCGTCTTTAAAAAGAGAATTAAAATAGTTTATCTGAAGATGTAATGCAGGCACCATCGATGTAGATGAGCGAAACAACTGTTGAGATGTAATACGGGAGTGAAGGATGAGCAGGATTAGGATTTATGAGCTGGCGAAAGAGGCTGGCATGAGCAGTAAGGTCTTGGCCGATAAATTGTTGGAACAGGGATATGATATCAAGGGCCATAGCTCTACAGTTGACGACGAAACCGCCGAAAAGATCCGGCATACTATTCTAAAATCCACAGATACTGAGCTTGTTGAAAAGAGAATCAGCGCGAAAGCGGGATCAACAGTTATTCGAAGAAGGGCTAAGGCCATAAAAAAACCAAAGGCTGAGGAAGTTCCCCCTGAGGTTGAAGAAATTGATACCGAAGCTGATATAGTTGCAGTTGATGATGCTAAGGTAAAAGCCGGTCAGGAGGAAGAGAGCCCGGAGCTTGTTGAGTCTGTTGTAAAAGAAGAAGACAAGATAGTTGAAACTGCAGAAGAAGAGATTGCTGCCGTTTCGGAAGAGGTGTCGGAAGAAAATGGTGAAGAGATTACTCCCACTGAATCCGAAGCTATTGATAAAGAGACGGATCAGGTAGTCGAAAAAGAGAAAAAGCCTGCCGAGAAGGAAAAGGTTGAGAAAAAACCTGCGGTTCGTAAAGGTGTTGCCAGGGTGGTCGGAACTATTGAATTACCTGAGGAAAAAGTTGTGCCAGCTCGTCCTCGAAAGAAAGGAGGTAAACCGCCACAGAGAAAACCAAGAGCTGCTGCGGTTGCTCAAGATCCTGCTCCAGCTCGAGAAGAAGCAGGTAAGGGCAAGAAAAAGGGGAAGAAAGGTGCTCAGCCTGATAAGAATAAAGATGATGTTCGTCGCAGAAGTGGAAAAAAGGGACAAAAGAACGTCAGATTCACCCATTTTGCCAATGACTATCAGGGTGGATATGGTGGAAAGAGAGGGAAGAAGGGTGGTAAACGTAGGCCTAAAGCAGTATCTCCTCCTTCAGAAATGAAGGCCAGCAAGAAACGATTTAAAGTGTACGATACTATCAGTATTGGTGATCTGGCACAGCGTATGAAGGTTAAGGCCAGTGATGTGATCGCCAAACTGATGGGGCTTGGAGTTATGGCCACTATCAATCAGACCGTTGATACCGACACCGCGATGATTATTGCTTCTGATTTCGGTTATGAGGCGGAACAGGGCATTACTGAAGAATTGGGTGTACAGATGCTCAATGATTCGGAGTCCGGCGGGGAAAAACAGCCGCGTTCGCCAGTTGTTACAGTTATGGGCCATGTCGACCACGGTAAAACATCCATTCTTGATGCAATTAGAAAAACTGATGTTGCGGAAGGTGAAGCAGGAGGCATCACTCAACATATTGGTGCATATCATGTGCGGTCAAATGCCGGCGATGTGACCTTTGTAGATACACCCGGTCATGCTGCTTTTACTGAAATGCGTTCCCGTGGGGCCCAGGTAACGGATATTGTCATCCTGGTTGTCGCTGCGGATGATGGTGTTATGGATCAGACCCGTGAGGCGATAAGTCATGCTCAGGCTGCAGGGGTGCCTATAATTGTTGCAGTCAATAAAATTGACAAGGACAACGCTGATATCGATCGGGTTAAACGTGAACTTGCCGAATTAGACCTGTCTCCTGAAGAGTGGGGCGGCGAAACGATGTACTGTGAAACTTCAGCAAAACAGAATGTCGGTATAAATGAGCTCATGGAGATGATTCAGCTTCAGGCGGAGATTCTTGAACTTGAAGCGGATACTGACAGAAAGGCCAGAGGCAGAGTTATCGAAGCCCAGCTGCATAAGGGGCGAGGAGCTGTTGCAACTGTTCTGATTCAGGATGGAACTATCAGGACAGGAGAGCATTTTGTTGTCGGCCAATACAGTGGAAAGGTCAGGGCTATGCTCGACTTTAAAGGTAAGACTATCCAACAGGCCGGTCCCTCTATTCCTGTTGAAATTCAGGGCTTGAACGGTGTTCCTAGTGCAGGTGATGAGTTTGTCGTTGTAACCGACGAAAAGATGGCGAAAAGTGTTTCTCAAGTGAGAGCGCTTAAGGTGAGAGAGTCTGAATTAGGGGCAAATACCAAGATCTCACTGGATAAGCTTTTTGAGCAGATGAGTGAGGGAGAAGTTCGCGAATTGAGGGTTGTGCTCAGAGCCGATGTGCAGGGAACTCTGGAGGCGTTTGCCAAGGCAGCAGAAGAGCTTTCGACAAAGGCGATTAAGGTAAGGGTGCTTCATGAAGGTACAGGAACGATAACTGAGTCGGATATTCTGCTGGCCTCGGCCTCAGATGCAATTATTATCGGTTTTAATGTCAGGCCGAACGTTAAGGTCAAGGAACTTGCAGAGAAAGAAAACGTTGATGTGCGTTCTTATGATGTAATCTATCATGCCCTTGATGATATTCGCAAAGCTATGGTGGGGATGCTTGAACCAACGTTTGAAGAAGATGTGATCGGCCTTGCCGAGGTGCGCGAGACCTTCCACGTTCCAAAGATTGGAACCATTGCCGGTTGTGCGGTCGTTGATGGTAAAATTCAGCGTAATGCCGGTGTACGGGTACTACGTGACGGTGTGGTTATATATACAGGAAAAATTGAGTCTTTAAGAAGATTTAAAGATGATGTCAAAGAGGTGGTTTCCGGCTATGAATGTGGTATCGGCGTTGAAAAATTCAATGATATCAAAGTTGGAGATAACCTTGAAGCGTATGTGATGATTGAGGTTGAGGCTACTCTCTAGGAGTTAGGGTAACAGGCACTATAGAGAAGGAGAAAGCTGTGACAATCTGGGATCCTAAACAGACATTAGAGTCCATAGGCCTTGGCGGAAAAAGAGAGAGGAAGAGGTCGGCAAAAGTTGCAGATGCCATTCGTGTTGAGCTTGCCACTCTGCTGGTCAGTAAGGTGAGGGATCCCAAGTTACAGAGTGTAAATATCTCCAGGGTTGAGGTAACCGACGATTTACGTATTGCGCGTATCTTTTTTACTGTCCTGGAAAACCGGAAAGGTGCAAAGTCTGCAGAGAAAGGGTTGCAAAGGGCAAAAGGATTTATGAGAAGTCATATTGCCAGGACATTGAATTTACGTTTTACGCCGGCTCTTCAGTTTCGATATGATGAGACTTCAGAAAAAGTTGAAGAGCTAGATATTCTATTCCAGGAAATTGCTAATGATAGAAAAGCCGGGGATGATTCCTGAAGAGCTGGTTCAGACCATTGCGGGAAAAGGGAATGTTGTATTACTAACCCATGTTCATCCGGATGGAGATGCTTTAGGCTCTCTGTTTGGGTTCGCCGAGCTTTTGGAAAATTTAGGGAAAAATGTGTTTTGTTTTGTTGAAGAGCCGGTTTCCCACCTTTACGATTTCCTGCCTGGCTGTGAACGGGCTAATTGCAGTTTCGAGGAATTAAGAGAGTTTGTTGATGGCGCCGAGCCGGATGTTATGGCGATTGCGCTCGATTGCGGCGATGAGTACAGACTGGGAAAATATAAAGAAGATTTTTTGAGAATCTCTCCATTTATAGTGATTGACCATCATCTGTCCCATAGGAATTTTGGCACATTGAGGTGGGTTGATCCCCGGGGTTCTTCTACAGGAGAGATGGTGTATGAGCTTGGAATAGCTCTTGGTGCAGAAATAAATTTCAAGACTGCATATAACCTCTATGTTGCAATTTGTACTGATACAGGATCATTCAGATATGAGTGTACCGGAGCAAGAACTCTTCATATAGCTGCTGAATTGATAGAAAAGGGGGTACGGCCTCAAGAGGTTTGTGGACAGTTATACGATAATTACAGTCGCGAGCGACTTCAGCTTATGGAGTTCGTCCTGGCCACCGTAACACTCCTGGAATCAGAGCAGGTAGCCTTTATGCATGTAACACAGCAGATGCTCGAAAAGAGTGGGACGACGATGCATGATGTAGAAGGGTTTATCGATTACCCACGTTCGCTTCGCTCTGTTAAGGTCGCTGCTTTTGTCAAAGAAGGGGCGAATGGGCAGGTATCTGTCAGTCTTCGCGCAAAGGGAGAATTTGATGTTGCCGCTATTGCCAAACTGTTTGGCGGTGGCGGTCATAGAAATGCTGCCGGCTTCCGGGCTTTGCAAACGACCATTGAAAAGGTTCATTCACAGCTGAGAGATGAAATAAGTAGAGTTTTAAACGAAAGGAAGTAAGGATGGAGGTTCAAAAGCTTATTTACTCAAAGAGATGCTTTTGATGAGTAAAGACCTGGGAATTGAGTCTCAAGCTGGAGTCCTCCTGGTGGACAAACCTGTTGGTTTAACCTCGTTTTCAATTGTCAGCAGGGTTCGACGTATTTTAGGCATTAAAAAAGTTGGTCATGCAGGCACCCTTGATCCGTTTGCGACAGGACTGCTTATAGTTTGTGCCGGGAGGCCTGCAACAAAACTTATTTCCCGCTTTATGGAAGGGAAAAAAGAATACATTGCCACTCTGTGCCTCGGTATTGCAACGGAGACATTTGATACGGAGGGTGAGATTACTAATAGAAGAAGTGTGGGCAGATTATCTGAAGAAGAGATTGAAGAATGTCTCGGGCGGTTCAGGGGGTTGCAGTTGCAGGTGCCGCCACAGTATTCAGCTTTAAAGCACAAGGGTAAGCCTCTGTACTATTATGCCCGCAGGGGAATAGAGGTTAAAAAAGAACCTCGGGAAATTGATATTTCTCTTCTTGAACGCATCGATGGCAAGCATGGTCTTTCAGGAGAACAAGCGGAATTGAAGCTGAGGGTTGTATGTAGCAAAGGTACGTATATCCGAACACTTGCAGCCGATATAGGAGAAGATTTAGAGTGTGGTGCGCATCTTACAGCGTTGCGCCGGACAAAAAGCGGATGTTTTTCCGTTGAGAATAGTCTGACTATGGATGATTTTAGTGCAGGTGACGCGAAGGAGAGGTTTCTGAAGAAGATGTTCACTGTGGAAGAAGTATGTAAACTATTGCAATAATCCAGCGAGTTGGATAGTGTAAAAGAAGAAAGAAGTATAAAAAGTATCTAACCCGGTTTGCAGAGGTACGCCACCTAATCCTGTAAACTTGCTGTTGTAACGTAGAGTTGTTTTGTAATAAGAATTGAATAAGATTTTAATACTCTATTTGACCTTGACAAACGTTTAAAAGGTCAAATTGTTGGATGGTCAAGTAAAAAATTTACGACATCATCGGTCTTATACATGTAAATATCTAATAGTATAATGTTTCAGGAGGATTGTCGTGGCACAGTCAGCGGTAAGAAAAAATGAAATAATTGAGAAATTTAAAACTCATGGATCCGATACAGGATCATCAGAGGTGCAGATTGCTCTTCTTACAGATCGCATTATGTACCTTACTGAACACTTTAAAGTTCATAAAAAAGATCATCATTCAAGGCAGGGGCTTTTAAAACTAGTAGGTCAGCGTCGCAGTCTGCTTGATTATCTGAAGAAAAAAGACGTTAATAAGTATCGAACGATACTGAAGGAACTTGATCTCCGTAAATAATTGCTATTGCCAACCCTGTCGTGTGGGTTGGCTCAGGTAGAGTGTAAACGATTACCTCAAGCAGTCCCGAAGGGGAAAAACTGCTTGAGGTTTTTATTATTTAAGGAAGGTCAGAAAAAGAGCATGCGGGGCTGGTGGATAATCCGGTCAGTTAATATGGTGCTAGGAGGTTGTCCGGGAATAGTCATTGTTTTCTCAAATCAAGGCATTGAGAAAAAAGACATTCTCGGACAGGCTCCTAGGCTTTTCCCGATGCTAAACATTTGGAGAAAATATGTTTAATAAAGTTGAAGCTGAAATAGATGGAAAAACGATTTCCATCGAAACCGGTAAAATTGCCAAACAGGCATCAGGTTCCGTTGTGATCAGGTGTGGAGACACTGTAGTGCTTGTTACAGCTGTAGGTGCAAAAGAGAGTAAACCTGAACTCGGTTTTTTGCCTCTTACAATTGAATATCAAGAAAAACTCGCCTCAGTGGGCAGGATACCAGGGAATTATTTCAGGCGGGAAATAGGTCGGCCCAGTGATAATGAAGTGCTGACCTGCCGCATCACCGATCGTCCTCTTCGGCCACTATTCCCGGACGGATATTGTTCTGAAACACAGGTTATCGCTACCGTTCTTTCTGCAGATCAGGAAAATTTACCGGATATTCTTTCCTTGACCGGAGCATCCTGTGCTTTGACTCTATCTGATGTGCCGTTTAACGGTCCGGTAGCCGGTGGACGTGTGGGGTGCATCGATGGAAAGTACGTTCTGAACCCAACTGTTTCAGAATTGAAGAAGTCCTCAATGGATATTGTTGTTGCCTGTACTCGTCAGGCGGTTGTAATGGTTGAAGGTAAGGCGGATGAGTTGAGTGAAGACGAAGTGCTTTCCGGTATATTCTTTGCTTTTGAGCAGTTGCAGCCATTGATCGATTTGCAGGAGGAGCTGCAGAGATCAGTAGGTAAACAAAAACGTGAGGTCGAAGCTCCTGTTGTTGACGAGGAACTTCTGGAAGAGATTCGTAAAGTAGCTGCGTCAGGTATGGAAAAAGTCTTTAACACTTCTGATAAAATTGAACGTGGAAAGGTTTATGATGAGCTGAAAGCTTCTGTCCTTGATGAGTTGGATGAAACCGGCGACCGGACAAGCAGTATCAAAGATCTCCTGTCATCATATAAAAAATCATTTATGCGGAATAAAATCGCCGAGAGTGAAATTAGGATTGGCGGGCGTAAATTTGATGAAATTCGTTCCATTTCCTGTGAAGCTGAGTATCTACCTCGAACCCATGGTTCTGCTCTCTTTACCCGAGGAGAGACACAGGCTCTGGTTACTGCTACCCTGGGAAGTGAACGCGATAAGCAGCGTGTAGAAACTTTAAATGGTGAGGAGTTAAGAAGGTTCATGCTTCACTATAACTTTCCTCCTTATTGTGTTGGAGAGGCGCGCTTTCTCAGAGGTCCATCCCGGCGTGATATTGGTCATGGCACTCTGGCTGCACGTGGGCTGGAAGCTGTGTTGCCAACAGAGGAGGAGTTCCCTTATTCTATCAGGGTGGTTTCTGAGATCCTTGAATCTAACGGTTCATCCTCCATGGCAACGGTCTGCGGCGGGAGTATGGCTATGATGGATGCCGGTGTACCGATAAAACGGCCTGTTTCCGGTATTGCCATGGGACTGATCAAAGAAGGTGAGAAGATTGTTATTTTATCAGATATTCTAGGCGATGAAGATCATCTGGGAGATATGGACTTTAAAGTGGTTGGTACTTGTGATGGAATAACATCACTGCAAATGGACATTAAAATTGATGGTGTTGATCGCGAAATTATGGGTAATGCACTTTCCCAGGCAAGAGAGGGGCGCAAACATATCCTCTCTGAAATGGAAAAAGGGATCGCCAAAGCTCGTGATGGGGTTGTTGACCACGCTCCGAAGTATATTGTTCACAAGATCAGCCAGGATAAGATACGCGATATCATAGGACCAGGAGGAAAAATCATCAAAGAATTGTCTGCCGAATTTGATGCTAAAATTGAGGTGGATGATTCCGGACTGGTAAAAATGTTTGCCTTAAATGGTGATCTTGCTGATGCTCTTGTTGAAAAGGTAAAAGCTATTACCGCAGAGGCTGAAGTTGGTGGAGTCTATAAAGGTACTGTAAAGACAATTAAAGATTTTGGTGCCTTTGTGGAAATTCTTCCGGGTACGGATGGCCTCGTTCATATTTCTGAACTTGCCCATGAAAGAGTTGGTAAAGTCACCGATGTGGTGAGTGAAGGTGATGTCATGGAGGTCAAGGTGCTTGATGTTGACAACCGCGGTCGCATCCGTTTGAGTCGTAAGGCTTTGCTTGAAAAATAATTTTATTCCGGATGTTGTCTGATCATAAAAGCCGGCCCTTTTATAAGGAGTCGGCTTTTTTGTTACTTTTATGATCGTGGTCTTAATTGTTTGAGAAATAATAATTGTCTCATTATGGCAGAAAAACGCATAAAGTTCTGCTGGCTTTCTACAGCTGATAAACAGGATTTGAATCTTCCGCAATATGAGACTGCCGGGGCTGCAGGGATGGATGTCGAGGCGGCTGTAGATGGAAATTTGAGTATTGATCCGGGTGAAATAGTATTGCTGCCTACCGGTTTTGCGGTTGCACTTCCGGAGGGGTATGAATTGCAGGTCCGCCCGCGGAGTGGTCTTGCTGTAAAACATGGAGTTACCATAGTTAACAGTCCGGGTACAATTGACCAGGATTATCGTGGAGAGATAAAAATAGCTTTGATCAACCTTGGTAAAGCTGCATTTATCGTAAAAAGGGGTGATCGCATTGCCCAGCTTGTACTCGCACCTGTAGTACGAGCACGATTCGATATTGTGAGTGAGCTGGAGACGACAGGTAGAGGAGCCGGCGGCTTTGGTCATACCGGACTATGATAAAATGCGATTCTCAGTATTAGGCAGCGGCAGCCGCGGTAATTCCGTCTATATAGAAAGCGGGAAAACAGGCATTCTGATTGATGGCGGATTTTCCGGCAAAGAACTGGCAAAACGGCTGCATTCTATCGGGCGCGACCTTTCCGATGTTAAGGCAATCTGTGTTACCCATGAGCACAATGATCATATAAGCGGGGTCGGGGTTGTCTCCAGGCGGTGCTCCATTCCAGTCCTTGCAAACCAGGGTACATTCAGGGCGGGGGAAAAGCGTCTCGGGAAATTGAATCAGCGTATTGAGTTTGAGACCGGGGATTGTGTTGAATTTCAGGATCTCACAATACGATCATTTCGGATATCCCATGATACTGCTGATCCGGTCGGTTTTGTCATTAGTAATGGAAAGCTGACTTTGGGATATTGTACCGATACAGGCAAGGTTTCTCATCTTATGGAGAGGAGGCTTACCGGATGTAACGGACTTATCCTTGAATTCAATCACAATCCGGAGATGTTAAAAAATGGACCTTATCCTTTATCGCTGCAGCAGCGGGTACGTTCCAGCCAGGGCCATCTGTCAAATGAAGATGGGGCAGCCTTCTTAAAGAAAGTTCTATCCGACCAGCTGCAGATAATTGTTCTTGCACACTTGAGCGATACAAACAATACTCCCGAGCTGGCAACAATTGAGGCGGAAAGAATCCTTTCAAATGGCAGGGTGTCAGAAATGATAATTGCCTCTCAAAACAGGTCAACACCGCTTATTACCCTGTCTTGAGTATAATTCTTTTATCCTTTTGTCTTTTTGGGTTGGCTTTGTAGAGGATGAGGGTTTTGCCGATGAGCTGGACAAGTGCACTTGCTGTTTGATCAGGGATACGTTGTGCTGCCTCTGTTTTTGTTACCTCACTGTTATTTCCGATCTTGACTTTAATCAGCTCATGGTGGAGAAGTTCTGTTTCAATGGTCCGAAGTAGTCCTTCGGTTAAACCTTCTTTACCGATTTTGACAACAGGTGAGAGGGGGTGGGCCAATCCCTTTAAATATTTCTTTTGTTTTATAGTCAGCTCTTGAGCAGGTACCAGTTTTTCATCTGACATTAATTAGATATCCTTGTGTTGGAGGTTGTAAAGTTATATTTTTATCAGATTATTTATCTGACAAGATTCTTGAAAATTTCATAACCTCCTACCCACGTTCCTATTGCAGAACCAAGCCCGGTCAACAGAAAGACTAAAAATACCCTGAGCAGTTTGTTCTTCCACCAGCCCTTCAGGGTGGCAATATCGTCTCCAGCAGATTCAAACTCTTTAACTACAGGGGGGCGGGTCATCACCTGGATAAAGGCTGTAACATAGCCAGCCCCGATAACCGGGGTCAGGCTGGTAAGCGGTGCTGAGGCAAAGGCACCGATTGTAGTCAGTGGGTGAGCAAAAGCCAGTAATGCGCCGATGGCTGCCGGGATACCATTTGCCAGTATCCAGAAGAGTACATTGGCTCCGGCATCGGAGACTCCCTTTTGCATTCCTATAACCACGATTGAGCCGATAATGAGAAGAGGTATAGCCCAGCCTAAAAGCTTGAAGCCTTTCGAAACCGGAGGAATTTTGGAAATTTCACTAATCTGATCCTGGTTGTCGCTGTTGAACTGTTTTTTCATCCCTGCAACATGACCGGCTCCGACAACTGCTACAATTCTTTTACCGGGGGATGTTTTGATCTTTTCGATCAGGAAGACATCTCTCTCATCAATGAGAACTCTCTTCAAGTCGGGCAGGGTTTCACCCATTTCATCCATAAGCTCTGAGAGAACATCCTTCTGTTTCAGTTCTGCGAGCTTTTCTTCTGTAATTTCTTCTTTGTCGAAGAGGCTTACGAGTAATGAGGAGAGCAGGTAGCCTTTTTTGAGAAATGATGTTGACTTCCAGGCCCGGCGCAGGGTGATGCGAACATCTCTATCACACAGTGAAATTGGAATCTGAAATTGGTTTGCGGTCTCAGCTGCAGCAAGGAGCTCTGCCCCGGGTTTAACTCCCAGCGTCCCCCCCAGCCGTTTTTGATAGGATGCCATCAGAAGACTGACAAGAAGGGTTGAGAGCTGTTTGTTTTTGATAATTTTTTTGAGGTCAAGAGACTGCCATTTCTTTTTCTGGGAAAGCGCCTGGTATCTCTGGTCATCAAGTTCCAGGCAGACGCAATCGGGCTGCTCCTGCTCTATTACAGTTTTGACAAGATCTACAGACTCCTGGGAAATGTGAGCTGTTCCCACAAGGATAATGGTTCTGTCGTCATTCTTTAAGACATGAACATCGTTACTGTATTCGTTGGCAGGAAGAGGTGAATCTGTCATGTTATATTTTTAATTATCTAACCCGAATAGACCGGAATGTTATAAAATGTTTGTCAGCAGGCGCAGTCTGAACAGAAATTTTCTGCAAGATAGGCATCATTAAGGTGGTTGTCATCTTAAAAGTTCGTATAAGGGGAGAGTCTGGAGGGTAGCAGTCCGTTAAAAAGTGTTCTGGGGAGTTAGACTTTTTTCAGTTTTAGTTTTAGTCTGCTTCCAGGATGAATCAAATTGGACTTGAGATTATTCCACTTTTTGATTTCTGCGGTGGATGTTCTGAATTTTCTGGAGATTGTCCAGAGGGAGTCTCCATTCTGCACCTGATACCATCTATATGGATTTGAGGAAGCACTGATATGGATCTTTTTCTTATCAGCGCGTAAAGATGCAATTCTGCTATTCTTGCCTGGTCGTTCTTGACTTGATGCTGCGACTGTAGAATAGGCTGTTTGGGCCACATCAGCACGCTTTCCATTTCGATTTATGTAGAGGGATAACTGCTGACCTGCACGAATTCTATGTACACTTGTAAGGCCATTCCATTCGACGATCATTCTTTCAGGGACGTTATACTTTTTTGCAATTTTGGAGACAGACTCCCCGGGTTTAATGCGATGGAGTACCAGGTTTTCATTAAATGCTGCTGTGGCGTTTTTCGATCCTGCAGGCAATAGCTGGTAGGTCACTGTAGTGTAGGGGATTCTCAGATTTCGCCCCACAATGAGTTTACTGCTGTGCAGGTTATTGACCTTGAGAATGGTTGTTTTGTTTACGCCGTACTTTCTACAGATTTTTGAGAGTGTATCACCATTTTTTATCCTGTGGGATTTAAAATCAGTGCTGACCATTGAGTGTAGTCTGGTTAAATTCCTTTTTGCCAGAGGGGCGGAAGAAGGGGGGATGTTAATTGTGTAAGATGCTCTATTGAGTGGGGTTATACCTTTTCGAAGCTCCTGGTTCAGCTGTTTGATTTCCCTGGTGGTGCTGTTGCTGATCATTGCAACTGCACCAAGGCTCATGCCGGGGCGAACTTCAAGGCGGTCATACCGTAAAGGTTCCTCGTATTGGATATCATAAAAGCCGTACTTTTCCGGGTCTTTGGCAATAATAATCGCTGCAATCAATTTTGGTACATATCGTTTTGTTTCCATCTTCAGATATTTGTGGCTGGCTAGATCCCAGAAATTATCAACCTTATATCGTTTCAGGCCGCCGCGTATTTTTCCGGGTCCGCCATTATAGGCCGCTACTGCCAGATGCCAGTCACCAAAGGCATTGTAGAGATCAGAAAGGTAGCGTACGGCTGCTTTGGTTGATTTTTCAGCATCTCGCCTCTCGTCAACATATTTATCTATTTTTAAGTGATATTCCTTGCCTGTAGCTCTCATGAATTGCCAGAGGCCGACAGCACGTGATCTTGAATAAGCGCGGGGATAGAATGCACTTTCAATCATCGAAAGGTAGACTAAATTGAGGGGCAGTCCGGCCCTGGCTAACTCTGCCTCCATGAGAGTTCGGTATTTTGTGGATCGTTCAAGCCATTGTTTGAATTGTCTTTTCTGTTTGTTCTGGAAAAGATCGAGGTACATACCAACCTGTTTATTCATCACAACAGGAAAATCGTAGCGCACATCTTCCCTGGGTGAAACAGAGACAGGCGTACTTTCCATATTCCAGAGTCCGGTTTCTCCCAGGGCGATCAGTTCTTCGTCAAGGCACATTCCGGATTCCGTTTCTACAAGTTGCAGATCAGAATCGTCTTCCTCGTTTGTTTCATCAATTATAGGTTCGGGGAGGTCGGGAAGAGTGGTTACAGTGGTTCTGTCGGCGCAGCTGGACAATATGACAGCTGCACAGAAAAAGAGGACAAGTTTGATAAGAGTATTGAAGGTATAGTTCATAATAGGTGCACCCTATTCGAAGCTGCTATAAAAAGCCAGAGGTGACGACAAGCTTTTCTCCATAAAAGTCTGTTGAGATATCTCATATAACCTTGTACATTCATGCCAGCCTGAACTGACAATAGAGTCGTAGTCAATTAAAATTGAACGTGCTTCTCAGTCTTAACACTCCATTTAAACATATTTTTCCATGTTGAAAAAGTTTTTTCTTTTTTTTATAGCCTTCTTCGTAATTGCCGCCCTTTGGGGGGCAGGGGGGCTGTACTGGGCTGTTGTTCTTGAGCCGGGGGAGGAAATCAGGCTCGAAAACATACAGAGGATTCTCGGTAAGGAGAGTCATGTTTTCTATAGTGACGGCAGAACCAAACTGGGTGTGTTCTTTGATAAGGCACATCGTCAATACGTGCACTATTGTGATATCTCAGACGATTTTGTTTATGCTCTGGTGGCCTCTGAAGACGATAGATTTTTTGAACATATGGGATTCGATATTGTCAGCATCATGCGGGCAATGATCAAGAACATAGAGGCTGGTCGCGTTGTTCAGGGTGGAAGTACGCTTACCCAGCAGACTGCCAAAAATCTTTTCAGGAGAAATGCCCGGTCCTATGAAGCCAAACTCAAGGAGTTGCTTTTTGCTCTGAGGCTGGAATACCACTACACTAAAGAGCAGATTTTCGAATTTTATGCCAACCAGTTTTATGTGTCCGGCAATGGCCACGGTCTTGGGGTTGCTGCCAGGTATTACTTTGACAAAAAGCCATCAGAACTGACTCTTGTCGAATCAGCGTTTATTGCAGGCAGTGTTAAGCAGCCAAACTATTACAATCCATTTATAAAAAAATCAAAAGAAGCTGCAGATCTAGCGTATACAAGAGCGAAAATCCGCTTAAAATACGTTCTTGGCAAAATGCGGGATCTGGGAATGATTGATACCTATACGTATAATCAGGCTGTCTCTTCAGAAATCGATTTTAAACAGGGGAAGGTCGGTTTCTCTCTTGACTACGTAATGGAGATGGTAAAAGACGCCGTTTCTTCAAAGAAAGTTCTCGACGAGCTTGCTGTTCACGGTATAACCAATGTTGCCACTTCAGGAGTACGTGTTATCACCACTGTGGAGAAAGGGCTTCAGGATAAAACTCTTGCAATTCTCCGCAGCGAACTCTCCCGGCTTGATGTGCGGATGCGTGGATATGAGAGAGAAGAGGTACAGACAGAACTTGCAGAGATTAAATATAAAGGCGATCGTGTGATTTTAAAGAATGCCTTTTTATTTGGCAATATAGATAAAATTGAGGGTAAGAATAAAGATATACAACTTACCATCTCCTTTGACAGTAAAATCGGTAAGGGAGTTATCGATCATGCAGGTTTGCAGCGGATGTTGAAGGCGAGGGTAAAATACCAGAGAGGGTTGTGGAGTAAATTAAAGAAAGGTGATCTGAAGCTGCTTCTCGAGGAGTTGAAGGTTGGGGACAGGGTCTGGGTAAGTGTACGGCAGATAGCTGCTGAAGAAACATCCGCTTTATTAAACCTTGAGCGGTACCCGAAAGTACAGGGAGGTGCCCTGGTTTTAAAAGATGGTGCGATAAAAGCAATGGCAGGCGGGACGGAAAACAGATTTTATAATCGTGCTGTTTATGCCAAAAGAACCATGGGGTCAGCGTTTAAACCGTATGTTTATACAGCGGCTTTGCAGCTGGGATGGAATAGTACTGATCTGTTGAAAAATAGTAGAGAGATTTTTGTATATCATGGTCAACCCTATTTTCCCAGGCCGGATCATAAGAGTCCCCACCAGTGGGTATCAATGAGTTGGGCTGGAGTCCACTCAGAAAATGTTGCCTCTGTCTGGCTTACGGCCCATCTTAGCGACCATCTTACGCCTGCTCAGTTTCGTGAAGTTGCAGAGCATCTTGACCTGGCTCCAAAGGTGGTAGACGGTGAAGAGGAGCCGTACAGAGCTTATAGGACAAGAATCAGAGATAAATATGGCCTTGTTGTCAACCGGGCCGTTCTTTACGCTACTGCTTATGATCAGGCGGTAGAAAACATGGAGACAGATTTTATTTTTGAAGGCATGGCCGATGAATATAAGGTACTCAAAGAACTCCACTTTGGTCTCCACTTCGATACATACACAGAATCACTGGATCTGGAATTGAGTGAAAATAAATCATCTTTGAAAAAGCATGAAATAGCCGAGATAGAACTTCGAAAAGACATTTTGAGCAAATCTTATCTCCTTCTGGCATCGTTGAATAGTGACCTCCGCAAGTACATAATGGAAGTCGAGAATAGTGAAGAGAACTATGAATACGATCCATTTACAATTCCACTCAGCACACTTTTTCTTAACCGGACGACCGGTGAGATGTCATTTCACAGAACAGGAGATTCACCTGAAGGCTTGAAAGTGGTTGATCGGGAACAATTGCAGGCATATTTGTTGAGGCTTGATACTCGTAATCGCTATCAGTTCTGGCAAAAGGTTAAGCTTGGTTCAATCCTCTCTGTTGCTGCCTTCGATATTCTTCAAAAGCAGGTTGAGTATGAATATAAAAAATTGCGAGATGGTTTACCGTACAGTTTTGAAACTCTGGCCAAAGTCAGGGATTTCCGCACCACGGTCGGCTTGCACTATTTGGTGAAACTGGCAAAGGAACTTGGTATTAAGAGTGATCTTGAACCGGTTCTTTCCTTTCCTCTCGGTGCAAATGTTGTTACCTTACTCGAAAGCACCAGGATGTATGAGACACTGGTCAGTGGCAGAGTCACACAGTACGGAGAAACCGAACATGCAGGACATACTGACCTGGAGGAGGGTTTCGATGAGGAGAGCAACAATTCCCTTGCCATTCTTGATCGTATAGAGTCGGCAGAGGGTGACATTCTCTATCAGGCCGAAGCACTGAGCAGAAAGCTGCTGGACGAAAAGACACGGTTGACAATCGGTCATATTCTGGAAAATATTGTGAAGTTCGGAACCGGACGAAAGGCCGATAAGAATGTAAGGTTATCTGCTGATGGACTTGAGGAAAATAAGGAAATTGCAGGTCTTGATCTTCAAATTCCTCTGCTTGGCAAGACGGGTACGGCAAACAGATATACCAATGCTTCATTTTTCGGATACTTGCCGGGGGTTGCCGATGGTGGCGATGCATTGACTGTAGAAAACGGGTATGCCGTTGGTGTCTATGTCGGCTTTGATGATAATATGGCGATGAAAAGGAAGAACAGTCGTATTACCGGAGCGACCGGGGCCTTACCTGCCTGGAGTGAAATTGTAAATGAAATCCTTATAGAAGAAGATTATGCCGGTAGCCTTGACCCCGTTGATCTGTCGTTCTATGGTCTGGTACTTAAACGGGATAATCTTGGACAACTCAATGTTGCTGTTGATCCACAACAGGGAGGAAAAGTCCATGAACCGATGGAACCGGTGTCGGAGCTCTCACGGTACCAACCGTCGATAATGACATTTGGTAAAAAAACTGAGGCCGGACGGTTTAAACCGGTACGGAATTTTCAGCCATTCTGGAAAATATCAGCAGAGACTCATTGAGGGGATATTTTTGTTACGAATTGTTGTAATTTGATTTCAACTGCTAAATAATGATAACCTCGTAAAAAGGTTCTTCGAAGTTCCAGATGACTAAGTCCGATAAGCGTAGACTTCGAGAAGTTCGATATACGACGCCATCAAATAACGACTTTCATATAAAATTCCATTTGAGTAATAATTATGAAAAGAACAATATTGTATGCTCTCCTTGCAGGATTGGCTTTTAACCTGGGAGGTTGTGCTGTGCCTGAGCAACCGCGAGTTGTGCCACCTGCTCCTTCTGTTGCCCCCTCCCAACCGTCCCAGGTTGAAGCAGGGGACTCCGGGGCAGGAAAATCAGCACATCAACCTCGCTCCCTTGGAATTGAGAACGGCGAAGGGCTTATTTTGGAAGAAGATCTTGAGGATAGTCTCCCCTCCATGATGTATGTTAACGACAGGATTTTCGAATATGGAAGAAAGCTTGATCGTTGGAAAGAGCTTGACAGACAATCTGTTGATCTTGAACTTGATCAGGATGTAGTGGTGGAGATGGTTCAGTGTTTCCGCAGGCTGCAAACCGTAATGAACGGTTATAGCTCGCTGCGGGGGAAAATGCTGCAGTCACAGAAAATGGTTGCCACGGAAAAAATAAGCAATGGTGAGATTCTTGATCTTCATGAGAACGATATCGCTTTTCTTGAAAGTGCATGCGGTCGCCTGCTTGAAGACCCCGAAGGTCGTAGTGTAGGTTGGGATCACAGAGAAGAGGGATCTGACCTCGCTCAAAAGGAAGCATTGATAGACAGACATGCTGAGAATGGCGAGCATGGAGAGGTAATTCAGGTCTGGATGCAAATTCCGGAGAATCAGGTTGGCCGTGTTCAGTTACGAACCAGAATACTCTACGCAAATGGACTTATCTATCTGCATCAGGAAGAGAAAGCGGTTGAGATTTATCGACAGGTTGTTGAACAGATGTCTGCCTCTAAAGAACAGGCTACAGATCTTGTTTCTCTGCGGAAAGTTCTGGCGGATCTTTATATTGCTTCCGGGAACTACAGAGAGGCTGAAATTCAGTATAAAAAAATCTCAGGAGATTATATAAGGCTCGGACGATTGGAAGATTGGTCAAAGCTGCAGCTGTCTCTGCTTGCAAAATCTGGGCGTGGCAGCGATGAGCTTACTGAATACTCGTCACTTTTACGTGATTATTTAAGCTTTCTTCCAAAAGTTGATGGCTATAAGGTGGCTCGGCAGGCGGAAAAATTTCTCTCTGATTATCCCTATTCCCCGGTATCAGCAAATGTTGAATATATTAAATTTGCAGTTATGGAAGGGGCTGATTTCTGGTTTAATGGATTCCTTGCCAAAGTTGATAAACTGAAAGCTGAAAAGAAATTTGAAGAGTCGGCAGAACTTTTAGAAGAGGTGCCACCAGATATTCTTGATACTGAAAAGCAGGTTATAGTAGAAGAAAAGAACCAGGAACTGCTCCTGGCCGAAGCTGTTGATAGAGAAACTGAGAGAATGGAACAGATTCAGGAGCTTCAACGTCAGTGGAATAACGGTATGCTGCTGGTCACAGGCAGTCGCTATGATGAGGCGTTGGAAGTTTTTACAAATCTTCTTGATACAGAGTACTCTGTCAAGGCCGAACAGAAAATTAAGGAGGTCTCGTTACAGGCTGCCAAAGCGGAACGGAGAAAGGCAGCAGATCTATTCATTCGATTTACAAAAACCACAGATCTGGAAGGGAAAAAGAAACTTCTCATTGAGTCAAGAAAACTACTGACCAATATCCTGGTTAAGTATCCTGATGTTGAAATTGCTTCCAAGGTCACCGGGAATATTGAGCGGGTAGAGCTGGAGATGATGGCCATTGATCCGAATCTTATCCTTCTGTCGGATCAGGCGGAATCGGCGGTTGATGATGATTTTGGTACTGGTCTTGCTCCTGTCAATACTACGGGAAATATGGACTCGGACTCGATCAATGAGGAGGGGCTTGACGTTGTACGACCTGTACGACCTCAATAACTGTGAGTGATACCGTCTTACTCTTTCAGTTTGATTTTAAGGAATCCATCGGTGACAGCGACGGCATCGATTCCATCGGCAAATGATTTCCAGAAACCGTCATTACCTCCAAATTCCTGGATAAGGTCAATATTTTTCAAGCCACCAAGCCAACTGTTAGGCATGGGTACTCCCATAAGGCTGACACCTTTCAGTTTCACCAGGGGACGTCCCTCTCTATAGGCCAGTTCTGCTCCGGCTTTGACTTTTAAGGTCTTGCCTCCCATTAGGGGAAGATCCGGATCAAGTGGAATCAGAAGCTTAATTGACACCATATCATCCGCAAGATCTATAGCCAGTTTTTGGGCAAGATCCGTATTTTTGGCCATAATTGCATTGATTTCACGTTCGGAAAAACTGATTTCCCTTGAAGCACCTTCCTCGCTGTACTGTTCAGGCTTCAGAGTGACATCTCCTGTAGAATCATCAGGAGATTTTTTGGTTTCGACAGTTAAATTATCGAACTGTTCCAGTTTTGTGCTGAGTTGCTGCTCTTCCTTGGCAGAGAGAACAACAGGTTTAAAAGGGGATGGAAAGAGAAAAACCTTTATAGTAAAGGCTGTGACAAAAACGGCTATACAAACAGAGGCTATTATCATACCGAAAACCTGCTTCCAGGAAAACCCGCTGCTTGCTTCCTGTGTCGGTGTATCTCTGTCATCTGTCATCTCTGCTCCAGAATTTATTGTTAATACTAACACCCATGAAATACATTTCACAACGATTACACCGCTTCACTGTTATGAAAGTGATGTAGTCGGGATTCGAATAGTACAGGACTTTCATATAAATCCCCCTCGTCGGGGTCAGTTGCGAATCATCTCTCCAGGGTACGATTCCATGCTAACATATAAAAAGTTACCCTTGAAGAATAATTTGATTACATTCTCAGGCGAGGCCATTATCCAGTGAATGGGCGAGCAACTCCTCGAGGCTTACAAAGAGGAGTGCGACTTCATGTGTCGCCAGAAGATTTACCCGGGGAGCGGCATCATGTTCAAGGGCCTCTTTCCAGCGGGAGGCACAGAGGCACCAGCGGTCGCCTGGCTGTAGGCCGAGAAAACCGGACATGGGCATCGGTGTCGAGAGATCGTTGCCCTTGTTTTTGGAAAATTCAAGGAATTCTTCGGTTACCTGGATACAAACACCATGTACCCCTATATCATCATTGGTGACCTTACAGCTGCCTTCTCGGGTAAAACCGGTCATCGGTTCTACGCTGCAAATTTCGAGTGGTGTACCAAGGACATTTTTATGTTCGGGCATCTATTTTCTCCAAAACAGTATCTCTCTTTCAATATTTCTGAGAAGAAGATCTGTGCAATTGTCACATGTTGAGAATGGATTTCATCAGTTTATAAGTAAAACCCCACAGGTAGTAGTCTTCAAGGGGGAAAGCAGGGAAGAGCTGGTCGGGGAGAAGTTCAACTTCCCTGTGGTACTTTTTCTTTTGAAAATTTTCAGAGTTGAGCCAGCATACGCTTTGGACTTCTCTGGGATTGAGTACAACGGGTGGCTGGTTCTGTAAAACGAATATAAACGGCTGCACCCATACCGGACTTTTCATATTCCTGCCGGCAGGGGTTACCGGGAGTTTAGTTTCCATCATTTCAGGGGTGAGTATAACACCGACCTCTTCAACAGTTTCCCTGATACACGTCTTGAGCAAGCTGTTGTCTTTTTCCTCTTTTCGTCCCCCCGGGAATGAGAACTGACCGGACCATGGATCTGATGGATGGTTGGCTCTTCGGAGGATCAAAAAACTTTCTTCCGGGGTAAGAACTTTGATTATGGCGACGGCGGCAGTAGCTATCTGTGGTGGCATTAGCATCTATTAAACAGGTACAACAAAATGGTTGAAAATTAATTGGGGAAGATGGGGATAATCAATTGCCCGGATACAAATTACTCACTTTGTGGGTAAAAGCAAGACCGCTGTTTTATAGCTTCAAAAAGAGATGGAAATCCTCATTGAACATAGAGTACCTTCTTATAAGAGTAATTTGGATTGTCCTCTCATTAATACTCTTTTGAATTATTTCTGCTTTATGTCCGATAAACAAACTCTTTTCTATGGTGATTGGTTATGACATATGATGTTGCTGCTTTTACTCCTTATTCCTTCCATACAGGTCAGAAAATCCATATTGAAGGAAGTCGGAGGCATGGAGATTGGGAGGTAGCTGCTGTTGGTGAACATACAGTCACCTTGAGATGCCCCATTTCGAAAAAAGAATTTGAATGGCCGATATTCTGCTATCTTGTTGAAGAAAAACATGATGAGATATGGCCCCGGGAGACCTGAAAATAAATGTGTCTTCTCTTTTTATCCTATAAAACTACTCCAGGGTATAAACTGGTGGTTGCTGCCAACCGTGATGAGTTTTTTCAAAAGAGTAGTTCCACCAACCTGTGCTTATAAGGGTGAATTTAATACTGGTGCTTTTTCAGGCTGTAATAGAGCACAGGTACAGCCATTCGACTGACCAGCAAGGAGGCGATCTCACCAAACATAAGTGAGATGGCAAGTCCCTGAAAAATCGGATCTGCCAGAATAACAGAGGCTCCGATAACTACCGCAAGAGCAGTAAGCAGCATTGGCCGAAAGCGAATTGCCCCGGCATCCACCACCGCTTTAGACAAAGGATACCCCTCTTTGATACGCAGTTCGATAAAGTCGATAAGAATAATAGAGTTACGTACGACGATGCCGGCACCTGCCATAAAACCGATCATCGAGGTGGCCGTAAAAAAGGCACCAAATCCCCAGTGAGCCGGCAGGATACCGATAAGCGAGAAGGGGATGGCTGCCATGACTACCAGCGGCGTAAGGTAGTTTTTGAACCAGCCAACCATAAGCATATAGATAAGGATCATCACAACACAGAAGGCCAGGCCGAGATCACGAAAAACCTCCAGGGTTATATGCCATTCTCCATCCCATTTCATTGAAGGTTCAGCTTCCGAGAAGGGCTGGTTGAGGTTGTATATTTTTACCCGTTCTTCTCTACCGCCAAAGTTGCGACCATCGAGTTCGGCCAGTTTTTTATTCATCTCCAGAATGGCATAAACCGGGCTTTCCACCAGATCCGCAACATCTGCAGTGACATAGATAACCGGCTTGAGATTTTTTCTGTAGATAGGTTGTTCTACTATCTGTTCTGAAACATGTACAAGTTCTCGTAAGGGGACGAGGGGGGCTCCGGGGGTTGTTTCTGACCGGAGTGAAATGTTGAGAAGTGTTTCAACTCTTGCCCTATATTGAGGAGGCAGCTGAAGAACGATATTGATACTCTCTTTATCTAGAGGCTGGTGATAGAGATCGAGAGTAAGTCCCTTAACTGCTGTTGTAATTGCTCTGGTAACCTGCTGCTCTGAGATACCGTTTAAAGCAGCTTTTTCTTTGTCTACGGTTATAATTTTACGATTCCTTTCTGTCTCCTGGAACCAGTCTATGTCAACCACCCCTGTGGTGGAGGCGAGTATTTCTTTCACCTCTCTGGCAAGCTTGACCCTGGCTTCATTGGTAGGGCCATATATTTCGGCAACAATGGTTTGCAGTACCGGTGGGCCAGGCGGCACTTCGGCTACTGCAACGGTTGCGCCATATTTTTTCGCAACTTCGGCAATTGCGGGCCTGACTCTTTTAGCAATATCATGACTTTGCAGACTACGTTCGGATTTGGGCAGCAGGTTTACCTGGATATCTGCAACAGTTGGTCCCTGACGCATAAAGTAGTGACGGACAAGGCCGTTGAAGTTATAGGGAGAGGCTGTTCCTGTATAAATCTGGTAATTAACGACTGCTGGATCCTCGCTGATCACATCGGCCATTTCGGAGGCAACATGACTTGTCTGTTCAAGAGTGGAACCTTCAGGCATATTGAGGATTACCTGGAATTCGCTTTTATTGTCAAAGGGCAGCATTTTCACTTTGACCATCCCCAGGTATACCATTGAGCAAGAGGCGAGCAGCATGGCGGTAATGACAATGTAAAACCCGGTTCGCCATACCGCATGAGTCAGCAAAGGATCCATAATCTTGTGATAGATTCGGGTAAACCAATCGTCCGGGGCTGTCTCTTCACCGTGTGAAGTATCACCGATTTCCACTTTTTTTAGAATATGGGTTGCCGCCCAGGGGGTTATGGTAAAGGCGATAATAAGAGAAAACACCATAGCAGCGGATGAGCCGATAGGGATAGGGCGCATATAGGGGCCCATCAACCCCCCGACAAAAGCCATGGGTAATATTGCGGCTATCACAGCCCAGGTTGCAAGAATGGTTGGGTTGCCCACTTCCTCTACAGCTTCTATGGCCACTTCACTCATAGATCTGCCGCGATTCATCGGTAATCGAAGATGGCGGACAATGTTTTCAACCACCACGATGGCATCATCGACCAGAATTCCGATAGAGAAAATCAGGGCAAAGAGAGTAATACGGTTGAGGGTATAGCCATAAAGGTAAAAAACAAGCAGGGTGAGTGCCAAGGTTGACGGGATAGCTAGCATAACGATGATCGACTCACGCCAGCCCAGGAAGAAGAGAATGAGTAGGGCAACCCCGAAAACAGCAATACCCATATGGAAAAGGAGTTCATTTGACTTTTCTGCGGCTGTTTCACCATAGTTCCGGGTAATGGTTATTTCCAGGTCTGCGGGAATCAATGTTCCCTTTAAACTCTCCAGCCGTTCTTCCACATCATGTACAACCGATACTGCATTGGCTCCCGGTCTTTTTGCAATAGAGAGCGTAACAGCAGCTTCGCGACTCTTGTTTTCAGGTTCGCCGTAAAGCACATAGTTTGAAGGCTCTTCCGGACCATCGGTGATGGTTGCCACATCGTTGAGATAGACCGGATTTCCACCATAAACACCGACCACTACTCTGCCGATTTCACCAGAATTTTCAAGAAATGTGCCGGTTTGCAGGAGAATTTCCTGGTTCAGTGATTTGAGATTTCCTGAATGCACCTGGCTGTTAACTTGTTGAATATGGGGGGCAAGTTCATCCAGGGTCAGGTTGCGTGAGGCAAGAAGCAACGGATCAAAATTAATGGTGAGTTGTCTCTTCGTCCCACCAATAAGCTTGGTTTCCGCAACGTCACTGATGTTGTTGATGGAGTCATCGACCTGGGCTGCTAATCGTCTCAGGGTGTAATGGTCGTAATTGTCACCATGGAAGGTGAGTGCCATAATAGGCACATCATCAATGGTGTGGGGCTTTATGAGCGGCTTCTGGACACTCCTGGGCATTCTGTCAAAATTTGTGGCGAGTTTCTGGTTAAGCCTGACGATGGATGTTTCAAGGCTTTCTCCGACAAAGAACCGTACTACAAGCAGACTCTGACCCTGCATGGAAGTGGAATATATATATTCTACTCCCGGTAGTTCGTAGAGCAGTTTTTCCATAGGGATAGAAAGCCGTTCTTCCACTTCTTTTGGAGAGGCGCCGGGCATGGAAACCATGACATCGATCATCGGCACTTTGATTTGTGGTTCCTCTTCACGGGGAAGCATTACGATGGCCAGATATCCCAGCAGCAGAGAGGCGATAATACCGAGAGGTGTTAATTTCGATGCAATAAAGGCGGAGGCTAGGCGTCCTGCAAAACCCATTCTGTTATTACTGTTTGATTTCATAGTATATATTACAGATTTGTATCTATTTCTGGATGACTATCGGCTGACCGTCGATGAGGGTGGTGTTATTGGAGATAATGACAGTCTCATTCTCCTGTAGACCGCTTAATATTTCAACCCTGTCTGGGTTTCTGGTCCCTGTTCGGACGAGGCGCAGCTTGGCCTTACCGTCTGTTTCTACAAAAACTCTCTCCATCTGACCAAAAGTACTGAGTGCAGAAGCAGGAACGGTAAGTGTTTCTGCAGGAGTCATAGCTAGTGTTACCCTGGCAAACTGGCCTGATCTGAGTTGCTTGTTTGGAGGAATTTTAAGTTTTATGGGGGCAGTTCGTGAGGATGGATCAGCGGTGGGGGCAACTTCAGCTACCTTGCCTTGTATGCTCAGGTTGGCAGAAGGGATGAAGATGGAAAGGGTATCACCTTTATTAATCTGCAGGATCATTGCCTCCGGGATATCTGTTAAAACCTGCAGATTATTCTCTTCTTCCATGTTTAGCAGCGGTTTCCCGGGGGTTGCCAAGTCACCTATATTAGCAAGTTTGCGGGTAACAATGCCGGTAAAAGGTGCTACAATTCTGGTGTATTCAAGCATTGTTGATGCTTCTCTGTGGGCAGCCCGGGCAATACGCATCTGGTCTTCCAGAGATTTAACAGTCTCTGGAGTTGCCGCCTTTTTCTTCAGGAGGTTTCTTTCTCTGGTAAGGTTTCGTTTTGCCTGTTCAAGCTGTGCTTTTGCCTGTTGCAGTTTGGCAGAAATTTCTCCCGCTTTGATTTCGAGTAAAAGGTCGCCTTTTTTGACACGGGAGCCCAGGTCAACAGGTAGGTTGATAATGTTGCCGCTGATTTTTGCAGCAATTTCAGCGTGCTCAACAGCCTGGACGGTGCCGACAACTTCAACCTGATTTTCTGCAATACTCTTTTCCACTTTTGCTGCTGTAACAGTGACTGCAGGAAGATTTTCTGCCTGTTGTTTATGATCGGTTGCATCATTTTTGCAACCGCCAAGGATGATAGCGGTCAAAATTATAAAAAACGAAAGCCCTGCTAATTTATACCACTTCATTATTGAAGCTCC
This sequence comes from Desulfobulbaceae bacterium S3730MH12, assembly GCA_001750925.1. Lineage (GTDB taxonomy): Bacteria > Desulfobacterota > Desulfobulbia > Desulfobulbales > Desulfocapsaceae > Desulfomarina. The sequence goes on from MAXH01000141.1 coordinate 27,368, forward strand.
TCTCTTGTCTTCTCTGTGTTAGGGAATTGCGGTAACCCTGCTGCTCTGCGCAGGCTGGCAATCGCTACCTGATATCTAGCTCTGGCTGCAAGCTGTCTTGCGTGTGCATCTGATAATCGCAGCTCAAAGTCTATAAGATCTGAAGCCAGAATCACACCTTCCTTGAATCTGACTCTGCTGAGACGTGTCCCTTCCTCGGCAACTGTGACCATCTTCTCTGTTACACTCAATCTTTTCTCCGCTTGCTGATAGTTAAGCTCTGCCTGTTGGATTTCAAGATTCAGGGCTAGTTCTGTTTTTTGGATGAGGCCTTGTATTCCCTGCAGTTGAGATTTAGCCTTTACGATTTCCGATGAGGTTCTCCTGCCATTGAAAAGGTTGTAATCCATCTTTATTCCTGCCATCCATGAGTCTCCAGCTTCCTCTAATACCATGCCTGCATCCACCTGATAGCTGGCAAAAGCATCAACCGTTGGACGCCTGCCTCCTTCTGCTTTTTTTAACAGGGCCAGGCTTGCCTGTTCCATTGCCAGCAGATGTTTTAATTCCTGGCGATTCTGGTAATTGATCGATTCAGGCAACTGTTGTACGGTTTCTTTCGTATCACTCAGGACTACTTCTCCGTCACGAAGGCCAAGGAGGTTTAAAAAGCTTCGTTTCGTCAATTCCAGGTTATGTTGGCTTTGAATCAGATCTTCACTGGCTCGTGCCTGCTGGAGTTCCAGGTTAAGCAAATCTCCCCGGAGGAGGTCGCCGGCATCGTATCTGGCTCTGCCAACATCCAGGGCGACAGTGATCGCATCCAGAGAGGCTAGGCGAACCTTGACCATTTCTTCAGCCTGAACAATTGCCTGGAAGGTTTTTATAACCTCAAATCCAAGGCGCTGATGAACCGCAATAAGATCCGATTTTGACATTTCTGTCGTAGCTAAGGCGGCCTCGATTCCAGCCTGATCCCGACCGCCATTGTAGAGGCGATATGCGATGAGAGCCTTGAGGTTGAGGTTATCTGTTCTTCCGGGGTCGTTAAAGTCTATACTGTTATCAAAAGCACCCTGGTTGAGAATATTGCCAAAAGAGTACATCGGTGTGTTGGTCTGTGCATATTCAGCAGAAAGGTTAATCAGGGGATAGTCAGCTGCTTTTGCCATTTCGGCTGTTGCCTGAGCTTCTTCAATACGTTTTTGAGCGATGAAACTGTCGGGATTACCGGAGATTGCAAATGCAACTGCATTTTCGGCAGTCCAAACCTGTGGGATATCAAGCTGCCTTGATTCTATATGGTTTTGAGCGCTGGATGTTCCGGCCAATAAAGAAAAACAGCAAAGGACTGCAGTAAGTAGAGTCGGTTTCATAGAGTTTTCTACCATTCCTTTTTGCAACGGTTGCGAGTTTGTCTGTATTTAATGGTCTGGTTAAGTAGGTAAAGCTTCTGCTTTCAGTTGTCAAAGAAAAATGCATGCCACTGTGTGGCAGATCTTTTTTTCGTACTATATAAGAAGCAAATTCAGACTATCTTTGAACTTTTGGCAGGTCAAGTTAATAATCGGTTTTTTTGACTGGAATTGTGGTTGGTCTATGAATATTATTCGGATGAAACCGGGTGAGTTATAGAAACAGAGATTTGATTAATGGGGGGAATTGGTTTTAAGTGGGGCAGGCTAAATATCCCTGTTCAGGGTTTTGAGAATCTTGACCAGCGCCTTCACGTCTACCGGCTTGGAAAGGTAGTAATCCATACCGGCTTCCATACATTTTTCCCTGTCCCCGGCCATGGCATATGCTGTGAGCGCAATTATCGGAATTCTTTTAACTTCTTCATATTTTTTTGATGACCGAATTATCCTGGTTGTCTCCAAGCCATCGAGTTCAGGCATTTGTACGTCCATCAAGATAACGTCAAAATCCATGGATTTCATGAGCTCCATAGCACTGTAGCCATCAGATGATACCATTGTTTTGTGACCGAGTTTGGTCAGTATTGCCTTCAGAATCTGTTGATTAATTGGTTCATCTTCAACAATGAGGGTTGACAACCTTCGCATGGGGCTAGTTAACAAGGGGGTAATTCTTTCCGGTTGCTGTATGAAATCAGTGCTGTCACATTTTTCTGTGAGAATATCGAAAGTGAAGGTGGTACCCTGAGGTTCATTTTGTCTCAGTGAAACATTTCCTCCCATCTGGTTGACAAGCTGTTTCACGATACTCAAACCCAACCCGGTTCCTTTACGTTTGCGGCGACTTTTGTCTTCTACCTGGGTGAATGGCTCGAACAGTTCGTTAATGGCATTCTCAGGAATACCTATGCCGGTATCTGAAACAGTCCAGCTTATTCTCAAATACTTTCCGTTAATTTCTTCCAGCACATGGATAGAGATGGAAATTTCTCCATAATCAGTAAATTTAACTGCGTTTCCTATCAGGTTGAAAAGAATTTGTTTGAGTCTTGCCTGGTCTGCAACAAAAATATCCGGTACCTCGGGGCTTATTGAGTAATTGAGTTTAACCTTTTGAGGATCCAGACTATTTTTAAAAGAGGTTATCAGGGGATCCATAACGGCGGTTATTTCAAAAGGTTCTGGGTTTATCTGTACCTTGCCGGACTCTATTTTAGCGTTGTCGAGGATGTCGTTTATTATGGTCAGAAGACTTTCTCCTGAAGCTGAAGCTGTCTTGACGTATTCTTCCTGTTCATCATTGAGCTGGGTCATCTGCAGTAGCTGAAGCATCCCGATAACTCCGTTCATCGGTGTCCGTACCTCATGACTCATATTGGCGAGAAACTTCGACTTTGCCTTACTGGCAGCAAAAGCTTTCTCTTTTGCTGCCTCAAGTTCAGTCATCATCTGTTTTCTTGTTGTGATATTCCTTGTAACACCAATAATACCAGTACAATGGTCGGAGTTTTCAATAAGACGGGAGGCAACACTTTCGACCCAGATGATCTCATTATCAGAGGTTGCGATTGGTGTTTCCCAGTAGTGAGATTTGTCTTCCGGTAGAGAAAACACCTCTTTGGAGTCTTTAATGAATGGTGAGGAGAGAATGACTTCTCTGTGGAGAACATCAGTGGCATTTTCCTGGGGAAAACCTGTGAGATTCGTAAAGGAAGGACTAATAAAGAGTGGTTGAAAATTACTGTCAGTTGTCCAGATAACATCGTGTACATTGTCAGCCAGCAACCGATAAAGATGTTCACTTTCTTTTAGTGCCTCCTCCACTGTTTTTCTTTCAGATATATCCCTGGCAATGAACGTAAAGAGATCTTCGTTGGAAATAGTCAAACGAAGAGCGCTTATTTCAACTGGGAATCTTGAGCCGTCTTTTCGCCTGTACACTGTTTCATATGTAAAGTTGCCTTCTGCTTTAAGGTGAATAAGCATATCCTTGATATAGCCAAAGTCATCGTCATCACATAAGTCAAAAGGTGTCATACGAAGAAGCTCATCACGGGAGTAGCCAAATTGTTTACAGGCGACATTGTTTACATCAGAAAAGTAACCATAGTATGGATTTTCTGTATCGAGAGTGATGACAAACATGGCATCATTTGCATAATTGACAAGTTTCCTGTATTTATTCCTGCTCTGTTCAAGTTCGACATTTTCCATCCCGCATTTTGAGAGATCCTGAACAGAAGAAAATACTGTTCCCGACTGGCGGATGACGAATTGTTCAAGTTCCGCTATACGTTCCCGTGCCAGTTTCAGCTGCGATTGGAGTTCTGTTATTTCTTCTGCGGTCATAAATGACAATTTCTTTAAAACTTTATATGTTTATATAAAAGTCATGTACACCAGGAGACTTTGTATCAACCTTTCATATTGATGTTACTGTATTTGGTAAGATAGAGTCAAATTTGGCAGAAAAAGATTACCTTTATGATCAACAAATATCAGGAAACGACTTAATGAGTGTATACGCCATAGGTGATATTCAGGGATGTTATGATGATCTCATGGTACTCCTGGATCATATTGATTTTAACGAACAACATGACCAGCTCTGGTTTGCAGGAGATTTGGTTAATAGAGGCCTGAAAAATCTGCAGACGGTCAGGTTTATTAAAGGCCTGGGCGAAAAAGCTGTTGTTGTCCTTGGTAACCATGATCTTCATCTTCTTGCCATGGCGGCAGGTTGCCGAACTCCCAAAAAAACTGATACTTTTCAGGATATACTGGATGCCGAAGATGCAGATGAACTTCTGACGTGGTTGAGGTATAGACCAGTACTTCACCATGATGAAACTCTCGGTTATACCCTCATCCACGCAGGTCTGGCACCCCAATGGAACCTGGATCTGGCATTATCGTGTGCAGGGGAACTTGAGACTGCACTTAGAAGTCCCCGTTACAACGACTTTTTTAAAGAAATGTATGGTAATAAACCCACCGTCTGGTCAGACTCTCTTTCAGGCTATAGGCGGCTTCGTTTTATTGTAAACTGTCTTACCAGAATGCGGTTCTGTGATGAAAATGGCCGTATGAATTTGAAAGAGACAGGCCCTCCAGGCAGTCAGTCGGCTCCCTATCTTCCCTGGTTCAGTATTTCAAAACGAGCAAATATCGATATGAAAATTATCTGCGGACACTGGTCAACACTTTCTTATTACGCAGCCAACGGTGTCTTTGCTCTTGATACCGGTTGTGTTTGGGGCAGGGGGTTGACAGCTTTGAAGCTTGATGCAATTCCTAAGCGGATAACAATTCCCTGTTCTGGTCGAAAAAAATAAGAGCTGACTCTACCTTTCTTTTCCAGTTATCTCTCTGATATAATTCTCCGTTTGGACTGAAGGTTATACCGTTTCATCCTGTTCCATACCGTGACCCTGGAAACACCCAGTATTTTAGCAGCCTGTGATTGATTGCCTCCTGACTTTTCCAGGGCTTCCAGAAGTTCCAGCCGTTCGATCTCCTGCATATTGAATGTTGTCTGTTTCCCTCCGGACTGCACCTTTTTCTGGCGAAAAATGGTTTCCGGAAGATGGCTGGGGTGTATCATATTGGTGTGGCAGGTCACGAATGAGTATTCCAGAGCACCTTTCAACTCCCTGACGTTCCCGGGCCAGCTGTGACGCATCAGGATGTCCATGGTATCTTCTCTGATACCATCTATTGCCTTCTCATTTTTCAGTCGCATTTTGCGAAAAAATGATTCCACCAGTAATGGAATATCTTCGGCCCTGTCCCGTAGTGACGGCAGAAAGATTGGGATGACATTAATGCGAAAATAAAAATCTTTTCGGAATTTTCCCTTTTCAACAAGGGTGAGAAGATCTTGATTTGTGGCTGATATAATACGAACGTCTGTAGATATTGGAGCACTGGATCCAACCCTTTCGATGACCTTTTCTTCAAGGACCCTCAATAGTTTAATCTGGGTCGCCAGCGGCAGGTCACCAATTTCATCAAGAAAGAGATCCCCCTTATCCGCTTTTTCAAACCGACCTGCCCGATCTTTATAAGCCCCGGTGTAGGCACCCCGCACATGGCCGAACAGCTCGCTCTCGAGGAGTGACTCAGTAAGGCTGGCACAATTGACTTTGATAAAGGGTTTATCTTTTCTGGTACCAATTTCATGGATTGCCCTGCTTACCAGTTCCTTACCTGTGCCACTTTCCCCATAAATAATTACAGGGGCGTCGGAATGAGCTGCATTTTCAATCATGTCGAAAACTCGCCGCATGGGAGCCGAGGAACCAACAATGCCATGGAAATCATTCTCATTGTGCAGCTGCTCACGATATGCCTTCAGCTGGTTTTCCTTTTCAATTATCTCTGTTAAGTCGGTTATTGTACCAACTGTGCCAATGATATTTCCAGCTGTATCTTTCAGTGTTGCTGAATTTTTCAAAGCGTGAATGTGAGAGCCATCTTTTCTACGGATCTGGCATTTCCGCTGCTCTGACTCATCGCAGGGAGAAGCGTCTTGCTGGTGGAAATCGGAAGCAAATATTTTGCAGGTCCGGCCTATCAATTCCTCCCGGGAGTAGCCGGTTATCTTTTCAAAGGCCTGGTTAACAGAGACAATGGCTCCGCTGGTGTTGATGATCACGATTCCGTCACGAATAGTGTTGACCACCGTTTTCCAAAAACTATCTAATTCCCGACCGATCATTAACGTCCCGTAAAAACTTGAATTTTAAGGTTGCTAAGTAAAAACTCTTCATCCGGAGTCTCGCATGTAAAGCTTTTTACGACGCCATCATCATTAACATACCCTGTTAA
>MAXH01000142.1 GCA_001750925.1 Desulfobulbaceae bacterium S3730MH12
GAATTCTGCTGTAGAAAATTTTTATCTTGAAAATGCTTTGAATTGTTTGTTAAATAAAATTGATAGTTGGCCGAGAAGGAGAAGTTGGCCGGAATACTGTCTATGCGCATCAGTTCCACACCCCCCTAAGAATAGCAGTTACTCATTATAAATCTTACAGGAGGTTCAATGGACGCAGCAGATCAAAACTCCAATTCCACAAACAGTTATTCTCTGATAGCTGAGATCGATCCGCCAAAAGGAGCAAATCTGGCAGGCTTTCTCGATACGGCCCTCAAGGTAAGAGGGCGGGTCGATAGTGTCAGAGTGACCGACAGCGAACATGCGATCATGCGTATGTCACCGATTGCGCCCTGTCTGGCACTATTGGATAAAACTATTGATCCGATAATGATCATAACCGGTAGAGATCGAAACCGAATATCATTTCAAGCCGATCTTCTTTCGGCTGCTGCTCTTGGTATAAAAAAAATTGTAATCAAGGAAGGGCACGATCCGGCTGAAGGTGATCAGCCTGTGGCCAGGACCAGTGGGGATCTCGATCTGGTCTCCATGCTGCAATGCGCAGCAGCTTTAAACAGCGGGAAAGACCTTGCGGGAGAGTCACTTGACGGTGGCACTGATTTTGAAATAGGTGTTTCCGTGGAACTTTCCGATGATGTCAATTTCAATCGGGAACGGGCTGAATTTTTCATGCAGCTCGGGGATTACGGGGTGACATCGGTTACTCTCGGACCAACTTATGACATCAATATAGTAGAGCAGTTTGTTCCCTTTGCAGAAAAGACGGGAATAAAACTCTATTCCTCTCTCATGTTCTTGAAATCGGTGACCATGATAAGGTACCTCAATAACCTGACAGGTGCCCCTTCAATTCCCCAGGAATTTTTGAAAAAAATGATGCAGGCGCCTGTAAAAAAAGATGCAGGAATGCAGGTTGCAGCTGATTTTATGGAGGAGTTGTCCACCCTCGGTGACGGTATCGTACTTCTCGCAATTGGCTGGAAAGGTAGATTACCGGAATTTCTCGATCTCATTGATCGGTAGACAGTTGTGAGAATTGCATCTGTTCTGTCAACGGCAAACAGGGATCCTGATGAAATTGCAGCAGAATTGGGCCCATATCATTATCTGCACACAATCCTGGAAGGAACTCCGAACGGGGTTGTGGTTGTCAGCCTTGGTCATCTGATAATTCATGCCAACCCTGCAGCAATACGATTTCTGGCAATTCCCAATAGCGATTTCGAAGGGAAATCTTTGCAAGTTGTTCTAGGAAACAGTAACGGCAGACTCTTCGACAGCATAATAGAATATTTTGATTCACCTGATAACAAGAACAAGCCGGAAATCAGGCATGAGATTGAAATAATGGAGGACGGGGATCGTTGCATCCTGAATGCGGTGATTGTTTACCCGCCATCATTTCCTGACTACTACCTGTTGTATCTTATTGATATTACCCAGCAAAAAAAACTTGAAGGTAAGCTGAGGAGGAGGAACGCGTTTTTTCATAACCTCATTGATTCTTCAGTCGACGGAATCATTGCCGCTGATATGAAGGGCCATATCATGCTCTTTAACAAGGGAGCACAATCCCTGCTGGGGTATGACGAGAAGGAAACCCAATCAAGTCTGCATGTTACCGGTCTCTACCAGGAGAACGGGGCATTTGAATTGATCAAACGTATGCGCAGTGATGATTTTGGTGGAAAAGGGCGGCTGCTTCGTCATAAACTGTATGTAAAACATAAGGATGGAAATGATATCCCGGTATCTTTTTCGGGTGGTATCATCTATGACAAAGATCAGGAAATTGCAACCTTTGGGCTGTTTACGGATCTGCGAGCCATGCAGCAGATTGAAGAGGATCTTGAACAGACTCACAATATGCTGATGCAGTCTGAAAAGATGGCTGGCTTAGGGCGCCTTGCTGCCGGTGTTGCCCATGAAATAAATAACCCCATGTCCGGTATAATGCTTTATGCCAACCTGATCCAGGAAGAGTTGGGAGAGGATCATGAGTTAAATGAAGATCTGGAGACTATTATCCAGGAGGCTGAGCGGTGCAAGGTAATTGTTGCTGACCTTCTGGAATTTTCCCATCAGACTACCTACGAGATGGATCTGGTTGAACTCAATGATGTGATTCATAAGACCATCACTGTCCTGCAGCATCAGCCTATTTTTCATAACATTACTGTTTCCATGGCATTGGCTGATGAACTGCCGCCTATTTACGGAAATGCCATCAGGTTGAATCAGGTGGTGATGAATATCATTGTTAATGCCGCACAGGCAATGGATGGAAATGGTCGGATCAAGATAATCAGCAGGTGCAGAGCAAATCAGGATATCAATGAGATATTGATTACAGATTCCGGTCCGGGGATTGACAATGATCTGCTCAAGAAAATTTTTGATCCATTTTTTACCACAAAGGCAACAGGGGAGGGGACAGGGTTAGGATTATCTGTCTCCTATGCGATCGTCAAAGAACATAAGGGTAGTATCAGAGTTCAATCCTCGCTCGGATCGGGTACCACCTTTACTCTCCGTTTTCCTGCTGTTATGGAAACATTGACTGGAGAAAATAATGAATAACACCAGTATTTCGCCAGAGGATCGGAACAAAAAATTCCTCAATAAACTGAAGGAAAGGGATATCGATGTACAAGCCTGCTACCAATGCGGCCGATGTTCGGCGGGCTGTCCGATTGGGGAATTCTTTGATCTGAATGTCATGGAAGTGGTTCGACTTGCTACCTATGGTATGGAGGAGCCACTGTTAAACTGTCATACTATCTGGCTCTGTGCTGCCTGTGAAACATGTGCCACACGATGTCCCAATGATATTGAAATTGCCGGTCTGATGGATGTCTTAAGGGAAATTGCCCTGCGAAAAGGTGTTACCCCGGCGGAACCAAGAGTGCCTCTTTTTCATAAAGCCTTTCTGGGCTCAATCAGTCATTGGGGGCGAGCCTATGAAATAGGTATGATAGCCGGATATAAGATCAATTCAAGGGATCTGCTCGGTGATATGAAACTCGGGCTTAACATGTTTCTTAAAGGTAAACTGAAACTTACACCACATTCAATAAAAGGAAAATCTGATATCAAGCAGATTTTTTCCGGCAAGGGAAAGGAGTATGACAGATGAAACTCTCATATTATCCCGGCTGTTCTCTTGAAGGAACGGCGCTTGATTACGATCAGTCAGTAAGGGAACTCTGCGTACATCTGGGTGTTGAACTGGCTGATATTCCGGACTGGAACTGCTGTGGTGCCTCGTCTGCCCATATGACCGATCACGAGGTGGGAATACGGCTTCCTCTGCGAAATCTGTTGCAGGTCGCAGGCTCAGGGCATGATATTCTGGTGCCCTGTGCCGCATGTTTTCAACGACTGCGGGCAGCCGACAAGGAAATGCGGGACAATCCGGGACACTGGGATATAGTTGGCTCTATACCTGAGTTTGAGATAGTTCATATCTCCACTTTTCTGGCCAGACCTGAAATCCTGGAGAAAATAAGAGACAAGGTGAGCCAGCCGTTGTCTGGGCTTCCTGTAGCCTGTTACTACGGTTGCCTTTCACTTCGCCATCCTCATATCACCGGCGCTCCTAATTGGGAGATGCCTGTCAACCTTGAACGTATCATTGAGGCTCTCGGAGCAAAGCCGGTTAACTGGTCACACCGGACAGAGTGCTGTTCCGGCAGTCTGACAATGGCAAGACCCGATATTGCGAGAAAACTTGTAGGTGATATTGCGGCTGCGGCTAAAAGAGCCGGAGCAACGGCCATGGTGACAGATTGTCCCATGTGCCAGGCAAATGTGGAAAGTCGGCAACTGGATCTTGGTGGGGAGGATGATCTTCCTGTCTTTTTTGCAACGGAACTGATTATAGCGGCGATAGAGGGCAAATATCCCAAGAAACAGCAGAAGGTACATCTTGTTTCACCGGATGTCGTCACGCAACATTTTGATTCCACGGCTACGGAGGATTCGGCATGACAACTATTATGGAAACTCCTGCAAAAAATGCAGTGCAACCAACAGGTTCCGTAATGGTCATTGGTGGCGGGATCAGTGGTATGCAATCAGCTCTGGATCTTGCCAATTCGGGTATCAAGGTATACCTGGTGGAAAGCTCGCCTGCTATTGGCGGGAAAATGGCTCAGCTGGACAAAACATTTCCCACAAATGACTGCTCCATGTGTATCGTTTCACCAAAACTTGTGGAGGTGGGGCGGCATAAGAATATTGAGCTCTTTACCCATAGCGATGTAAAAAACCTTGATGGAGAGGCCGGCGATTTTACGGCAACCGTGGTCAGCCATGCCCGATATGTAGATGTTGACAGCTGCACAGGTTGCGGCTTGTGTGAACTGGTCTGCCCGGTTACGCATAAGTCTTATTTTCCGGAACCTGTTGCTGAGGGAGAGAAAAAGAAAAAACTGCGTGCTAAGGAAAAAAACAGCATCAGGGGGAGCGGATCGGTTGTTCCTTCGTCGTCAAACAAGTGGACCTTTACAGTTGAAGAAGATGATTGTTCAGCATGCGGTCTCTGTTCTCGGGCTTGTCTGCAGGATGCCATTGTCTGGGAGAAAAAACAGAAAGCAATTATTGACGAAGATAAATGTACTGGATGTGGAGCCTGTTTTGTGGCCTGTCCGGAAAAATTTTCTGCGATTAAAATAACTGATGCACCGGAACTTGATAAAAGTATTGGTGCTGCAGTACATGAGCGTTCACTGGCGATTCGCAAAGAACTGGGCGATGGGCAGGATACTGACTGTATCCGTTGTGGCCTTTGTGTGATCACTTGTGACAAGGTGATGAAAATTGGCGCTTTGAAAATGGTGGAAGAGGGAATCGAGGCCGGAGTTGATATCTGCCAGGTTTGTGGTGGCTGTGTCTCAGTCTGTCCCGTTGGCTTTCTCGATATAGACAGTGTCAGTAATCGACCGCCCAGGCCACTCCTGAATACCTTCAATGAAAACCTGAATAGCAGAAAACCTGTAAATATCCATTATCCGCAGGCAGTTCCCCGTGTACCCACTATAGACGAGGAGAGTTGCGTTAAGTTGAACAGTGGTGGTTGCGGAACCTGTCAATCAATCTGTGGCGTGGGTGCCATTCATTACACTCACGTGGAGACCGAAAAAGAGATTAAAATAGGTTCGGTCATCTTTTCACCAGGTATTGAGGTTTTTAATGCAGAGACGAGAGGCGAGTTTGGCTACGGCCTCTATAAAAATGTCGTCACCTCCATCGAGTTTGAACGATTTCTTTCTGCTTCCGGACCGACCACCGGAACTGTGGTCAGGCCGGGGGATGGGGCTCATCCGAAAAAGATTGCCTGGATCCAGTGTGTAGGGTCAAGAGATCACTCCTGCGATAGAGACTATTGCTCTTCTGTCTGCTGTATGTATGCGGCAAAAGAGGCTTTTATTGCCCGGGAGCATGATTCATCCATAGAACCGACCATATTTTATATAGATATGCGCTCATTTGGCAAAAACTTTGACGATTATATCACCCGTGTGCAGGACAGTAATGTCCGTTTTGTGCGGGCCATGGTCAGCAGGGTATTTGAAGATCCTGTAACTGGTGATCTGGAGTTAAGGTACGTTGATGAATCTGGTCAGAGGCAGTCTGAAGTTTTTGACATGGTAGTCCTTTCTGTCGGGTTGCAGGTCTCTGAGTCAACAAAAAAACTTGCTGAAAAACTGGATATCGAACTCGATCGGTACGGTTTTGCAGTAACGGATCATTTCAGTCCACTGGCTACCTCCCGACCCGGAGTGTTTGTTGGCGGGGCTATAAACGGCCCGAAGGATATTCCTGAAACAGTGGTTGAGGCGTCCGCGGCAGCGGAGGCTGCATCTGCCGGCCTGGCTGAATCCAGAGACAGTCTGGTAACTGCTGAAAAGCTCCCCGATGAAAGAAAGGTTGGCAAAGACGACGAACTGCGGATAGGCGTTTTTATCTGTCACTGCGGCACAAACATCGCCTCGGTGGTTGATGTTAATGCCGTTATGGAATACGCAAAGACGCTGCCCGGAGTGGTATATACGGATAAACCTCTTTATACCTGTTCTCAGGATTCCCAGGAACGGATGAAAGACATTATTAAAGAGCATCGTTTGAACAGGATTGTCACGTCCGCCTGTTCACCGTCTACCCATGAACCACTCTTTATGTCTACGCTTCAGGAGTCTGGAATTAATAAGTATTTCTTTGAAATGGCCAATATCCGTGATCAGTGCAGCTGGGTGCATCCTACCGAACCGGAACTTGCTACGGAAAAGGCTAAACGTTTGACCCGGATGGGTGTGGCTAATGCAGCGGCGGCTGAACCACTGCAGGAGCTGGAGTTTGATGTTGATGCCCGTATCCTAATAGTTGGTGGTGGTATATCAGGCATGACGGCTGCACTGGAAGTCGCTCGCCAGGGCTATGGCGTCTGGCTTGTGGAGAGGGAGCCTGAATTGGGAGGTCAGCTTCTCAAGCTGAAGCGTACTGTCGATGGGCAGGTTTTTGATGAATACCTGCATGATTTGAAAGAAAAGCTTCTCGCCGACGAGCGGATTAAGATCTTCACCTCCAGCGAGGTTGTGGAACAGTCCGGTTTTGTCGGCTCATTTGAAACAGAAATAATGACTCCGTCCGGTGGTACAAGAATCCTGCAGCATGGAGCGATCCTGGTAGCAACGGGAGCCGAAGAGGCGCGCCCTGAATTGTATGGTCTGGGTACGGTTGATACAGTTATGACCCAGACCGACTTTGAGTCGACTCTTGAAAACAGCAATGAAGAAGATTGGCAACATGCAAGAGTGGTGATGCTGCAATGCGCCGGTTCCAGGGACAAGGAGCATCTTCCTTACTGTTCGCGGGTCTGCTGTAATCAGGCTGTTAAAAACGGACTGCGTTTTAAGAAGATGTATCCGGAAGCACGGGTTGATGTTCTCTATCGTGATATGCGATGTTATGGGCTGGGGGAAATTGAATATCGTCGGGCCCGTATGGCGGGGATAAATTTTATTCGCTACGACCCTGAGACTAATCAGCCCGCGATAATTGCTGAGGAGAGCGGGATCGAGGTTACGGTGACCGATCCTTCAATCAGGTTGCCTGTAAAGATCAGAGCCGATTATCTTGTGCTCTCAACCGGCATGCAGCCAAGAGATGCGGAAGAACTGGCGTCGATGCTGAGAGTACCTCGAAGTGAAGATGGATTCTTCATTGAGGCCCATGCCAAACTGCGACCGGTTGATTTGCCCAGCGAGGGACTTTTTATGGCTGGAACGGTTCATGGACCAAAGAGTTCCGGGGAGGCAATAGCTCAGGCCCAGGCAGCAGTAGCAAGAGCGACAACTATTCTCTCCCAGACAAGTTTGAAAATGTCCGGAGTGATTTCCAAGGTTGATCCTACAAATTGTGCAGTCTGTCTTACATGTGTGCGAGCCTGCCCATACGGAGTGCCTTTTATCAACGATGAGCATAGTGCGGAGATAAATCCAGCACTCTGTCAGGGATGTGGTATTTGTGTGGCTGAGTGTCCGGCAAAGACAATTTTTATGGGTCGGTTTGAAGACAGGAATATAACAGCTAAGATAGAGTCGTACTGTGAATGATGTTTTTTACGACTCCATCCTGCAAATTACATTTTTATGAAATTGTTCAGGTTGAGTGTTAGTCCAATAATTTAGGAAAGGAGTAATGATGAGTGACTTTGCAGCCCGTGTCATCGTTTTTGCCTGTCGTCATTGAGCATATTCCGCAGCGGACCTGGCAGGTTCGGAGAGGCGATCCTATCCCCCGGCGATCAGTATAATTATGTTGCCGTGTACCGGCAGGATAGATGAAGCGTTGTTGTTGAAAGCATTTGAAAACGGTGCAGATGGTGTAATGGTGGTTGGCTGTCTGGAGGGGGATTGCCATTACGTGAACGGCAATATCCGAGCACGTGCTCGTGTTGAACGGGTGTATGCAATACTGGAAAAGATAGACATTGGCCCGGATCGGATCAGAATGTATAATCTGAGTGCCGGTGAGGGATCAAAGTTTGCAGAGTTTGCCAATGAATTTGTAGAGCAGATACTCGAACTTGGGCCAAGCCCGATAAATGTAGCTCGAACAACCACTACCCAGGCCACATCACAGGAGGAAGCGGCATGATTACAGGAACACCAAAACCCATTGAAGAGATCTTGGAAATGGTTGAACCATATGACAACATTATAGTGGCGGGCTGTCATGGCTGTGTCACTGTTTGTCGTGTCGGTGGGGAGAAAGAGGTGCAGGTGCTGGCATCCACTCTGAGGCTTGCCAGGGAGGCCGGTGGCAGGAAGATTGAGATAAAAGAGGTGAGTCTTGAGAGACAGTGTGATCCGGAATATGTTGAACTGATGCGTCCCTATGTGGAGGATTACCAGGCTGTGCTCTCCATAGCCTGCGGGGCCGGCATTCAGTTTCTGGCCGAGAAATTCACTGTAACACCACTGTTGCCCGGTATTAATACCGGTTTTCTCGGGGTGACTGAACGCCAGGGTGAATGGGCGGAACGGTGTCAGGGATGTGGAGATTGTGTTCTGCATCTGACGGGCGGTATCTGTCCCGTAACCCGCTGTGCCAAGTCGCTTTTTCATGGTCCATGCGGCGGATCGGTACGAGGCATATGTGAAATAGATAAAGATGTTAAGTGTGGCTGGCAGCTGATTGTTGATCGTCTGAAGGCTCTGGATCAAATGGATAACTATGGCAAACTCAAGCCATATAAAGGGTGGGATGCAGCAAGACACGGCGGCCCGCGTCGTATTCTCAGGGAGGACATGATATAATGAAATCGGAAAGTAATCTGAAAAGAGTACTGGATGCGGGTCATATTTCTGTCACTGCAGAGTGTGGTCCTCCCCGCGGAGCCGATCCAGATATAGTACGGAAGAAGGCGGCTTTTGTTGCAGGCAATGTAGATGCCTGCAATGTCACGGATAATCAGACAGCCGTTGTACGTATGAGTTCTCTGGCCGGTTGCATGTTGATTAAAGAGCTGGGCATAGATCCGCTTATTCAGATGGTGGTTCGTGATCGCAACCGTATTGCTTTGCAGTCTGATCTTCTGGGCGCTTCTGCTCTCGGGGTGCGAAACCTCCTCTGTCTTTCAGGCGACCATCAGAAATTTGGAGATGATCCACAGGCAAAAAATGTGTTCGATATCGACTCAATGCAGCTTATTCATCTGGCAAAAACCATGCGGGATGAAGGAGTATTTCCTTCCGGAGATAAACTACAGGGA
>MAXH01000143.1 GCA_001750925.1 Desulfobulbaceae bacterium S3730MH12
CACTTTTGTCATACGTTTAGCATCAGGGAATCGTTTTTTGAGTTCTCTCTGGTAACGATAGACCATCCATTCACGAAATCCAAAATGGTCATCGAGATACCTGTCAATGTCTGAGAAAAAACTTTTAACCTGAGATAGATTGTCTGGTATTGAAGGGAATGTGGCAAGCGTTCTTTTTTCTGTGTAAGAAATATCGGTTTTGGGTCCGCATATCATCCAAATACAGGGTGTAAAGATGAGTATAAAAAATACGGCGATAGTGATTTTTTGAAAAATGGTATTTAGCATTTTGGGTTTTTACGAGTTCATCAATCTTAAAATCTAAAATAAATAAAAGGATTATAGACTCCAGAGGCGAGGCTGATGCAGGTGAAATAGGCCAGGCCGATGGTAATTGAAAGTTGTGAAACGTGTACTGAAAGATCAAAAATATATTGTTTTGGTTCAGGCATTTTATCGAAAATTTTCTGACGGAGATTACCCAGTGCCGGATAGACAGGCATGGCAAGAAGAACTCCTATTGAGATCTCAAATAGTACTTTGCTGTTAAGGTAAATAGATGCAGGGTGTGTTGAGGTCGGCTCTCCCCCGAATCCGAACATAATCAGGAAATAATATTTTGCAGCAGATAATGTCGGATTTAAAAAAATCACCATACCGAACATAAAAAGCAGCATAAAAAGCAGAACTTGTAACGGGAACCAAAGCTTACGTCGAAAATCCGAAATACGGGTGCGCTCAATTAAGATAAAGAAAGCGTTGTACACGCCCCAGATGGCATAGTTCCAACTCGCACCATGCCACAGTCCACAAAGGAAAAAGATGATAAATAGATTTATCTGGGTGCGAACTTCTCCAAGTCGACTGCCACCAAGTGGAAAATATACGTAGTCGCGGATCCAGGTTCCTAACGAAATATGCCACCTTCTCCAGAATTCATCAAAAGACCGGGAAATATACGGGTAATTGAAATTTTCAAGAAAATGGAACCCAAACATTCTGCCTAAGCCGATTGCCATATCGGAATATCCTGAAAAATCATAATAAAGCTGTAAGGTAAAGCAAAACACCCCCAGCCAGGCTACTGGTGCAGTTAATTCAGTTCCAGGAAGAGCGAAGATTTGATCAACGATTACCGCCATTGGATTTGCAAGCAATACTTTTTTGCTCAGGCCGAAAAAAAAGCGCTGAATTCCTACAGTGAAGTTCTCCGTTGTTACCCTTCGATCTGCTAATTGTCTGGCTATATCGTGGTAGCGGACGATAGGCCCTGCAATGAGTTGCGGGAACAGTGATATATATAAGCCCAGATTGATGAAATTCTTTTGTGGCTCATTTTTCTGCCGGTACACATCTATTATGTAGGAGAGGGCCTGAAAGGTAAAAAAGGAAATACCAATGGGAAGACGAATTGGATTGAGGTCTATCAACGGAATTTCTAGAATTCCAAGAAGATAGTTGATATTTTCAGTTAAAAATTGAGCATATTTGAAATAGCCGAGAAGGCCGAGGTTAAGAATAATCCCTAAAACAAGAAAATACCGGCCTGAAGGTCTGGACTGATATGCATGAATAGCTCGCCCGCAAATATAGTTAATAGAGATAGACGCGAGCATGAGCAACAGATAAATCCCTTCCCCCCAGGCATAAAAAAGCAGACTGGCAAAGAGGAGGAGCAGGTTGCGCCCCTTTTTACCCGCAAGCCAATACAGCAGTAATACGCCGGGCAGAAAGAAAAATAAAAATGTGATCGACGAAAAAACCATGAAAATTCAGTTAAGATTGACTTTTGAAATGTTAAAAGAGATGTCTGGTGTACCAAGACTGATATTGTTGAACACTCATAAGACATTCAAAACAGGTAAAGTCAAGGGAATATTTTTGAGATGGTACCTTGAACATCTTATAACTGCTTCAATGGTTGTATCGCAGAACGGTATGGTTATCACTCAGTCGGGTTGAATGAAGATCCAGCCAGCCAGCCGGTTGAAAAGGCTGCCTGGAGATTATAACCACCGGTATCACCCTGGATGTCGAGGAGTTCTCCGACAATATAAAGTCCTCTGACATATTTTGACTCCATTGTTTTTGGCTCAATCTCTTTGAGACTTACTCCGCCTGCAGTTACGATAGCTTCATCAAAGTCACGATATCCACTGATATCAAGACGAAAATCTTTAAGCCAGGCTGCCAGTCGCCTTCTTGTTTTGGCCGGGAAGTTCCGGGTATCGATATCGGCTGGAATTCCACATGAATCCAGGCATACGTCCACAAGTTGATAGGGGATCAGTCCACGCAGCAGACTGCTGACAGCTTCTCCACCGCGTTTTTCAAAATCGCGGATCAATCTGTTTGCCAGCTGCTTATCATCAAGGCCGGGTTTGAGGTCGATGGACAGGCTGACCAGATCAGACCTGTCCAGATAATCGACAACAGTACTACTTAACGTCAGTATGACGGGGCCGCTGATTCCGGATCCGGTAAAGATTACTTCCCCGAATTCCTGGCTTTTGCGTTTGCCGTTTATATACAGCCTGACATTGATATTTTTGAGGTTGAGGCCCGCCAGCTGCGCCAGTTTTTTGTCTTTACACTCAAGGGGAACAAGGGCAGGACGGATAGGAGTCAGGGTGTGACCTGATTCTGATGCAAGTCTGTAACCATCACCGGTGGATCCGGTTCGCGGGTAGGACTTTCCTCCTGTTGCAAGGATGATATTGTCACAGGATAGCCTTTGCCCATTGCAGATTACACCGGAAACTTCGTTGTTCTGCACAATAATTGAGCTAACAGGGGAATTTTTTTTCACGGTTATATTCTGTTGGCTTAACCAGCTGTTGAGTGTTTTTACCACATCAAGGGCTTTTCCACTTTTTGGGAAGATGCGCCCGCCCCGTTCAGTAACCAGCGGCAGACCCTTGTCTTCAAAAAAAGCAATCAGATCGTCGGTGAAAAAATGGTTAAAACATTGTCTGAGGTATTTGCCATTCCTGCCAAAATGGGAGAGAAATTCTGGAAGTGGAGCACTGTTGGTCAGGTTGCATCGCCCCTTGCCGCTGATTCCTATTTTTCGTCCTGTCTGGCCCATTTTTTCAAGCAGAGTTACCTGTGCACCACATTCGGCTGCCCGACCAGCGGCCATCATTCCGGCTGCTCCACCGCCGATTACAATTGTTTTTGTTTTTTTTTGATTCATAAGTTGCTCATTTTTAATTTCCATATTGTATAGTTTAGCCAGTCAGTATCTGCGAGGATTATTTTTTAAGCTATCTTTCTCAGGGAGCAGTTGAACTTTTCCGGATCATGTTTACAGGTAGGGTTTCACAGTGTTGAAGATTCTATTGAAAATAAAGCAATAAAAGCCCA
>MAXH01000144.1 GCA_001750925.1 Desulfobulbaceae bacterium S3730MH12
ATCATGAGTGATTATTTTTGTTCTGTACCTGAAGTACAAGATCTTTCAGGCAGTCGATGAAGAGTGGGTGAGTGTTCAGGGAAGGTGTGGACAGAAGCTGCATACCCAACTCTTCAGCCTGTTCTCTGTAAAGCATATTTATCTCATAAAGTGTCTCAACATGATCTGAGACAAAGCTGATGGGAACCGCCAGAATATTTTTACATCCCTCCTCTGCAAGTATCGTAAGCATCTCCGGTGTAGAAGGCGACAGCCATTCCACCGGTCCACTTCTGCTCTGATAGCATAACCTGCCTTTTTGTCCGGTAATTCGCTCTACTGCAGCAATTGTATTTTTGATATGGTCAACATACGGATCTCCATTCTGAATGAATGATACAGGGAGGCTGTGGGCAGAGTAGATGATCTGTACATTGTTGTCTTTAATGGAGTGAAGACCTTTTATAATGTTTTCAGCAAGCGCTTTAATATAAGAAGGTTGAGTCGGGTATGAGGAGATAACTTTCAGGGACAGATTAGGGGCCAGGCGGGTCAGGCTCTTTTTCAGATGGTTCACTGAAGATCCTGTGGTCGCTTTTGAAAAGTGGGGGTAAAGGGTGAGTGCTATTATGGAATCGACTCCCTGCTTTTGCAGAAAACTCACAGCTTCATCTGCGAAGGGGGGCCAATAACGCATGGCAACCGTCACCTGGAAATCGCCTTTTGCTGTGAGACTCTTCTGTAGAGCAGAGGCTTGCTGTAGAGTAATCCCAAGAAGCGGGGAACCTCCTCCGATTTTAGCGTAAATTGCCCTGCTTTTGGGAGCACGTCTGCGGGATATAAACCATGCAATAGGCTTTTGTAAAAACCGGGAACCAAGTTGAATAATATCTCTGTCGGAAAAGAGATTGAATAAAAAGGGGGCGACGTCGTCCTGTTTACCAGGTCCGCCCATATTGAGGAGGATAATTCCAGTCTTTTGGCTTTTCACAGCAACTTTCCTGATCTGCTTTACTACGATCTTTTAGCGACAACATTTTACTAGGAAAGTATCGGAATAGCTAGTCCTGAAAAATAAGTTCAGCTAAAAGTATGTCCGGGTAAAATATTGGAAGAGAAAGAATGAGTTACCCTTGATTCTCATTCTGAGTGGAATATAATGTAGGTATGGGCAGAATAGTTCAGATTCTCAGGTTTTATGTGAGAAGGTTCTTAGTTGCCGGGGGGTTGGGACTATCCTGCAGGGAATGTGTCCTAGGGCACATGTGGAGAACAGGGAGATCTCTCCCTGTTTGACTTAGAGATGGAGGAACTATATGGAACTTAAGATCGAAGCCCGAAATGTTGAATTACGTAAAGGTTGGCAGGCTAGGATCCAGGAAGAAAAAGAAAAACTTGTTCGTCATTATCCTAATTTTGTTCTCCATTTACGTGTCAGCATTGAAGCCACTGCCCATCATAAAGAGGGAGGGTTTGAGATCAAGCTTGTTGCAACTGTGCCAAACGACACCGTCGTAGTCACGAGGAAGGCTGAAACTGTTCGCCTTGCTTTGACGGAGTCTTTCAATGTATTGACCTTACAGCTGAAGGAAATTCAAAGAAAGAAACGGAAGAGTAAAAAGAATCCCCATCATGCTGCACCAACCGACGGGGTAGGGGTGATAAGAAAATTGTCTCCCCATGAATCCTATGGTTTTATAACGTCGGCCGATGAGAGGGATATATACTTCCATGAGAACTCTCTAAAAAACATTAATATGGATGATCTTGCTGAAGGAGATAGCGTGATTTTCGGTGAATCCAGCGGCGATAAGGGGCCGCAGGCTACCTGGGTGAGATCAGCAGAATAACATCACTAATCTTTTCAATTAATATAAGCCTTGAGTGTTTTGCGCTCAGGGCTTTTTGTTTAATCCTGGCATATAAAGGATTAACTTTTCAACAGATTTTCAATAGAAATACTGAGCAGAGTCCAGTTCTGGCGGGGTGGACTCTGGGAGCAGGAAAATTGTGAAAGAAGAAATTTATCTGATTGACGGCAGTGCCTATATATACCGGGCATATCATGCGATAGCCCCACTCTCTAACAGCAAAGGACTACCAACCCATGCAGTCCTGGGGTTCATCAATATTGTCAAGAGACTTATACGTGAAAAAGCACCAAAATATCTGGCTGTTGTTTTTGACAGCAAAGGAGATGTTTTTCGTCATGAATTATATGCAGAATACAAGGCTAATCGTCCCCCGATGCCGGAGGATCTTTCCCTTCAGATTCCGTATATACAAAAATATGTAGAGGCGGCAGGGATACCTCTTTTGAAAAAAACAGGGGTTGAAGCAGATGACCTGATTGCCTCAGCCACCCTGTTGTTAAAGCAGCTTGGACATAAGATTATCATTGTCTCAGGTGATAAAGATCTTCTGCAGCTTGTTGGAGGCGGCGTTGTAATGTGGGATCCCATGAATGATAAAATCATGACTCCCATTGAAGTTGAAGAAAAATACAAGGTATCAATGACGCAACTCCTGGATACTTTTGCCCTTATTGGGGACAGTGCAGATAATATACCCGGGGTGATGGGGGTTGGTCCGAAAACCGCCGAAAAGTTGATTCATGAGTATGGCTCTCTCGATGGAATTTATGAAAATATAGATTCCATAAAAAAATCGAAAATGAAGGAGAAGATCATTGCCGGCCGATCCCTGGCGTATCTTTCAAGGGATCTGATCAGGCTTAAAACTGATGTTGCAGTACCGCTTTCCCTGGAGCATTATCAACTTGGAGTGGCGGACGATGAACAACTTGCTGATATGTATGGAGAGCTTGAATTCTCCAATCTGCTGAAAGGAATTGATACTGCGAAACCGGTACCGACATCCGGGTTTGCAACTGTAAGGACAGCCGACCAGTTAGCCGAACTTGTTGCAGCGCTCAAAGGTTGTGAAATTCTTGCCCTTGACACTGAAACGACGTCATTGAATGCCAGGGTGGCAAAACTTGTGGGTCTTTCCCTCAGCATAGATTTAAAGCGGGCGTGGTATATTCCTGTCGGCCATCTTGATGAACACGGTGAGTTGTGTAAAGACCAGTTGCCTGAGGAAACAGTTCGAGAGGCTCTGGAGCCGTTCTTTACTTCTGAAAGCGTGCAAAAGATAGGTCATAACCTGAAGTACGATATCACGGTACTCAGGCAGCAGTGGTCCCTTGAGCTTGGCGGGAACCTCTTTGACACCCTCATAGCTGCGTATCTAACGGAAAGTGGTGGACGATCGTTGAAACTTGATGATCTTTGTCGGGAAAGAGGTATCTGTTTGACGTCCTTTGATGAAGTTGTCTCAGGGGATGAGCGGGAGGGATGTTTTGCCTATGTTGATATTGATGCAGCCACTCTGTACAGTTGTGAAGATGTGTATGGTGCTCTTCTGCTCTGGCAGGATTTTCAGCCTCTTCTTGTAGAAAAACAGTTGTTTGATCTCTTTCATGATGTTGAAATGCCTATTGTTTCAATACTCTCTGAAATGGAAGTTGCCGGAATCTGCATTGATGACACTGTTCTTCAAAAATTGTCCCGTGAGTTTACAGAAAAACTAAGCCGCCTTGAAACAGATATCTACACCCTTGCGGGGCATGAGTTCAACATTAATTCACCCAAGCAGGTCGCGCAGGTTCTCTTTGTGGAACTGAAGCTTCCCCATGGGAGAAAGACAAAAACCGGGTACTCAACGGATGTCAAGGTTCTTGAAAAACTGGCAGGGAAGCACCCTCTGCCTGAAAAAATGCTGCAGTACAGGACATTGGCAAAGCTGCAATCCACCTATGTGGCAAAGTTGAGCAAACTGAAAGATCCTGTAACGGGGAGAATTCATACCTCTTTTAATCAGGCAGTAACAGCAACAGGTCGATTGTCCAGCAGTGATCCGAACCTGCAGAATATCCCCATACGAACAGAGGAAGGGAACAGAATCCGTGAAGCTTTTGTTCCCGGTGAGGGGCTGATTTTCCTTTCTGCCGACTATTCGCAGATTGATCTGCGGGTACTGGCCCACTATTCAAAGGATAAGGCTCTGATGGATGCATTTATAGCCGGTGCTGATATCCATGCCAGAACGGCCGCTGAAATATTTGGTATATCAGAGCTTCTTGTGACTTCGGATATGCGGCGGGTAGCGAAGAGTATCAACTTCGGCATTGTTTATGGCATGAGCAGCTTCGGCCTTTCAAATCAGCTGGAAATAAGCAGGAAGGAAGCACAAAGATTCATTGACCGCTATTTCAGGTTATATTCAGGTGTCGAGCAGTTTATGACAGACATAGTTGAGCAGGCAAAAGAGCTTGGTTATGTAACGACTTTACTCAATCGGCGCAGGAGTGTTCCCGAGATCCATGCCAAAAACAGGGTCAGGAGGCAGCTGGCTGAACGTACGGCGATCAACACACCGATACAGGGCTCTGCAGCTGATATTATCAAGCTGGCAATGATAGACTGTGAGAAGGCACTTAAGCGCAACCGTTTGTCTGCCGGTATGTTGCTGCAGATTCATGATGAACTGGTTTTTGAACTGCCTGAAAGCGAGCTGGAGAAGAGTCAGCCTATTATCCGGGATGCCATGGAAAATGCTCTTCAGCTTAGTGTACCGCTTGTAGTTAATTTCGAAGTAGGCACCAACCTGGCCAAAAAACATTAGTACCTGTCTTTCATAGCCACAAATTCTCTTTCAGCATGGCCTGTATAAATCTGGCGAGGTCTGCCGATCCTTGACCGGTCTTCCTTCATTTCAGTCCATTGGGCTATCCAGCCGGGCATTCGTCCAAGAGCAAACATTACCGGGAACATATTTGTTGGTATCCCCATGGCACGATAGATAATTCCACTATAAAAATCGACATTCGGATAGAGATTTCTCTTGAGAAAATACTCATCGTTGCTGACGCGTTCTTCCAGCTCTTTAGCAATATCAAGAAGGGGATCAACTACGTTCAGTTGCTCAAAAATTTTATCACAGGCTTCTTTAATTATTCTTGCCCGGGGGTCGAAGGTTTTATAGACCCGGTGGCCGAACCCTGTCAATCGATATGGATCGTTCTTGTCCTTGGCTTTGGCGAGATATTTTTCGAAGTCTTTATCATCTGCGTAAATATTCTCAAGCATCTCAATCACCGCCTGGTTTGCTCCTCCATGCATCGGTCCCCAGAGTGCGCTGACACCGGCGGAAATAGAGGCGTAGAGGTTGGCACCTGAACTACCTACAAGACGAACAGTTGATGTTGAGCAGTTTTGTTCATGATCCGCGTGAAGGATGAGCAGTTTGTTAAGGGCAGAGACTACTTCGGGCATAATCTCATAGGGTAGATTAGGGCGGTCAAACATCATATTGAGGAAATTTGAACAATAGTCCAGTTTTGGACTCGGGTACACAAGTGGATGTCCTACACTTTTCTTATAAGAAAATGCTGCGATAGTTCTGGTCTTGGAAAGTAGACGGGCGGCAGTTGCCGTGTAGCCACCGTAGGGGTCATCTGCATCGTCCATTTCGGGATAGTAGTTATGGAGAGCATTGACCGTTGTTGAGAGAATAGACATAGGGGACGCGGTTGATGGGTAGCTGTCAAAAAAATGGATCATATCTTCATGCAGTAAAGCGAATCGCACCATGTCGTGTTTGAAGGATTCCATGGCTTCAGAAGTGGGCAGCTCGCCATGGATTATCAGGTAGGCAACCTCAGTGAAAGTGCAGTTTTCTGCTAAATCTTCAATAGGATAGCCCCGGTAATTGAGAATACCTTTCTTGCCGTCGAGGTAGGTAATGGAAGATGTGCAGGCCCCAGTATTCATATAACCGCTGTCAAGGGTTATGAGGCCGGTTTTTTTTAATAGCTGTTGAATATCGATTGCTCTGTCATCTGATGTGCCTTTAATGATTGGCAGTTCGTAGGTTATGTTATCAATGATGAGTTTGGCTATATGTTCAGACATGGTGATACCTCATGGTTTTTGAAACGGTGACTCCTGGTTGGAACACACACTTCATTTTGTTTAATTTCCGGTGGCCCGAAAAGATGCGTGAATTGACGCAAGACTGTAATATATTACAGAAGGCCTGCCATGGAGACATGAGAGTTGTGCCGGAAGGAATTTATCTAGGATGTATTGCAGTGACACAATGTAACACAGGTTTGATTTTTCGGCAATTCATCTTTTTTGGCCCCGCTTATCCCAAGCTTTTCCTGTTTGTCGTGGTTAGGGTGTGGGCAAATGAATATAGGTTGGAAGAGGAAGAAGAGAACTGATTATAATTTTGGTGAAGGAAGGCGATGTCAAGAAAAGATAGTCTGGAAAAATGGCTTGAAGAAATAAGGCTGTATATCAAATATGCAGTTCCTGAGGGTGATCAGCATCGTGCACTGTCATTTGCAGATCAGCATAAACAGGACGGGTTGATTTTAGCACTATTGCGGGAATATTATTCTACCCTGCCAGAGGCTCGTGAAGAGGGAATCGTCCGGATTGCAACGCTCATGAAAAGGCAGGGTGTTTTCCTCCTGGTAGCGATAACAGAGAGCAATGCGTATCTCTATGTGGTGTCTGATGAAGCGATAGTTTTTCTTGGCGAATATGGTGGAAAAATCGACGAACAACTGCTTGCCCATTTTGGTCTGAAGTCTCAGGCTGCTTTTCTTGAAAGGTGTATAGAGGCAGATGAACTTAAAGATTATAAAAGCCTCAGGAAAGAAAGCTCATCTACCTGTTCTGCCTGCGGTGTGGCAGAAAAGGAGTTCCATCTGTTCGGTTGTACTGTAGAGGTGTGCCCCTGGTGTGAAGGTCAGTTGAGTAACTGTAACTGCAGATTTGAACAGCTTGAAGTCGAAGAAGTTGAGACCGAGGATCAGCTGAATGAATTTTATGACCTTCTTACTGCAAAAGGACGAATCGCTTTTAAGAGAGATCAGTCTCCTGCCTATCCTGGAACTGGAGATGGGCTGGATAAGACGGACGAAGAGCGCTAGCCGGGAAATGATCCTCCCGGCTTCGCATTGTGATAGACTATTTACCTTCTGCCGATTTCAGGTACTTGTATAGATCCGAATCGGAAGAGAGAACGAGGGAGGTTTTATCTCCGATCACCCTTTCATAGCTTTCAAGCGTCTTCTGAAAAGCATAAAAGTCAGGATCTTTGGAATAGGCAAGACCATATATTCTTGTAGCCTCCGCGTCAGCTTTACCCTTGATTCCAAGTGCGTCTTTGGTAGCTTCGGAGAGTATCTCTTTCAGCTCACGATCCACGGTTCCTAAAATTTCCGCTTTCTGCCCTTCACCCATGGATCGTTTTTCCGCAGCTATTCGTTTTCTTTCAGAGATCATCCGGTCATATACTTTCAGACGAACCGATTCAATATAATTCACCCGTTTAAACATCACGTCAATAAGCTCAATACCATATTGCGGGGTGATCGTGGCGGCTATTCTCAGAATATGGTCGGAGATAATGTCACGGCCCTGATCGGGTTTCCTGCCGATTGTTCTTCGTGATGTATTTGGAGACATCGTATCCTCAGACCAGTCGGAGCTTCGGATAATTTCGATCAGGTCGTTTTTATTGACCATATCACGAACCGTACCGTTTATAATATCACTTAACATCGACTGGGCACCTGTTTCTGTCTTCACAGCCTGGAGAAACTTCAGGGCATTTGAAATGCGCCAGCGGGCGGTAACGTCGAGATAGACGTAGGTTTTATCATTGGTTGGAATCTGGTTAGGGTCGCCATCCCAGATAAGAATTTTCTTTTCAAAAGTCTCTGTCTGCTGGACAAAGGGCATTTTCAGGTGCAGTCCTGCTTCAGTCACAGGTTCTCCAACAGGGGCACCAAACTGGGTTATTACGGCCTGTTGACCTTCCTCGAGGATGAAAAAACCATCATACACCACGGCGATCGCCAGGAGAACAAGACCGACAAGCAAAAATTGTACTATTTGTTTCATTTGAATTTCCTTATTTAGTATCAGTCTATTTAGGCTGAATTGCCGACAATCCGCTTTGTGAAGAGATATTCAACAACGGCAGTGGGGCCTGCTGGTCTTTGTCAATGACGTACACAGATTGAACGTTTGGCAGAACTTTTTCCATGGCCTCAAGATACATACGTTTGCGGGTGACGTCAGGAGCATTTTTATACTCACTGAGGATATCAAGAAACCGTTTGGTTTCACCTGTGGCAATGTTTACACGATGAGCTTTATACCCGTGTGCCTCTTCAACAATCTTCTTTGCATCCCCTCTGGCTTTCGGGATAACTCTGTTATAGGTTTCCTGAGCTTCGTTTACCAGTCGTTTCATATCCTGGTCAGCTTCATTTACCTCGTTAAAAGCGGG
>MAXH01000145.1 GCA_001750925.1 Desulfobulbaceae bacterium S3730MH12
CCTCTTTCATGTCCGAACAGCTCACTCTCCACAAGGTTTTCAGGCAGAGCAGCGCAATTTACGGTAACCTTGGGGTGTTTATTTCGGTGGCTGAGTTTGTGGATGACCTGGGCGAGCAGTTCTTTGCCGGTGCCTGTTTCGCCAAGGATGAGTACCGTGGTGTCCATTTTGGCCACCTGCTCTGCCTGGTTTAATACGCTTTTGATCGTATCACTTTGACCAATGAATTCCTCATGTAAATACTGGAGGTTGATCTCCTCCCTCAGGTAAGTGTTCTCCGCTTCAAGTCGGTCTTTAAGGCCTTGTATCTCGGCAAAGGCTTTGAGAAGTTCCTGTTCCTTAGTTTTGCGCATCAAAGCGTTGGCAAAGACAACCCCAAGCATGTTGAGTCGCTGAACAAGCACATCAGGCCATTGACGCCCCGACTTTAAAGATGCAAATCCTACCACGCCCAAAAACGCCCCCCCTACCGCTAGTGGAATGAGGGCGCTGGATTTAATTCCCTGCTGCAGGCAGTGTGCTCTTTCAACGGTAGCTTCTTCAGGTAGATCCTCAAGACTTTTCATGACGATCGGTTCACAGCGATATAGCCTTTGGCTGTACCATGGCTGTTGTTCGTTGAGAACCAGATCTGGCATGGGGGTTACGCCGGGCACTGCATACGCGTGGGTGACCCGCAGTTTGTTGCGGTCGTCGGTAAATTGGGCCACACTGCATCGATCAATACTCAACGCTTCAGTGATGCGCTGCAGCATAGTCTCAATTTCCATGTCAATTTTGTCTGCCGGCAGATTGACAAATCTGGTGGAGATATCTGCTAAAAGAGTCTCAAATTGAAGGCGCTTTTCAAGGGAAGTGGCCAAGGAATCAGTGGCGGAACTTTTATTTGTTGGCATGGAGTGTTTGAGGGAGATTTTAGACAACGTTATTGGGACTTACTCAGCACACGATCTACGATATATCGGTTCATAATACGATATACCGTAGGTGTTTGCAAGGGCAACCTCTGGCAATTATGGGATAATGACAATTAATGTCGTGAGAACAACAGCATATGTTTATGCAGCAGGGACTAGTCGTTGGCACGAAAATTGAAGTATCTAGAGTATTTATTGTATGCAATTTTTATCATTCACTTTAATTCATTGGAGCAAGGGGTGTTCATAACCACTTCGTAACGTATCGACAGGGAGGTATTTCATGGACTATGATAAAGGAATAGAGGTATTTCCAACAACTATCTGGTCAGCTGGGGCCGGTTGTCACGGTGCATGCGGCCAGAAGCTTTACGTCAAGGACGGTAAACTTATTAAAGTCGAGGGAGATGAGAACGCATCATGGAATCAGGGGCGGTCTTGTCCAAGAGTTTTGGCACTTACTCAATATGTCTACCATCCTGACCGGCTCACTACACCCCTGAAACGGATCGGAAATCGCGGTGAGGGTAAATTCGAACCCATTTCCTGGGATGAAGCCTACAATATCTGTGAGACCAAGCTAAAAAAAATTCGAGATGAATTTGGTGCTGAATCGGTGGTGTTTGCCCAGGGAACAGGCAGGGATGTGGGTGGTCCAATTTCCTTTTTATGCTATAATTACGGTAGCCCAAACTGGGTGCAGCTGGGGCTTTCAGGTCAATCCTGTTACACTCCACGGCTGGGAGGGATGAAGGCCACTATGGGGGATTTCAGCGTTATGGATGCTGGCCAGTTTTCCGCCGAGCGCTTTGATGATCCAGAGTATGAAGTGCCCAAGGTGATCCTGGTCTGGGGGCAGAATCCTCCGCCCACCTGTTCCGACGGCTTTTTCGGTCATTGGGTGGTCGACTGCATGAAGCGGGGCAGCAAGATTATTTCAATTGACCCACGCAATACCTGGATGTCCACCAGAGCTGAACATCATCTGCAAATCAGACCCGGAACTGATGGCGCACTCGCTCTGGGAATGCTCAATATCATTATCAATGAGAAGCTCTACGATAAAAATTTTGTGGATAAATGGACTTATGGATTTGAGAAACTCAAAGAAAGGGTCCAAGAATATCCGGTGGATAAAGTATCTAAAATTACCTGGATTCCTGAGAAACTCATTATAGCGGCAGCCAGGCTTTATGCCAACAGCAGTCCGGCGGCCATTCACTGGGGCGTACCCATTGATATGTGTCCGGAAGGGACCACTGTGGCCCAGGCCATCACTCAGCTCTGGTCAATTACCGGCAATATTGATATTCCAGGGGGCAATGTCATTGCCAGACCCTCCCATGGAGTCACCACCTATCCCTATTCTACGGAAGAGCTGGTTGAGCTATACGGCCAGGAATTGGTGGATAAACTCAATAGATTGCGCATTGGCTGTGACACTTATCCCATGGTCAAGGGATTTCGCGGTTGGGCTCAACCTGACATGGCCATCGATCAGATCGATTCAGGTAAACCATATCCAATTAAGGCCGCCTGGATCCAGACCGCTAATGTCCTGGGCGGTCAGGCCGCCCGTGCTAAATTTCACTATGAGGCCTTGAAGAAACTTGATTTTGTAGTGGTAGTCGATCTTTTCCATAACCCCACCTCCATGGCCTTGGCCGACATAGTGTTGCCCGCAGCTACTTTTGCTGAAAAAGACAGCTTTCGTTCCTGGTGGGTGCCCCTGGGGGTGATGCATAAGGTAATAGAGGTGGGAGAATGTAAATCTGATTGGGAAATTAATATCGAAATGGCCAATCGCCTCAACCCAAATTGTAAATACAAAAATGTAAAAGAGCTGATCAACGACCGTCTCTCGGTGGCCGGGATGACTTTTGATGAGCTCGTAGCACAAGGATCCCAGGCTATGCCGCCTAAAGGCCATAGCAGTCGGCCCTATCGCCGCCACGAGAAAGGATTGTTGAGGCACGACGGTAAGCCTGGCTTTACCACAGAAACTGGTAGAGTGGAGCTCTACTCCAAGGCGTTTGAAAGTTGGGGTGTCGATCCCTTGCCCTTTTATCGCGAACCGGCACAGAGCCCGGTTAACAGTCCGGAATTGTACGCAAAATATCCTCTGATTATGATCACTGGTGCACGTTCCCATATGTTTTTCCATTCAGAACATCGTATGATCCCATGGTTGCGGGAAAAAAATCCAGAGCCCTATGTAGAGGTTCATCCTGAAACAGCAAAAACTTTTGGGGTGTATGACGGCGAGTGGATCCATCTGGAAAACGATATGGGCAAGGTAAAACGAAAGGTGCGCATCTCCTTGCGGGTCCACCCTCAGATGATTCACACTTTGCATGGCTGGTGGAAACCTGAGATGAAGGGTTCTGAACCGGATCTGTTTGGCGTCTGGGATTACCAGATAAACCAGATTGTACCCGGCCCCCAGGACAGCAATTCCGGTTTTGGCGGTGGGCAATATAAAACCACTCTTTGCAAACTTAGCAAAATCAGAGAATAGGAGCGTTCACTATGTCTAAGAACGGACTGTTGATACATTACGACTATTGCACCGGCTGCCAAAGCTGTGCCGTGGCCTGCCAGCAGGAGCATGATTTTCCAGCCGGCAAATGCGGTATCGAAGTGACCGAGTATGTTTATGAGGCTATCAGGAAACCGGTGGCCATTGATTTTCTGCCGTTCCCAACTGAGTTGTGCGACTTATGTATAAATCGTTATCAGCAAGGTGAGAAGCCGGCTTGTGTAAAACATTGTCAAGCCGCCTGTATGTCATTTGGGTCTTTGACGGAATTGGTTCAACAGATGGAGATAACGCCTCGATCCGTATTGTTCTCTCCACGGTAAAACGATGTGTGACTTTTGTATCGAAAAGGGAGATCAATAAGAGTGATTGGTCTTCGTGTTTGCCTTATTGTTGTGGCGATAAGGTGTAAATCTTAATTTTCTGATTTGGTGATGTTTCACAAAAAAAATCAATCTAAAAAAAGGAGGCACCAATGCGTAAGAAAAGTAAACTTTTATCGTTTATTCTGATTACTGTTGTCCTGGGATTTGCTGCTTTTGCAATGGCCAAACCAATCACATTGACCTTTGCCAATCAGAACCCGGATAAGAGCTGGAGCGGTATGAATGCCATCGCACCCTGGGCTAAACAGGTAGAAAAGGCCACAGGTGGCAAGGTCAAAATCCAGATTTTCTACTCCCAGACTCTCACTAAAGGAAAAGATGCATGGGGAGCGACTAAGAGCGGTATTGCCGATATTTCCTGGTGTTTTCACGGATATTGGCCGGGCATGACTCCACTGGCAGATGTGGTCAGTTTACCAGCTCTACCATTTAACTCTGCTGAAAAAGGCAGTGAGGTACTTTGGAAGTTGTATGAAAAATATCCAGCAATGCAAAAAGAGTTTTCAGACAATAAGGTTCTTCTGCTGTTCACCAGTAACCCGTACATTTTGATCACCACCAAGAAGCAGGTCAAAACAATGGAAGACATCAAGGGGATGAAAATCCGCATGAGCGGGGGACCTCCTACGGAAATGATGAAGGCCCTTGGTGGTACCCCAATGATGGTACCCATGCCTGATAACTATATGGCCATGCAAAAAGGGGTTACCGACGGTATGGGAGCACCCTGGGAAGCGATACATGGGTTCCGCCTGTATGAAGTGGCTAATTACTATACGGAAACACCATTTCCTGCAGTGTATTTTTCAATTGCCATGAACAAACGTAAGTGGGATAGTTTAGACAAAGATATTCAGGACGCAATCATGAGCGTGAGTGGTCTTGAAGGATCAAAGTTCTGGGGACGTAACCATTTCGATACAGCCAAAGATGGCGTGATGGAGAAGGTTAAATCGATGGGTAAGAGTATTGAGATATATTCTTTGTCCGATGCAGAGCGACAGCGGTGGCTGGATAAGGCTGGAAAGCCTGTCTGGGATCAATGGGTGAAAAGGATGGAAGCCAAAGGTCATGCCAATGCTCAGGAGATTCTTGATACTGCTGTTTCCCTTGGTAAAAAATAATCTTCGCGCAAAAATTGCCATTTAATCTACGTCTCTCCTGCCTCTCTTTCATAAGGAGTAGTAGGAGAGGTGTAACGTTAACCTGAATTGCTCACCTGGCTCCTTGGAAATAATCCGGTCTCTCGGGATTAGCTTTAGCGGTGGAACAATTATGTTGGCAATTATTGTAAAAAAAATCACCCAGGTATTGATCGCCATCGGTGCGACCATGCTGGCTTTGATGATGTTCCTCACGGCTCTGGACGTTGGCTTGCGTTACGCTTTTAATCGCCCTCTTTCTGGAGCTTTTGAACTGGTGGGATACATGATGGCTATCCTGGTGCCGTTCAGCATTGTTTACTGTGCCCATGAGAAAGGTCATGTTGCTGTAGATCTAATTATGGGCCGCTTTTCGAAAAAGGTTAGGACTGCTGCAGATATCATCACCACCTTTATCACCCTGATTTTTGCTATTATCATTGCCTGGCAGAATGTACATTATTTCTTTGAGGTCAAGGCCTCAGGTCTCACGTCATCTGTATTATTGATACCCGCCTATCCGTTTATAGCGCCGATTGCTATTGCTTTTGGAACGTTTGCTCTGGTTCTGTTAGTGCATTTGTCCGATTTCTTTTCCGGAGGAAAATAACTAATGAGCCCGATTTTTGTGGGATTTATCGGCATGTTTGTCCTGATTATTCTCATTTTTGCCCGAATGCATATCGGTGTCAGTATGGGGCTAGTCGGTTTCCTCGGTTTTGCCTATATTGTTGGGATTGAGCCTGCACTGGGGGTGCTGAGAACCGTGCCCTACAGTACCTTGTCCAGCCAGAATTTGAGTGTTATCCCGCTTTTTATTCTTATGGGAGCATTTGCTTTTACTGCCGGTATCAGTGAAGACCTGTATCGTACTGTGAATAAATGGTTAGGTCATTTTCGAGGTGGGCTGGCAATGGCCACGGTTGCAGCCTGTGCGTGTTTTGCGGCCATCAGCGGCTCCAGTCTGGCCACTGCCGCCACTCTTGGCAAAGTGGCCATGCCGGAGATGAAAAAATATAAATACGATACAGCCCTTGCTACAGGTTCCATCGCTGCAGGCGGCAGTATCGGAATCTTGATTCCACCAAGTGTTATTCTGATTATCTATGGCATAATTACCGAGCAATCAATCGGCAAGCTGTTCCTGGCAGGCTTTATCCCCGGGTTGTTGGAGGCTGTTTTTTATATTATCGCCATTATGATCATCACTCGCATGAACCCGGCCCTGGGACCACCTGGACCTCGCTCAACCATGAACGAAAGAATATTGTCACTTTTAAAGGTATGGGAAGTCATTGTTCTGTTTGTGGTTGTAATCGGAGGAATTTATACTGGTGTATTCACACCTACCGAGGCTGCAGGAGTTGGTGCTTTCGGAACTTTTTGTTTTGCCATCTTCAGGAAAAAATTGACATGGGAAACATTTACCTCAAGTCTGCTTCAAACAACTAAAACCACAGGGATGCTGTTTATGGTCGTGATGGGAGCCATGATCCTGGGGTACTTTTTCTCGGTCAGTCGACTGCCCTTTGAGCTTGCGACCTGGGTTGGTGAGTTGACTGTAAACCGTTATGTTGTTTTAGTGCTGATTTTGCTGGCGGTCGGACTACTGGGCTGTCTAATGGATTCCATGGCCATAGTGTTGCTTACGGTGCCGGTGTTTTATCCGATTATTCAGAATCTGGGCTTTGATCCAATCTGGTTTGGCATTCTTGTGGTTCGCGTTACTGAGATGGGTTTGATCACACCACCGGTTGGGCTCAACGTATACATTATTCATGGTATCACCGGCGAACCCATGGGAACAATTTTCAGGGGTGTTATCCCCTTTATTATTGCAGATATATGCGAAATAATACTTTTGATTGCCATTCCTGAGATTACTCTTTTTTTACCCGGCCTGATGGCAGGGTAGGAAGGGAACCGGTGTCAAATGTCCCAGTCTGACATAGCGTGTTTTTCTTCTTTAATGAATATTCCGCAGATAATGGCTAGTATGGACAGGGCCGCTGAGATTGCAATAGCCGGTTGATAGCTATTCGTATAGTCAAAAAGTATTCCTGCTAAAAATGCCAACAGGCCACCACCGAAATGGTGAATGGTGGTGATAAATCCGCTGAGATAACCCACATTTTCAAATCCGTAGAGTTTTCCCGTAAGCGTTGTAGCGATGGGCGCGGTGACGAGCATGGTGAAGCCGAACACCAGGGAGAAGATGTAGAAGGAGAGGATAGTCTGGGAATTCAAAAGAAGAACGAATACAGCTAAACGCAGGATGAAGGTAAAAACAATGGGGATTTTATTTCCTATCCGATCTGTTGTCGCTCCTGTCAATAGAAGCCCTGCCAGGCTCATCAGACCACTCCAGGCCAGCATGTTACCTGCTGTTACAGGGGAAATTCCGTGGTCAGTGGCCATAGGTACCAGGTGGGTGAGAACCAGGTAGTCTCCTCCACCGCAGACTGCCATGACAATAACAAACAGCCAGAACGACCTGGTACCCATTGCATCCTTGAGTCCGAAGATGCACACTATTTTAGTGATTGATTCGTTCCTGGGGTGAGATAAGGGTGGTTCTTTGCTGCCATAAGGTTTGAGTCCCAACTCCCCCGGGTGGCTTTTAATTACTGTGAAAGTGATAAAAAAATTTACAACCAATATAACTGAACCGACGATAATAAATGCAGAGCGCCAACCCCAGACAAGCATGATTTGAGTCGAGGCCGGAACAATGACATACTGCCCCAGGCAGGTACCTGTAAGTGCAAGACTTGCGGCCAACCCACGATGTTTTACAAACCATTTGCTGGACAGGGCTGCGAATAAAGGTACAGAGGTGCCGCCGAACCCCAAGGCAGCAAATACGCCGTATAAAATCATGAATTGCCAAAAATAATCGATGAATCCAATGCCGATAAATCCTGCAGCTAAAAAAAGAGATGAAATGATAATTATCCATCTGGGGCCATAACGGTCATACAATTTTCCGACAAAGGTGAGAGACAGGGCGAAAATAGTCATGTTCAGAAAAACAGCCGCCGATATAGCTCCCCGGCTCCATGAGAATTCATAGAGTAGTGGTTTGAACATTACACCGATCATGGCTCGGGAACCCATAACAAAGAACAGGATGACTGAAGAACCGGCCAATATGTACCAGCCATAAAAGGGGCGAAAACGGGAGAGGCGCATTTGCTCGAGTATAAGGAATTATTTGTGTGTGAAAGTTGATGGCGTCGTAAAAACTCTCCATCCGGATTCTCGCAGGCTCACTTACCTGCTTCGTTGTGAAGTGCATTTCATGATGGTTAAAAGTCGTATACAATGCACTAAAATATCATAACATTTTTTTCAAACAATGAAAAAGGTGGAAACCTCAGATACAATAAACAGGGGCTAGATTACAAGATTAGCATGGATATTTTCTATTCAATATTGGAGTCTGTAGGGGTACTTCTCGGATTAGGTGGCCTTGGGTTTTATATTATCGGCAAGAGAATCATGCCTGGTAATGTACTGGGGCTTCTCTCTCCACTTGTTCTTGATATTGCACTGCCCAGCCTTATCTTCGTCAGTATTGTTAAAAATTTTACATTAAGTGAGTTTCCATCCTGGTGGCAGGTGCCTCTGTGGTGGGTGTTTTTTACGATGCTACTGATTGTTCTTACAACCATCACAATGTTTGTCTCTCACCCGAAAACACGCAGGGAATTTGCTGCCAGTCTTTTTTATCAGAATGGTATTTTTTTTCCTTTGGCGATCATTACCGGATTGTATGGCAGCGATTCTCCTTACCTGGTAACTCTCTTTTTGTTTATTTCTTTTCATCCTGCACTGATGTTCAGTACGTATCATTTCTTTTTTCCTACCCCGTCAAAACACAAAATAGATTGGAGAAAAATCATTCATCCGGTTCTGATTATGACCTTGATTGCACTTTTTCTCAGATTGTATGGTGTCCATACTTTTGTCCCAAACTTTCTGCTGTCAGGTCTTTCTATGCTGGGAGCAATGTCCTTACCGTTGATTATGATCATACTCGGCGGGAATATTTTTGTTGATTTTCAGGAACAGGGGGGAGTGCAACTTCTGGAGGTGGTCAAGTTTGTCGTAGCTAAGAATCTTTTTTTCCCGCTGGTAATTTTTGGAGTACTGTTGGTCGTTCGCCCGCCATATCCTGTTGCACTGATAATGTTTTTGCAAAGTGCGGTGCCGCCTATTAGCGCCATACCTATCCTAACCAAGCGGTATGGCGGGAATTCAGCTATAACTAATCAGTTTATTGTAGCAAGTTATCTTTTTTTGTTGATATCATTACCGATAATGTTTTCTCTGTTTGCCAGGTATTATTCAGTTTGACTTGCTGTAGTAACAGAGGGTGGTGACGTCAAGTAGCACTGCATTGCAGAAAAGCTATAAATGCATTGACAAAATAACAGTTGCATGTAATTTTACATAGCAAAGAAGGTGTGGTAGCAGATTGAAGACAGTGCGAGAGAGCCACCTTATGAGTTTACGTGGTTACTTCATCTTTTCTGCAGTACTGTCTATGGTACTGTTGCTTCCTGAATTGAGACAATCGGTCTTACCAGGGAAGCAGTATCTGAATCAGCAAGTATAACTGATTAAGCAACATTGAACCCTGAGGCATATAAGGAGGATGTCAGAAAGGGTTATTTCGAATAGGACATTTCATCGCAAACAACATCTATGGAGGCTGCAATATGAAAAGGACCGTTTTTACCTGTACGCTGA
Organism: Desulfobulbaceae bacterium S3730MH12; assembly: GCA_001750925.1. Taxonomy (GTDB): domain Bacteria; phylum Desulfobacterota; class Desulfobulbia; order Desulfobulbales; family Desulfocapsaceae; genus Desulfomarina. The sequence goes on from MAXH01000145.1 coordinate 9,740, forward strand.
TCCTGGCGTTTTTCTCAATTTTAATCGTAACTCCGTCCATCTCAACCGCAAAGAGTGTTACTCTGAAGTATGCCAACTTTTTCCCACCAACCCATATCCAGAGCCAACTTGCTGAATCCTGGATCAAAGAAGTGGAAAAACGTACTGAGGGTCGAGTGAAGGTCGAATATTATCCCGGTGGAAGTCTGCTGAAGCCCAAGCAGATGTACGATGGTGTTGTTGATGGCATCAGTGATATCGGGTTCTCTGTACTGGCTTATACCCGTGGAAGGTTCCCTGTGACCGGTGCCATAGATCTGCCTTTTGGCTATACCTCAGGCGTAGTTGCTACTCAGGTGGCTAACGATCTCTATAATACGATGAAGCCTACAGAATTCGATGATACGAAATTAATGTATCTCCATGCCCATGGACCAGGATTTATTCACACTCGTGATAAGGCTATCACCAAACTTGAAGATCTGAAAGGGCTGCGGATAAGATCAACAGGCATGAGTGCAGAAGCTGTAAAGGCTCTTGGCGCAACACCAGTTGCAATGAGTATGTCTGACGCTTACCAGAGCCTGCAGAAAGGTGTTGTCGATGGCAGTGCATATCCCCTGGAAGCCAATAAAGGCTGGAAGATGGGTGAAGTTACCAAATATGCTGTCTGTGTTTATCCCGTAGCCTATACAACTACCTTCTTTGTTACAATGAACAAGGATAAATGGGCCGCATTAGAGAAGAAAGACCAGGATGCTATTGAAGCAATCAATAAGGAATGGTCTCTGAAGCATGGGGAAGCATGGGATAGTAGTGACCTTGCAGGGCTCCGTTTCTTTATGGAGCAAGGAAACCAGGCCACCGGTCTTGATGCTAAAGAGGTTGAGCGATGGAAAAAAGCCGTTGCCCCTGTAATTGATAAATATGCCGACGGATTAGCCA
>MAXH01000146.1 GCA_001750925.1 Desulfobulbaceae bacterium S3730MH12
GCAGAAACCGTACTGTTTGCCCGCTGAATTATCCCTGACAGCTGGTTGATTGATATTTTATTCTGGGCCATCTTTTCCATGTCCAGAGTGACATGGAGTTCCTCCTTGGTGCCGCCAAAGATAAATATGGAACCGACCCCTTTAATCCTCTCAAAATTTTGACGAATATTATCCTCAAAAAAGGTCAGGTAGTGGATGATATTTTCCTTATTGTCTTCTTTTGGTTTCACAACCATCCAGACAATGGGGGAATTATTGGCGCCCGCCGCATCTATCACCGGTTTTTTGGCATTATCCGGATATCCTGAGACCTCGTTCATCTTGTTGGAGACCCTCAGCAGGGCTTCATCCACAACGGTTTCAAGTTCAAAAGAGAGGGTAACTTCACCAAAGCTGTTATAACTGGAGCTCTCCATCTTGGTAAGTCCCTGCAGCCCCTTCAAAGCCTCTTCCTGTCGTTCGATGATTTCCTTTTCAATCTCACGGGGAGTAGCCCCGCCCCAGACAGTCCGAACAGTAATCTTCGGCGTCTCCACATCCGGAGTGAGCTGGATCGGCAATTTGCTCAAACCGATAAGACCAAAGGTGACCATGAGAATGACGGCAACAGCAACTGTTACCGGTTTTTCAAGGGAATATTTTACTATATCCATCAGTTCTGCTCTCCAGCCACAACCACAGCCTGGTCGGGACGCAACCTCTCATTGCCCTCTACCACAAGGGGTAAACCGGGAACGATATATTCCGTGTCAACAGCAACCCTGTCCCCCAGAAAAGCGACAATATGTACGGGCAGAATTGCAGCTTTGCCATCTTTGACGCTATAGACAAAATCCTTGCCCTGGAATTTAATAAGGGCAGCCCGGCTGAAAACACTGAGCTGGCGCTTGTCACTGCTTGGCACAAAAACATTTGCTGACATATTCTGAGCAACAAACGGCATGGCTGGAATTTTAATTTTCAAAAAAATGTTTTTAGTTTTCAGATCGGCAACAGGATCAATACCCAACACCTCTCCCTCGATCTGCTTATTAAAAGCATTGAGAGTTACTTCGACTTTTTCCCCAAGCTGAATATATTGCAGGAGGGTTTCAGCAATCGGTGCCCGGACAAAAAGGTCATTGCTGGATCCGATGCTCACAAGCTGCTTTCCCTGCTGTACCCAGGCACCGGAATCGACATCTTTACTCAAAATGATACCGTCAAAGGGGGCTGAGATCACCGAACGCCGTTTTTTGATGAGCAACTTTTTCAGGGTATCCTGGGCAACCTGCTTCTCCTTTTGCGCATCCTGATAGGTATAGAGTGCGTCGTCATAGTCTTTTTCGCTCACTCCGGAACTCTTATAAAGCCGCTCGAGCCGTTTGAAATGTTTCTGAGTATTCTGTATTCGCAGCTCATTCTGTTCGATCCGGGTTTTTGCCAGTGCAATTTCTCTTTCAAGTATTTCCGTATTCAACCGGACCAGAGGTTGACCTTTTTTCACATGGTCCCCCTGATTAACCTCTACTGCTTCGACGAGACCAACCACCTCCGTTGAAATTTCACTGACCCGTTCATAATAAATTACTCCAGTGACAGATTGATTTTTAGATACACTCTCTTTGACCACAGAGCCAAGAACGACTTTGGCTGGAGGTGGTCCCTGGGCAATGGCAAACGAACCCAGCATGAAAAACCCTGTAATTATCAACGAAATTATTCTCACAACCGTTCTCCCCTGGCACTTCATTTTTCTGATAACAAACTTACATTCTGCAGTATCTTTTTCAGTACACTCATTGCGATTTTCTGTTTTTCCAGACTGATGCCGGCAACCACTTCAGGATGGAACCCTTCAAACAAAACCTTCACATCGGTAAGCAGAGCCTCCCCTTCTTCTGTTAAAAACACAAGGGTTGATCTCCGGTCATCAGGATTATTCTTTCGAATCACACTCCCTTTTTTTTCAAGACGATCCAGTATTCTGGTTATGTTTGCCGGACTCTTTCCCGCCCCCTCACAGAGTTGACTCTGGGTTTGGCCATTTGCAAGGGACAATTGCTTAAGAATATGGAGCTGCTCAACTGTCAGATCATGATTTTTCAGCCTCTGATCCGCATAATTCCGCATTGCCTGCCCACAAATATAGATCTGTCGACCAATAGATTCTTCTTCACAGGAGTTCATTCATTTGCCTCATTAATAGTTAACCAGGCAATTAATATCCCGTAACTGCCGTTGTGTCAACAATAACATTTACTATTCTGTGAAATTTTCCATAAAGTTATCGACATTAATACTGACAATTATTACTGAAAGAGAAAACGGCATTTTGCTTTATATCTCGGTTATGAAGAGACGGGTGTGGATACTCGGGGACTGCGGTATAAATGAGATAATTGAGCAGAAGGTATGGGATGAAATCGTCTCAGAACTGACCCGAGGCATCAGAAACGACAAGCGATGCGAAGCAATCTGTGAAGCCGTAAAAAAGACGGGAAAAATCCTTGAAGTCCATCTCCCCATCCGAGAGGATGATACAAATGGACTTTATAACATCATTATCCGCTGTTGTTACTCGCCACCCTTCTCTTCAAGGATATCCCGACACCAGGAAACAGCAGCCATGGCCTGGGGAAAACCTATGGTTGAGATGAGTAAAAGCAAGGTGTGGTATATTTCTTCTTTCGCTGCCCCTGCTTTTATTGCCCTTTTTGTATGGGAGTGAACGGCTCCTTCAGATTTCGCGGTAGCAGCAGCTGCAAGCTGGATCAGATGGCTGGTTTTTTCATCCAGGGGCCCGAGCTGCCGTATGGTTTTGCCCAGATTCTCCTGAGCTGCCATTACATCTGGATAGAGTTTTGAAATTTCATCATAGGTTCTGCTTTTAGTGTA
>MAXH01000147.1 GCA_001750925.1 Desulfobulbaceae bacterium S3730MH12
AGTACTCGCCATAGCTCTACCAAGAGACACTTTTTGCTAAAGGGGGAGTTAGAGGAACTTGAAGGGTTGGAAGAAATTGCCCTTGCATCATTCAGTGACGGATTACGAGTTGACAATTCCGATCTGGATCTCAGGAAATCCTGTATTTCAAAAGCCGGTGATCTGGGTTTGGTTGCAGAGTTGGAAAAACTTTTCAAAGATAATCCGCAGAAGAATTACGGTAGGGAAAATATTGATTTCATACTGAATTATTTTGATCAGTTGTCATATAATTCGCTGTTTAGCCGACTGGAAGAAGATTATAGACACTTTCTCACTATTTTCAAAAACGATCCTGAAACACTTTTCCAGTTGCAGATACATAGGGCAAAAACACTCCGCACAGAAGGAAAACCTAGAAAGGCAGAGGAGCTGAACCGTAAGGTTTTAAATCTTGATATCTCTGACAGCAAGGTGTTATTCATCTTAGTGATCAATGCTATTGAAGACAATAATATCGAGGAGGCCAAAGCCTGGTACAGTGCATTTACAGATAAAATAGAGACTTACCCGCCTTCCCCTGAAAAAGACAAGCTCCTCGGGGAAAAACTCCTTCTTGATATAAAATTCATGATGGCTGCAGGGGAAGTGCAGGAGGTTGTAAATTCAATACGTCTGGTTAAAAAAGAACCCCGGGCAGAAAATAAGGATTCATCTTTCGATTTTGAAGTATATCAACTGGAAAAAGAGTTGTGCTGGTTGTACATCGAAAAAGATGATTACAACAAATGCGGTCAGCTGGTTAAAAGATTGGCAAATAAAAGAAGATTTGATCCGGAAATATCAGTTATTCGAGATATTTTGGAGAGGAAGTCAGGAGGGACAACCTTTGGAGTACCCTCACAACAGGATTTGTTTATTGGGAAACAGCCGGTATTGAGCCGCCTGTTGCAAACTGTCCAGGTTGAACTGGAACATGGAGAGTATGATTCTGCCGAACAGCATCTGGGGACGGTGTTAAAGACCGGGGTTGATTCGCTTGTCGGCCAGGTTCTTTTGGCTGAACTGTTTTTTGCCAGGGGAAAAATAGAGGAATCAATTGAATCTTACGAAGAAATTCATGAAAGATTGCCGGAAGAATATTCTTTCCAGAGGAAGATAGCTGAAAATGAGTACAAAAGAGGAGAGTATGAAAATGGAATTAGACTCCTTTCTAAAGAGAACAAAGGATTGCGCCAAATTGATACTGCGGTAACCTATAATGATTTAAGCTCTGACTTTGATGAAATTGTACTTTTTGCCAGAATGTTGTGGGGATCCAAACAGGTGGAAAAGTCTCTTAAGGTATATGAATTATTGCTTAACCCTCCGGTTATTGAGTTACTTGAAAAGAAATTTGAACTGGAAGAAATTTATTACCTCTATTTTACCCGGGAAAAATCGTTTTGGCATTCTTTGCTGTTTTTGTTGCAGACAGAGCCGGAGATCATTGCAGAGTTAATGGCTCCTCCATTCATTATAGACAATATTGGAAATAAGACTGGAAAGATTGTGGTTGAATATTATGAATTATATAGCTGGCAGCAATCAATATTGAACGAATATCTCGCAAGAAAGGCAATTGTGCAACGGAAATATGTTGCAGCAGAACGGAACTACAAGCGTCTTTTAGAGGAAGAAGAGAGTACGGAGGGTCTACGTGACTTGGCTTCTATTTACGACAGGTTCGGTGAATACAGGAAGGAAGCCCAGGTCTATGAAAAAATCCGGAGTGCAGGGGTGGCGTCACCCGAACTCGTGAGTTCAATGGAGAAAACCTCTATGAAAATACGACCGCATAGCGGTCTGGACCTTGGCTATCTTGAAAAAAATGGCCGAAATGGGTATGTCAATCTTGAGAATTTTCGTTATGGTACCTCCTTGCAATTTACTCCCGACCTTGAAAAAGATGTAAAGTTTCAATTTTTTCGTAATCGTTATAGTGAAACCGACAGCAGTGAATCTATAGCCGGTATTTTTCTTGAATCATCAGGGATAATAGAGATCCTGTCCGAAACAGATCTCCTTTTTTCCGGCAGTGCCGAAAGATTTGATGGCAGGAGTGGAACTAATTTTCATTATTCTCTTGGTTTGCGGAGTCAACTCGATGATTATTTTAGCGTATATATGGAAGGTTACAGGAGCAAGGTAGATGATACTATGGATGCGGTAATAGATGGAATATATAGTGATGGCTTTGAGATTGGACTCACTGGTGAGACTCCTGCCGGTTTAACGATCGGCGGGGACTATAGGCATCAATATTACAGTGACGGCAATTCGCAGAACAGATTTCACGCATTTTCGTCATATAAAATTTATCGTGAAGCTATGCACTTCGGATTGCAATATGACTATCAGTATTTGGATAACAGTGACAGTAACCGGGAAACAAGAGCTGAAGATGGGAGCGAGAGTGTCGAAAAGCTCTACTGGAAACCTGCCACTTATTCTGAACACAAGCTGACATTGCATTTCCAGCAACTTATCAAGGGTGACTATGGCTCTGATGATTTATTAAGCTACTATACATTTGATAACAGTCTTGGTTATGAGGATCCCCAAAACCTATTATATACCGGGCAATTTGATATTTTCCTTGAAATCAGCCCCCATTATCTATTAAAAGGCAATTTTCTTTTTACAAACAGTGATGATTATGAAGAGGTGAGTTTTATTTTTTCTCTTTTCTATCGCTGGTAAAGAGTGTAACTATGCCACCTGTATTTATTTCTGCCTGAGAAATTACCCGGCAGGATCTTACAGGTTATTTATGGAGATTGAAATGGTTCAGAGAATACCGATGTCTAAAGCCGGGAATAAGAAACTGAGAGAGGAGCTTCTACGTCTGGAAAGGGTTGAAAGAGGTGAGGTAGTTAAAGCGATAGAAACTGCACGTGAGCATGGAGATCTGAAGGAAAATGCTGAGTACCATGCAGCAAAAGACAGGCAGGGTCATATCGAGGGCAGGATAATTGAATTAAAGGATAAACTTGCCAGAGCAGAAGTGATTGATTGTTCCAGGGTGAACACCGAGCGAGTGATTTTTGGTGCAATTGTGGAATTACTTGATATGGATACAGATGAAGAGATAACTTACCAGTTGCTGGGCCCAGAGGAGGCTGATGTGAAAAATGGCTCGATTTCAGTACTATCTCCCTTAGGAAAAAGTATGATCGGTAAAGAGATAGGAGACGAGGTGTTGGCAAAAACTCCAGGTGGTACAAGAGAATTTGAAGTTATTGATATCAGGCAGTCTCAATTTGCATAGTGGTTTTTCCGATATCTTACTTTACCTGGTTGGTGCCAAGTAGTACACCCTGAAGGAAGAGAGATAATATCTGATCTGTTATTTCTTCAACTGAGTAGTGGGTTTCCAGGGAAATATTCCAGACTCCTGAAACTTCATCCAGAGCTCCGAAAAAAGCCCTTTTGGCAACATCGGGGAGAATGTCCGGGCGGTAGATTCCCTGATCCTGTCCTTTTCTTATGATGTCCGAAATAATATTGGTATAGGCACTAAATTTGTTTTTTCGGTAGTTTCGGATCACTTTATTAGTTTGGCGCAGTTCTATCTGTATCACCTCACCCAGATATTTGTTTTTTTTCATCGCCTGAAGATATTGAGACACGTATATTTGCAACATTCTGCTGGGATCCTGCTCTTCGGAGAGCAGGATCTCTGTTTTAGCAAAAATTTTACCTATTTCTTCTTCAAAGATGGAAAGGAGTATGTCATATTTATTATTGAAGTAGATGTAAATTGTGCCATCAGCAACCTTGGCTTCTTTTGCAATATCGGATATTCTGGCAGTGAAAAACCCTTTTTTTGCAAAAACTTTTGTTGCCGCCGAAATAATCTTCGTGTGTTTATTAACAACTACCATTTCAAAAAATAATTGTGAAAGTAAGAAGAAAGTGCACACAGTACATGAATGACTATTCATTCATGTAATATTTCATGCCGCATTTGTCAACATTCAACTAACACCCATGAAATGAATTTCACAACGATAAAGGCGGATGAAGGGCACTTAACAGTACTTCGAAAAGTAACTATTGAGAGTTAAACAACAGGTAGACGAATAAGAGGGTAAACTATATTTCAACTGGAGTAACCTATGAAAATACTGGTGATTGGTTCAGGTGGTCGTGAGCACGCTCTTGTATGGAAAATCAAACAGAGTAGAAAAGTCAGCAAAGTCTATTGCGCTCCGGGAAATGCCGGAATAAGTCGTATAGCAGAATGTGTCGATATTTCAGCAACGGATGTTAATGGTCTGTTGCAGTTCGCTTTACAAGAAAACATTGATCTAACTGTTGTTGGTCCTGAATCATCGTTGGTTGAAGGTGTTGTCGATGTTTTTGAAAAAAAGAAATTGAAAATATTTGGACCTACCAGGCGAGCTGCCATCCTTGAGGGCAGCAAGGTTTTTACCAAGGAATTTTTAGAAAGACATCATATCCCATCTGCATCTTTTAAGGTTTTTAAGGATCGCAAGAAGGCAAAGAAATATATCGAAGGTTGTGGTGCTCCAATTGTCGTAAAGGCGGACGGTCTTGCGGCCGGTAAGGGGGTTATTGTTGCAAAAACAATCAAAGAGGCAAAAAAAGCAGTTGATCTTATTATGAAGGAGAAGGCCTTTGGCAGTGCTGGCGAAAGAGTCGTTATTGAAACCTGTCTCACTGGGGAGGAAGCCTCTTTTATCGCATTTACTGACGGTAAAACTATTTTGCCGTTACCAACCTCTCAGGATCACAAAGCGATTTATGAAAATGATGAAGGACCCAACACCGGCGGTATGGGTGCTTATTCACCTGCACCAATTGTAACCCCTGAAATTGCTGAGTTTGTAATGAATAAGGTAATGTTACCTACGGTTAAGGGGCTGGAAGCTGAGGGGAGGCCATACAAGGGAATGCTCTATGCCGGATTAATGATCGACGGTGATGAGATTAATGTTCTGGAGTTTAACTGCAGGTTTGGAGATCCTGAGGCACAACCCCTTCTTATGAGGCTTAAGAGTGATATCATAGATATTTTTCTGGCAGCTATTGAAGGTAAGCTTAATCGGATCGATATGAAAATTGATCCCCGGCCTACTGTTTGTGTGGTGATGGCCTCAGGCGGTTATCCTGGATCGTATGTTAACGGAAAAATAATTAAAGGCGTAACTAAGGCCGAAGCTATCAATGGTGTAGAAGTGTTCCACGCAGGAACCACACGTAAAAAAGGAAGGACAGTTACAAACGGGGGCAGAGTTTTAGGAATTACGGCAGTTGGAAATACTTTGCAGGTGGCCATCAAGAAATGCTATCAGGCCGTTGATCAAATTGAATGGACAAATTGCTATTTTCGCAGGGATATCGGTGGAAAGGCCTTAAGGGGCAGTAGAAAGGAAGAAAAAAAACCCGCGGTTGGAATTGTCATGGGAAGTGACTCAGATCTTGAGGCCATGAGAGCGGCAGCTGATTTTTTGAAATTAATGGATATCAATTTCGAGATGACTGTTGCCTCCGCCCACCGTACTCCAGAAAAAGCGACAGAATATGCAAAAACTGCAAGAGAGCGAGGGCTTAGAATTATTATTGCAGGGGCCGGCATGGCTGCTCATCTGGCCGGTGTTCTTGCATCTCATACAGATCTTCCAGTGATTGGCGTACCTCTTGACGCATCCCCTTTAGGGGGTATGGATGCTCTTCTGGCAACAGTACAGATGCCTCCCGGAATACCGGTTGCAACTATGGGTATAGGCAAAGCCGGGGCTAAGAATGGTGCGGTTCTGGCGTCACGCATTCTTGCATTAAATGATCCAGCCCTTGCCAGTAAACTTGTAAAGTTTCGACAGGATATGGTTACAGAAGTAGAGCAGAAAGCCAAGCGGATTAAAGCTTAGTATTCGAGGCTGATTGTGGTTGAATCTTCAGTGGCTGAAGCTGTTGTAGTTCTCAGGAGGGGAGGTGTGGTGGCCTTCCCGACTGAAACATATTATGGTCTTGCCGTAGATCCTTATAATGAAACTGCCCTCAGAAGATTATATCAGTTGAAGAGGCGCGAGTCTGAAAAAGCTATACTTGTCTTAATAGAGAACCCCGGTAAGATATACAGTGTTGCCGCATATGTTCCAGACCAATATATACCGCTGATGGCAAGATACTGGCCGGGAGCGGTAACTCTAATTTTTCCGGCAAAAAAATCACTTTCTGCAATTCTTACGGGGCATACCGACACAGTAGGAGTGAGGGTCTCTCCGCACCCACTTGCTCAGGCACTGGTGCAGACATTCGGCAAACCTGTAACCGCCACCAGTGCAAATCTTTCTGGTCAAACTCCTGCCCGGTCAGTCTCGGAGGTAAGGAAAATGTTTGGTGAAAAGATAGATTATATAATAGATGGAGGTACAACTATTGCCGGTCGCTGCTCAACTCTCGTAGGGATAAGAAATATGAAGCTGACTATTTTGAGAGAAGGGCAGGTCGACCTGACAAATGACAGTTCTTTTTCCCGCTAATATTACCCCCTGGTCAGCTGTCTATACTTTATCCGATGCGGCTGGTCGGCCTCAGCTCCAAGACGCGCCTTTCTATCTTTTTCATAATCTGAATAATTGCCTTCAAACCATACCACCTGGGAGTCACCTTCAAATGCAAGTATATGAGTGGCAATTCTGTCCAGAAACCATCGATCATGGCTGATTACAACAGCACATCCGCCGAAGTTTTCCAGAGCTTCCTCCAGAGCCCTCAGGGTATTAACATCAAGGTCATTTGTCGGCTCATCCAGAAGGAGTACATTACCTCCCTCTTTCAGTGTCCTGGCAAGATGAACCCGGTTACGCTGTCCACCTGACAGTAATCCCACCTTCTTCTGCTGGTCTGATCCGGAAAAATTGAATTTGGCAACATAAGCACGACTGTTCACTTCCTGGGTTCCAAGCCATATAGTGTCCTGACCTTCTGAGATGGCCTGCCAGATGGTTGCATCGGGATCAAGGCTGTCACGATCCTGGTCGACATAGGCAAGTTTTACGGTCTCTCCAATACGGATTGAGCCTTTATCGGGAGTTTCTTCCCCGGTAATCATTTTAAAAAGAGTACTTTTGCCTGCACCGTTAGGGCCGATTATACCAACTATACCACCCGGGGGAAGGTTGAAGTTCATCTCTTCAACAAGCAACCTGTCTCCAAAACACTTCCTGATATTATCCGCTTCAATCACAAGCTTTCCAAGCCTTGGTCCCGGGGGAATAAATATTTCAAGATCTCTGGCGAGTTTTTCTGTTTCCTGGGACATCAACTTTTCATAGGAGCTTATCCGGGCTTTTGATTTACTTCTCTTGCCCTTGGCTGACATCTGAATCCATTCCAGCTCACGTTTCAGTGTTCTGCGATGATCGGTTTCCTTTTTCTCTTCCATCGCCAGTCGTTTTTCCTTTTGTTCCAGCCAGGAAGAATAATTGCCTTTCCATGGTATTCCAATGCCTCTGTCAAGTTCAAGGATCCAACCGGCAACATTATCGAGAAAATATCTGTCATGGGTTACTGCAATGATGGTTCCCGGATATGCCTGCAGATGATGTTCAAGCCAGGCTACTGATTCGGCATCAAGATGGTTCGTCGGTTCATCAAGAAGAAGAATGTCCGGTTGTTTGAGAAGAATCCTACAGAGCGCAACACGCCGTTTTTCACCTCCTGAAAGGATTCCACACTTAGTATCGGAAGGAGGACAGCGGAGAGCGTCCATTGCCATCTCAAGACGACTGTCAAGATCCCAGGCGGCCAGGTTGTCCAGCTGCTCCTGAACCACACCCTGCCGCTCAATGAGATTCTGCATTTCATCGTCTGACATGGGTTCGGCAAACTTTTCGTTTATTGTGTTAAACTCATTGAGCAGATCAACGGTATCCTGTACACCTTCTTCGACGATATCTTTAACGGTTTTATCGGGATTCAGCGTCGGTTCCTGCTCTAGATAATCAACGTTAAGGCCGGGGGCGAGATGTGTCTCACCATTAAAGTCTTTCTCAATTCCTGCGAGGATTCGCAGCAGAGTACTTTTCCCGGAACCATTTAACCCAAGCACACCAATTTTTGCTCCATAGAAATAGGAGAGAGAAATGTCCTTTAATACTGGCTTATTATCATAATATTTACTCACCTTGATCATTGAGTAAATTATCTTTTTATCATCGGTGCTCATTGGTTTTCCTTTTGTTCCTCAGAAGTTTATTCGAATCACTTTGACCGGATTAGTGTGAAATTTGCAATGTAGTGGATAATACAAAAAAAAAGCGCGATAATCAAACAAGAGATTATCGCGCTCATTCAAACCAGGTTGAAACACCCGTTTATCTGCCTTGGTATCAGGACTACTCTTTTATCTCTTTATCACCAGCATGCTTGGCGACCATCACACCGACAACACCAAGCAAACCGATATTTTTAATGGTTTTCATTGCCGGCTTGACCATGGAGGCAAGCATTGCCCTGCGTCGAACCTGATTCAGGTCGGCAAGCTCTGGTTTTTGACTGTTGAAGAGCAGTGCCATGTCCTTCTTTTTGCCAAAATACCTGGAGTTGGGGCCAAGTTCACCGCCTTCAGGCTCAATGCCTTTGGCACCTTTTTTCACATATTTTGAAACTTCCGAATCGGGATCATCGAGATCTCCGAAAATCCGGGCACCAGTAATACAGGTCTGTACACATGCAGGATCCGATCCTGCTTCGACTCTTGGCTTACAATAGGTGCACTTATCAGCTTTACCATCATCAGAGACATCATCCAGTTGTTCAGAGTTTATGTACCTGGCGTTATATGGGCAGGCATCAGCGCAGGCTCCACAACCAATACAGCGACTCTTGTCGATCTGTACTGTTCCGTCAAAGGGATCTTTCCAGGTAGCTGCAACTTCAAGTGTCTCAGTTTTACCGGTTTTCGCATCGGTAAAGGTCATATCCACAGTATCTGCAGGACACTCAGGCACACAGACAGGATCGTTACAGTGATTGCACAGACCAGGGTAATAGGTCGATGCCATTTCGTTTTCAACCATGGCAGGGCCCATTCTATATACCCAGTTACGTCCAAATTCTACAGGAACCTCCCACTCTGCCTTGCAGGCTATAGTGCAGGCATGACAGCCTACACAACGTTCGAGGTCTATAATCATTCCATATTGCATTTCTTTATTCCTCCTGAAGTAACCTTTTAGCCGATTTATGCAGCCGATGGAATATCAATAATTTTGCCGTCTTTTATGAATTTAACAAAGTTATTCCGCATTCCGTGGCAACCGGTTTCAGGATCAACAGTAATTTTGGTTATAAGACTTGTATCATCGACACCTGCATTTACTCCAACGCTCATCAGCGGATTGGCAGAACCGTATCCATGGCCCATATAAATAGAATCCTTTCTGATGCCCGGAGTGGTTTTTACGGTAGTTGTTGTACGGGATTTCACGCCTTCCTGGTTGATAAAGCCTACCTCGTCACCATCTGCAAGCCCCATTTTCCCGGCAAGTTCATCGTTGAGCCAAACGGGGTTAGAAGGCATTGCTTTATTAAGCCAGACATTGTTCTGGGTTCTGTTGAAGGTGTGTACAGGAACACGACCATAGAGCAGTCGAGCAAAACCTGCAGGTGGCTGCTCAACTGGAATATAAGTGGGAATTCCCGGAAAACCGGCATCTTCGAGATCTTCATTGTAGAAGATAACTTCGAAATCATCAGGCATGTTATAGGGATTTTTCCCTTCACGAATGTGGATACCATCCTCTTTTTTCAACTGCTCAATTGAGAGTCCGGCAACTTTGAGGTTTTTATCAACCATCTCCTCAATACTTTTTACAGGAATATCTTTTTCATATCCCATACGTTTTGCGATCTCGTTGGTGATATAGACCTGATCCTTTCTTTCAAACATTGGTGCAGCAAGAGGCATTCTGGCTGAGATGTACTGTTGATTTTTTTCAGCAAAATCCCACTGGGTACCGGTCTTTATGTAGTCATATCGCTCAAGATAACTCACCTCGGGCAGGAGAATATCAGCCCACATGGTAACATCTGTCGGCATAACATCCACACACATGACAAAATCCATCTGCTTCAGTACCTTTTTCATCTTTTCCTGACCGGGAATGGTCTGGATAGGATTCTGTCCCCAGAGAACACAACCTTTAATGGGGTAAGGTTTGCCGGTTAAAGCAGCATCACGAATAAGTTCTGTTGGAGTCCCCGGCGGGGTGTAAGGATGAATCAGCTCTTCATCACTGTTAAGGTTGAGGTTATGGTCTTCGTCATGTTCCTTATGTTCCCAGCTTGCCTTCCCAACCTTTGGTGTAACTGCCGGCACCCAGCCACCTTTAACATAATAGGCACCTAGAACACCAGTCAAACAGGCAAGAGAGCGCTGTCTCTGGAAATCATTTCCGTACCATGATACATGTCTGCCGGGATGAATTGATACGTTCGGTGCATTTGCAGCAAGCAGGTCGGCAACTTCCTTGATCTGTGCTACCGGTACATCACATTCCCCGGCAGCTTTTTCAAGAGTCCACTCTTTGATACCTGTTGCAAATTCATCAAATCCGTCACCATATTCATCGATGAAATCCGCAGCATGTTTTTTATTTTTAATAATGTAATTCATGATTGCCAGCAAAAAGGCAGTATCCGTGCCAGGCTTGATTTTAACCCAGATATCAGATTTAGCGGCAGATGCGGAGTAACGAGGGTCAACGACTACCAGCTTGGCACCATTCTGCAGACCCTTCATGTAACTTTTAACATGGGAAACATGAACATTCTCGCCAAAATGGCCGCCTAATAAAAAGATGACTTTGGAGTTAGGCATATCCACCTTTTCGCCAGGAGCCATGCCAATAGTTGCCAGGTAGGCTGTATCACGGATACCGCGGCACTGGAAAAAAGATGCTTCACTCACATTAGGCGTTCCTACAGTTCTCTCAAAAAAGTGCATTGGATACTTTGCAGTAGAGCCGTGGGGGAAAACAGATATACCCTGGGCACCATATTTATCTTGAACAGCCTTCAGCTTATCCCCGCATTCGTCCAGAGCTTCCTTCCAGGAGATTCTTTTCCATTTTGGATTGCCCCTCTCACCAACATTTTTCAAGGGGTATTTCAGCCGATCCGGATCATAGAGTAGTTTTATCCCTGCATTGCCTCTTGCACAGATGGAAGTTCCATTATCAATAGACTTAGGATTGCCTTCAATCTTTACAAGGCGATCATCCCGCTTTTTTCCAACGAGTTGGCACCGCCAAAAACACATTTCGCAAATACCCCCGACAACTGTTTCATTCTTGAGTGAGCCTTTGGCTTCATGGGGGGAACGTTTAATACCGCTCTCTGATGCTACTGCTTTGGAAAGGGGCAGAGCTACAGCTGCCAATGAGGCAGATTGTAGAAATTTACGCCTCGTTAAGTTGAACGCCATATTCCTTTTCCTCCTTTGTGAAAAAGTCAATAATGCTGATAATTACATGGTAAAAGGGGTGTTGACTCTCCTCCTTGACCAGTTTTGAAAAAGTTGTATACCAGGGAAGAAAAAACCGTACGAGAAATTCTTCTTCTGCCTGCTGATTTTTATCTTCTGCCAGAAATGATAAAAATTCCAGCTGATGGATCAAATTATCGGGTAAATCACTCTTTTCTGAAAGGGTGTAACCCAGTGAACGATAGTAGATTAAAACATTTTCGGCATATTTCCCCTGGAGTGATTTTTCCAGGTATACTGAGCCATAGGGTGGCGCTGTGACATGGGGCATGCCATTTATGAAAAGTCGTGTATGCTCAACCTGGAGGTCTTCGAGATAATCTTTAGCAGAAGATAACGTCGATTTTAAATTCTCCTTTTCATTATCACCGCCCAAAGCATCAAGCAATCCATAGAGACTTGAAAAGTAGTCATTCGTCAGCCATGACGGGTCTGGATACTGCATGCTTTGTGCACAAAACCGATATATTGCGGCAATATGATCAGTAGAACTGGTATGTACCATTATTTCTGTATAATTTTGCTTTGAAAAAATCTGTGGAATACCCGGCCAGGTGGTGAAAGAAAATATATGGAGTACCACAATGTAAACAGGGCACAATCATACTTTTGAT
>MAXH01000148.1 GCA_001750925.1 Desulfobulbaceae bacterium S3730MH12
ATTTACCGCTGCCCAGCTGATGGCCCGTCGCGGTACCCATCATAAGGGACGGGCCAATACCCCAGTTAACCTTCCATGGTTCAGCCGGAGAAATATATACCGAATAATTGATATCCCCAAGACCAGTGGCACCATCACCCGGTATCGGGGTTGGAATTTCCGGTGTTCCTGTCACCATGCCGGGGGTATCAATGAGTGGCATTATCAGCCGATTAATCAAGTTCCAGTCTCCCACAGTCACCGGTATCACCGGCTGAATATTAAGAAAACTAGCCTCACCATTTTCAGCACCGTAGTCAAAACTGAACTTAAAGGGCAGGCTGTACATGGCGCCCACCGGGTTCTGGGTCTTAGCCGCCAGGTCTTCCCCTCCCTTCTCTTGAGCGTTACCAATAGTGGCTACAGTCAGGAAAATGGTGCACAATAAAAGAGTTGTCGACAGGTTATTCATTTGTTGCCTCCTCCGCGATTGAAAGTGTTCGTTTATGAATTTGATTGCCCAAGATGTCGATGGCACCCATCAAAGCCTTGTATTTATTTTCGTTACAATAATGGGTAAGGGATTCAGCGCTATCCCAATGTTCACGCCATAGAAAGGTGTTTGACTCCCTAACCAGCTCGAAAAGTTCCAGGTCGATACGGTTCTTTTCCAAGCGCTCACCTGTTTTCATCATGTCAAATGCCAGGAGAAACTCTGCTCTTTTTGCAGGATAGATTTTGAATAATACTTCAAGTCCAATCATGATTTATCCTCTGGAAAAAATTTCAAAGTGTAATCTTAATAGCAATATGCGGGCCACCTTGTATAATAAATATATTATTCTCCATTACATGTTGATATCACACTGATAATTTGCAAAATACTGGGACTTGAAGCTACGTCAAAAAGTGCGAAATGTCACATATTCGTGTTATTTCGCAGTTGAATATCCCGAATCCAGATAGGAACTAAAAGAAGGAGGTGAGTGAAAAAATGGGAGGTGGTGAAAAAAAATCAGGACTTTTTCAGCCCCAATTTTTTGATCCGGGAACGAAGAGTTGAAGGGTTGATTTTAAGAATAGTGGCAGCACCTTTTATGCCGCTTATCTGCCAATTAGTTTTTTGCAAAGTGCGGAGAATATGCTGCCGTTCTACTTCTGCAAGAGAAAGGAGTTCGGTTTCTGTTGTCGAGTGGGTGTTGTTCCCATTGGTGTTCTTAAGCTGACTAAGGCCATCAGGAAGATAGAGGCTCGTCCCGGTATTGGTAATTGCAGCCCTTTCAAGGACATTGCGAAGCTCGCGAATATTGCCGGGCCAGTCATAGCTTTGCAGGGTATCCATGATAACGGGTGAAATCTCATCAATATTTTTACCGAACTTCTTATTAAAAACAGAAATGAAATGAGTGACCAGCAGGGGAATATCTTCCCTTCTGTCACGCAGGGGCGGGAGGGTAATGGGATAGACATTGAGTCGATAGTAGAGATCGGCACGAAACCGGCCGGCAGCAACTTCACTTCCCAGATCACGGTTTGTGGCGGAAATTACCCTCGCATTGACCTGTATAGCCTTTGCCCCGCCTACCCTCTCCAGCTCTTTTTCCTGTAATACAGTGAGCAGCTTTGCCTGGGCAGCAATAGGCATTTCACTGACTTCATCAAGAAAAATAGTCCCCCCTTCGGCAAGTTCAAATTTCCCCCGGCGAAGAGTAACTGCATCGGTGAAAGCTCCCGCTTCATGGCCAAACAGTTCACTTTCAACCAGGTCTGCAGGGATAGCCGCACAATTGACACGGACAAAGGGTTTATCACTGCGGTCACTTTCCCTGTGAATCGCTCTGGCAACCAACTCTTTGCCGGTCCCTGTTTCTCCAAGAATCAAAACGGTCGAGTCAGTCCCGGCCACCTGCTGAACCTTGCCTAAAACATAGAGAAGACCGTTGCTCTCGCCAATCATCTCTTTAAAGCCATGATCTATCTGAATCATTTCCCTGAGAGAGATATTTTCAATCTCCAGCTTCACCTTCAATTTCTCAAGGTCCTGTATAGCCAGGTCTCTGCCTGCTTCAGCCTTTGTCTGATCTGTGATATCCCTGCCGATGCTCAGTATTCCGGCTGCTGCCCCACCACCCTTGGAAAGCAGAACATTTGACCATATTATCTCTCGCTGCTCCCCTGCCTTGGTGACAACAGGCAGGCGGCGTTCAGGTAAGACTGCAGTTTTGCCGTCAAAGATGGTTTCAAGCCTGGCCATCATTGTTCCTTGATCCTTCTCCTGGAGATAATTATTGAAAGAATGATTCAGGATCTCACTCTTTTTATAACCTGCCACGCTCAGGAAAAACGGATTGACATAAAAGACATTTTTGTCCCGGCCGATGCCTATAACCAAAAGATGAACATTTTCAAGCAGGTTTCGCCAGCGTGACTCTGCCGCTTTTACTTCTTCAGCCAGCCGGGAAGATTTTACAACATCCCCGGCAAGTGAATAACTTATGACCAGAGAAAGAGGGAGAAAGAGGAAACTGCCGAGATACGGAGGATCAGCAATGCCGAGATCAATCAGGGTCCCATGCAGATACCCCAGGCCGAGACAGAGAAAAATCGCTATACCGAAAATAGCGGCTTTCCTTGGATTTCCCCTTTTACCAAAACCAATACAGGCTATGGCAGCATAGATGAGAAGTATGATCCAGGCAGCATCTCCGAGAATTCTGAATGAATTGGCCGGACCACTGGCAAAAAACAAAATTTCCCCGGATCCCATTGCAAAGGATTCCAGTTCTACAGTCTCACTAAACAGGACACTTCCAGGCGAAAAAATATTGATCACCTGAACCAGGCTATAGAGCATTGTTATAACAACAGGGGGCCAGAGCCTCTCAGACTCGGTATAGAAATGTACAAACCAGGCAAAAGATATCCAGAGCAGACACTGAACACCAAGTGTCGTTTTGAGTAGAGGGATATAAGATGAAAGTGTATCAGCCTTGAAAGCCCATATCTCAAAGAAGGAAGAGAGCGAAATAGTCAAAGCCATCAAAGAGAAGACAAGATCAACTTTCAAGTCTCTCCTGCGAAAAAAGATAAGCAGGTGGAGAAAACCAAGGGAAAAGGCGATACTTCCCACAAAAATGAAAGCAAAAGAGAATAGATTCATAAAGAAGTTTTACAATATTATCCGGTACTGTGAAATATTTTTTTTATTAGGGAGGAGATTTCGTATCTCCCAGATGCTCATCCAAAGACGAAAAAGAGACAATAAACTGCGAGCCTGTTGCCAGAAGCCGTCATACAAGTAACATAAGAAATGCCACCCGATAACCGGTGGGGAGTAACCACTGGCTCCAGATGTCAGCCAGAGGCTGATAACTGCTTCAATCATCCATTGAGCGGAAAACGCAACAACAAAGACCATGAGGTTGAAAGCCGTATTACAGCGCCCGGTCAAATGTTTAGGAAAAGTCTGTGAAAATTCGACTAGGAGAGTATACCGGCTGTCCCGAAAAAATCGAAGCAATTGCTACATCCGGTAGCCACGAGCCATACGGAATCTACTTAAACAGGATTAAGAAAAAGTTGGAGCCAAAAATTATAAATGATATAAAAAGATTGTGAAAGATTCAAATATTTGAAATCTGATCCTTTGTATTTTTATGAATTTAACGTGCATATTTCGCGCCACGCCTATTGAGTGTGGTCTCTTCGAGCTTTGACCTGCCAGCATTGACAAATTGTTAAATCCCCGCAACTACTGTGAGGGTACAGCCTGAAATCTGACTCCATGGATTGATCTTATTCCTGAGCATTTAATTAAGGACTCATCCCAAAATCCTAGCAACACAAAAACCTGTTCTTAACCTATAGAAACAGCGGTCCTGCTCAGAAATACCTGACAATAAAAAAGTACTATAAAGGGAAAGATTGTTCCACAGATTATCAACCGAGATAATCGCTCCATTCATCCAGCATCGGATGACCGATACTACTTTCGTATCAAGCGTTGATACTGGCAGTGTGAATCTCTTGAGAGGCCATTTTTACCTGATGTTTACATTATTCCTTCTAAGTAACAAAGTTCATAACATGTTGATTATTTAGCAAATGTTCTTTTTGTTACTTTTATAATAAATGCCGGGATTTTTTTGCCCGGTTGGGATGCTGTGAAGTTACAATTTCAGGTAGGTGGAGCTATTCGA
>MAXH01000149.1 GCA_001750925.1 Desulfobulbaceae bacterium S3730MH12
CAGGTGCCGCCGCTTACCGGGGATTTTGCCAGATCAATACCGTCGGCACCGCCCTCTACTGCGGCAAGGTTCTGGGAGATGGCCAGACCTGCAGTATCATGGGTATGAAACCAGAGGATAGTGTCGTCTGAGACGATTTCTCTGGCGGCTTTGAAGGTGTCGAAGACTTTTCTCGGATTGGAGGTACCGGAGGCGTCTTTGAAACAGATTGAATGAAAAGGAATATCTGCAGCTAGAATCTGCTTCAGCCTGTCTATATAAAACTCCGCAGTATGTGCCCCTGTGCAGCCGGGAGGCAGATCCATCATTGACACAACAATCTGGTGGTTAAGCCCATGGTAATCAATGCGCTCCCCGGAATACTCAAGGTTACGGACATCGTTCAGGGCATCAAAGTTTCGAATTGTGGTCATGCCGTGTTTTTTGAACATTTTGGCATGCAGGTCAATGATATCACGAGGACACTGGCTGAGAGCAACAACGTTAATACCACGGGCCAGAGTCTGAAGCGCCACGTCCGGTCCAACTTCAGTTCTGAATCGATCCATCATGTCGAATGCGGACTCTCCGCAGTAAAAGAAGAGACTTTGAAATCTTGCTCCACCACCCGCCTCAATATTTGTGATACCGGCATCTACCGTAGCCTTAACAGCGGGGAGAAAATCATCTGTCAATACCCGTGCCCCAAAAACGGACTGAAAACCGTCTCGAAAGGACGTATCCATAATTTGAATAACTTTTTTACTCACTGTTTTCTCCTCACATTTTTTAAAATCAAATTGTTATTTAAGACAACAATAGAAAAAGTCGCTGACAGCAAGATCTATGCCGGCGCAAAACGTTCAGCTTCAAATGCTGCGACTGCTGCTGCAATTACCGCAATATCCTCTTCAGTATCGTCGGCAGCTTTTGTTGTTTTCTTTCTTTGAGCCTGGAGTTCTCTTTCTTTCCTGAGTTCCGCCATTTCCCGTGTGGTAGCGTCTCGAGTCAGGTAGGACACAAACTGAATCAGGACAATCATAAGGAAAAGAAAGAGCAGAACGGTTGTCATGCCGATGAACATCAGTTTAACGCCTTCAAAGATCATTATTTCCTACCCTCGCTAATAGTAAAAAAGTACTCGTTTATCTGGCCTGAATGTTCCATACTATACATTGTCTGGGATCTGATCAAAACAGTAACATAAATAGAGAAGCTAAATGTTTTTGATAGAATACAGTTCAGTAAATCGCTGTATGCTCACACTTCGTATACAGAATAGTCTGTTTTTTCACCCAGGAGTGAATCGATATCATCCTGGATTTTTATTCTCTGCTCGTTATGCAGCCAGGCGTTCCAATCTTCAAGAGACCGCCAGGTGCTGATCACCAGGCACTCGTCGTCTAAATCAACTCTTCGTAATGTTTCTCCATAAATATAGCCAGACTGACTCAGAGTGAGGCTGCGAAGTTTCTTTAACAATATGGTAAGTTCCAGAATATTATTTGCTGAAACTTTTCTTTTAATGAAGATCTTGACAGTCATTGCTGCTCTCCTTGCAAAGTATGGATTGAGGCTAAATTTTTTATACACACCATATGGCCTAAAGATAGTGTTGTATGGAAAAATTGTAAAGATGGTATTGAAAGAAATTGCATTATTGAGTGATTATTTCGCTCATTTCCAAAAGTCTTATAAATTCAGCACGATATCCATCATGATCGCCGCCCCGACCACTTCGGGCAAGAGTGATCAGCTCAGGATAATTGATTTTAGCTGCATATTCCGATTGTCGAAGCAGGAGACCATATCCGGCAACCGCTGTTGCAAAGCGAAAATCCAAACTTGTCTTTTCCAGCACGTTACGATTATCATCAAGGGAGTGGCTGAGCAGCAGAGACTCTTTTCCCCCCAGGGGTTTATATCGCAGTTTGACGGTTAATATCTCCTCAGACGGCTGGCTTTTATGGACGACTTCCTGATATTTAAGAGGATCTACCAGCGGAATTGATTTTGATCCTGCGGGGATGATCTCGTAGAGCGCTGTAACAGTATGACCTATACCAATTTCACCCGCATCTTTTTTATCATTGTTAAAATCTTCATCGGCAAGAGCGCGGTTTTCGTAACCAAGGAGTCTGTAACCACCAACCTTGGCGGGGTTGAATTCAACCTGCAGCTTGACATCGTTTGCCAGGGCAAAGAGCGTACTTGCCCGTTCTTTAATAAGTACTTTTTTTGCCTCCAGCAGCGAGTCGATATAGGCGTAATTGCCGTTGCCTTTATCGGCCAGTACTTCCATGGTATCATCATGGAAATTACCCATACCGAAGCCGAGAACAGTGAGATAGACTCCCGATTCTTTTTTTTCGGCAATAAGTTGCTCAAGCTCTCCCCTGCTGGTAATGCCGACATTGAAATCTCCATCGGAGGCCAGGATAATCCGATTATTACCCCCCGGCATAAAACTTTGCAAAGCCATGTCATAGGCTGTTTGTATGCCGCTTGAGGCATGGGTGGAGCCGCCGGAGGTGAGTCTTTGAATGGCCTTACGAATAACATCTTTTTTATTACCCGGAGTGGGCCTTAATACAATCCTGTCAGATCCCGCATAGACTACAATAGCAATTCTATCGTTTTTGCTCAATTTTTCGGTCAGCATCAGTATAGATTTTTTTAACAGCGGCAGCTTGTTTGCATGGTTCATTGAGCCCGAGATATCTATTAGGAACACCAGATTGGAAGGCGGCAGTTGTTTCTCGTCAAGATCTTTTGCTTTGATGCCGATTCTTACAAGCTTATTCTCCGGCTGCCACGGACATGGACCGAGTTCAGTTGAAATGGTAAAAGGTTCTGATTGCGGCTCGGGATAGTTGTAGGAAAAATAATTGATCATCTCTTCTATTCTCACTGCACCGACAGGCGGAAGGTGACCACTTTGAATGAAGCGGCGAATATTGGAGTAGGAAGCGGTATCAACATCAATAGAAAAAGTTGAAAGAGGATCATTGAGCGTGGTGATAAAACTGTTTTCCGGGGTATGGTTATATGATTCCCGGTTGAAATGTGACTGTGAAGGAGGGGGAAAGATAGACTGATCGTTAGCATATCCTGCTGCAACCGGGCCCGCTCTTTTGATACTGGATACTGTAGTTTGGGAAGCAGCTTGGGTTTCCTGTAGCATCATGGTCTTTACCGGGGGCTCATATTTGGGTTTTGATGGGTTGGGAGTATCAATAGAAACCGGCAGGATCATACTTTCTTCTATTGCCATGGTTGAATCTGACATAACACTTTTATCCTCTTTCTCGGAAGGGATTGGGGGGCTTGAACAGCTGTTCAGGGTCAGCAGTGAGGCTAAAAAAATGGCCGAATATTTTTTAATTTTTGCTGGTTGCATACTCTCTCCTTTCATTTTATTTTAAACATTCAGGGCGGGTGACTCCCGCAGCCCGGAAGGTAATTTACCTTCCAGGTTTTGGCCTTTCCTGCCTTAGATGACGGACACTGCGGAAAAGTGTGTCGGTGGAAGGCTTTTTTTATGGAACAAAATGGTTGACTGGAAGAAAAAAACAGTAGAACAGTGGGAGCATATCAATAAGGCGGCAGTCCGCCGTTTTGGTGAGAGCAGTCTTGCCGAGGAGGCCGCTCTTGCAGTTATGGACGGGCTTGAAGCCAATGATTGGCAGCGACTGCGCGCTTACAGCGGCAAGGCTTCTTTTGCTTCATTTGTCAGGGTTCTTACAGTAAGGCTCCTTGAGGACTTTGCCAGAGCCAGGTTTGGTCGGGTTCGGCCACCACTCTGGGTGAAAACCCTGGGTGGAATATGGTCTAAACTCTTTACCGCACTTTGCCTTGAGAGATTGAACGTGAGTGAGGCGGTGGAAGTGGTCTTGCAGCGGCAATATAATGCTGTAAAGAAAGAGATCGAAGATGCAGCATATTCACTTTTGGCACGAATCCCGGATTGTGGTACAGGCAGAGGATATGAGGTGACCTATGACGAGATGTATCATGGCGAAGCAGTTTCTGAGGTGTCGCGGCAGGGCGAACAGGTAGAACAGGATGAGCGGGAACGGATGTTGAAGTATCTTTTTCAGATAATCCTGGGAAAGGAGAAAAAGGAGCTTTTTGAGGATGGGATAAAAAAGTTCCAGGGGTTGCAGATTCAGCTGGAACCAAGGGACAAGATACTTTTAAAGCTCTGTTTTCAGGATGACCTGGGTGTAGCTGCTGCAGGTCGTCTGCTTGGTCAGACACGGTATCAGGCACATGGCAGAATGCGCCGTATCATGGCCCGGATAAGACGGGAGTTTGAGCGGGTCGGGATTGATCAGGAGCTGCTGCTTTTTCTTCAGGACTGATCACATTTTGAGTATTTGTCCGTCCTTATAAATAACCGCAGTTTTTACGAGTTTACCATGAGTGCAGAATTGAACCTTACTAAAAAGAAAAGAGAACGCAAAGCAGCAGCCCTTATCGCTCTGGCGGCAGAGCAAAAGGGTGATGTCAGCAGCTGCCTGACCGATGAAGAAATGGCACTGCTGGTGGAGGGAAAGTGTTCCGCCGGGGAAAAAGACAGGGCCTGGGCACACCTGTCTGATTGTCGGCAATGTTATGAACAGTGGTATTCCCTGAAAACTCAGGAGGGTTTTCCTCTGAAAAAAGGAGCGATAGTCCATCTGACGCAGCGAAAATCTCTGGCCCTGATTGGTTCGGGTCTTGCTGTTGCCGTATCAGTGGCTGTTTTTCTTAACCTTCCTCATGAGCCTCTGCCGGGTCGCCTGGCCGAAGAACCTAAACCGTCTCTGCAGATGGCTGAAGAGGCCGAGATCTCATTTTC
This sequence comes from Desulfobulbaceae bacterium S3730MH12, assembly GCA_001750925.1. Classification (GTDB taxonomy): domain Bacteria; phylum Desulfobacterota; class Desulfobulbia; order Desulfobulbales; family Desulfocapsaceae; genus Desulfomarina. The sequence goes on from MAXH01000149.1 coordinate 4,823, forward strand.
ACAGAGTGCGGATGTAGAGGTGGCAAATGATAAGGCTGTTTTCCGGGAAGAGTCGGGTAGGGCATTTGAAAGAATGGCCGTGGAACAGAAGAATGATCCGGCGGAAACGACCAAAAAGCGAGAGAAAATTGCCATCACCCCCGAGCCATTAGAAAAACGTTTGCGCACAACCTCGCTATCTGGCGTAAAAATGGCTGCAGCCCCGGAGAAACCGAATCTGCTCGAGCAGTGGGTGGAGAAGGTACGGGAAGGCTGCCGGAAAAAAAGGACAGAGGAGGATTTCTGGTCTGAAATTGTCAGGACAGGAGAGCAGCTTTTTCAGGAGACTGTGGTGGAAGCCAGGGTACAGGAAAAAGAGGCAAAAGCTGTCGCAATTTTGCAGCTGATCCCCCGGTTATATGATGTGGATTCTGTCACGAAGCAATGTGAGCTGATTTTTGCCAAACTTGCAGAAGATGGGAATAACAGGTAAGGTTTTTCAAAAAATAATGGAGATGCCCAGTGAGCAGCAGCATACCTTTAAATGAAAGAATAATTATAGCTCTCGATGTAGAACATCCTGAACAGGCTAAAGAAATTGTAAAAAAATGTGAATCCCATGTCGGCTTTTATAAGGTTGGATTGCAGCTTTTTATGGCAAGCTGGTTTGAAACCGTTGACTGGATAGTGAATCGCGGACATAAAGTGATGCTTGATCTTAAATTTTTTGATATTCCGGAGACGGTCAAGCTGGCGGTAGAACAGGTCAATAACAGAGGCGTTTCTCTTGCAACCATCCATGGAAACGATCCGATAATACGAGCAGCGGTCACAGCCCGCGGCGATGTGAAACTCCTCGCGGTGACAGTGTTGACCAGTTTTGGTGAAGAGGATATGCGGGCAATGGGGATGACTCAGTCGGTGGAAGATCTGGTGTTCTTCCGGGCGAAAAGAGCCATGGAGCTGGGGTGTGACGGGGTCGTTTCTTCAGGTCTTGAGGTTGAAAAGATGAGGAATAAGCTGGGAGAGAAATTGCTTATTGTAACGCCTGGTATACGGCTTGATCCAACGCCTGACTCGGGAGATGATCAGAAACGTATAGTCACCGCAGGGATGGCAATAGGGAATGGGGCCAGCCATCTGGTTGTCGGTCGTCCGATCACAAAAGCGAAAGATCCGATAAAGGTGATAGAACTGATGCAGCAGGAAATTATTTCTGCTGCCGGATCAGTCTAACATCCATGAAATGAATTTCACAACGATGACACCCCTCCGAATCCCTCTCTTTCCAAATTATGCATGACTTTCATATAAACACTATGCATTGCTTATGAATTTCACTTCAATTGCAAATGTCCTGGGTACACTCCTGCTGGTGACCGGCAGTTCAATGGTGTTCCCGGCTATCTGTTCAGCTCTCTATGGTGAGGACGATCTGGGAGCAATCTGCGTGGCGGCAGCTATTGTCATCGCAATTGGTTTGCCGCTGAAACGGGTCTTTCGTAATAATCACCAGTTGAATATTAAAGATGGTCTTTTTATCGCGACTTTCGGCTGGGTTATTATTTCCGCCTTTTCCACGCTTCCCTTTGTAATCTACGGTGCCATCCCCTCCTTTACAGATGCTTTTTTTGAGATGATGTCCGGCTATACTACAACCGGTGCAACAATTCTTACAAATATTGAGGTAGTGCCCCATGGGCTGCTCTTCTGGAGAAGTCAGACACATCTGCTTGGCGGCATGGGGTTTTTAACATTGACCCTCATTTTTCTGCCCCATGGCATGGGCGGGGTAAGGATTTTTCGGGCTGAGTCGAGTCCGGGGCAGGTAATTACAAAAGATAAGTTCATGGCCAGAAACAAAGATACTATGGTCTGGCTCTGGGGGATTTATCTGGCTCTCAACCTCCTTCAGACCATATTACTCTACCTGGGCGATATGTCGCTTTTCGACTCACTCTGTCATGCCTTCGGCACCGTCTCCACATCAGGGTACTCCACCAAAAATGCAAGTATGGGATACTATAGCAGCGCCTATTTTGACTGGATCACCATCCTCTTTATGATCCTTGGCGGTGTTACATTTGTCCTGTTTTATATGATGGTTAAAGGAGAATGGCAGCAGGTTCGGGAGAACACGGAGTTTCGCTGGTATCTGGGGTTTCTGCTCTTCTTCTGCGGGTCTGTAAGCTTCATTCTCTGGACAAATACAACCCACAACGGTTTCTGGGAGTCCCTCCGTTACGGGACATTTCAGGTGGTTTCCATCCTTACGACTACAGGATTTACGACAACCGATTATGAACTATGGCCCCAATCCGCACAAATGTTTCTTATTGTGGTCTGTTTCATCGGGGCGTGTGCCGGATCTACAACAAGCGGCATAAAGGTGGTCCATTATGTTCTTATCATAAAATATATGTATGCAACCATTAAGCGAATCTTCCTTCAGCCCATGACTGTTAGCACTATTCGCCTCAATGGCCGTCCCGTGGAAGCCTCTATTGTTGATCTTGCTGTCTGTTATTTTATAATAAATATTTTTCTTGTGTTGTTTGGTGGTTGCTTCATGATACTTATTGATGATCTGGACTATCTTACGGCCACCAGTTCAATAGTTGCCACCCTTATGAATATAGGGCCCGGCTTTGGCGATATCGGTCCGAGTGAAAACTATGCGTTTTTTTCTGATACGGGAAAATGGTTTCTCTCATGGAACATGTTGGTGGGAAGACTTGAAATGTTTTCAGCCCTGGTTATTTTTTATCCGGCATTCTGGAAAAAATAGTGATATGTTTCAATGAACATAGAGAAGGATCACACTTGTTGTAAACACATTTTTAAAAGGTGCTATGCATAATCACAGTCAGGAATCTCCAGGACAACAGAACCGTAAACAATCTGAGCAGATATCTCCTTCTAATAAAGTTTCAAATGAGTTGAGGAAATTTATTTTTTTCAACGTTCCCATCGGCATATTTCGCAGTACACCATATTTTACCGGTGATTTTGTTTTGGCCAACCCCACCCTGGTAAAAATGTTTGGTTACAGGGATCTAAAAAGTTTTCTTGAAATTCCGATTGATGGAATATACTGGGACTCCAATGACAGGGAAACCTTAGCCAATGAGTTGTTGTCCCGGGGCGAGGTCAGGCGAAAAGTCTTTAAGTTCAAGAAGAAAAATGGACAGTTATTCTGGGGTGCTGTCACCGCAAAGACCGCAAGAGATGAGCAGGGACAGGTTAGGTTTTTCGATGGTGCCATTGAGGATCTCAGTGAGGTAAAAGAAAAGGAACGGTGGCTGAAGGGAGAACGGATTTTTTCAGATATTCTCCTGGATGCGTTTCCCGGACAATTCTGGCTCAATGACGAAAATGGATACTGCATTCGCTGGAATAAAAATGTTGAACATGTTTACGGCTATAGCAGTAAGGATCTGCAAAACCTGCGTGCTGGTGATGACCCGTCTGAGACCAGTATGGCTGTAAAAAAAGCGACTGAAAATATCCTTGAGGAAGGTCCAGGCAAAACTTCTTTTACAGGAGATGCGCATACAGTCACAATAAATGATAAGGAATATCTGGCCTGTGTTGAGCTGTATATACCAAAGATTAAAGAGGTTGAGGAAAAGCTGGAAGAGGTGTTGAGGGAAAACAGACGACTGCGAGATCTGAAAAAGAATAAAATCAGAGATAACAGAACCCTGCAGGAGGTTGAGTCAAGTCATATTTTGACGAATCTGGAGCGGGCCAATTGGGTTATTGAAGGGAAATCTGGAGCAGCCCTGATGCTTGGTCTCAACCCCAGCACCTTGCGCGGTCGCATGAGGAAACTGGGGATTGTTCGTCCCGAGAAGATTTCCCAAGGGGAGTAAATTTTAGCTGATAAAGAGTTTTCGTACATCTTTGAGGTGTTTTGACAGGCAGATGACTATGACGGATTCTCCCGCCTGAATATGTGTGTCGCCTACGGCAATGTGCCAGATTTCATCCCGGAAAACAGCACCGATGATGAGTTTGTCCTGAAAAAAAGTGTCAAGTTTGGAGAGTGGTTTCTGGGTGATGGGAGATTTCTCAGCAGCGGCCAGTTCAACTACTTCAGTATCAAAACCATGAAGATGGGCAACGGAGAGAAATTCACTTCTTCGGATAAACTTGAGAATTTCATTGCCCGCCATCACCTTTTTATTCAGAGCAATATCTGAACCGATTGTTGCCGCCAGAACCAGATAATCTTCCTTGCTCACCAGAGCTATGGTAGTGAAGTCCTTCTTCTTGTTGCCGTTAGTATTTTTTTCGATCAGATGCTTGGCGAGCAGGCAGGTCATGATATTGGTTTCGTTCTCACCCGTTGTTGTGACAAAGGTGTCAATATTGTGCAGGCCTGCCATTGCCAGCACATCCCCATCGGATCCATCGCCATGCATTACATCTGTGTGGGCCAGAGCGGAGGAAAGTTCCAGAGCCCGCTGCTCGTCCTTTTCAAGAAGTTTTACCGACACTGATTTTTCAAGCAGCTCCGCAATGCGGGAGCCGACCAGTCCGCCGCCGAGCACCATCACCTTTTGCTGGCGCTGTTTGCGCACCCCTGTCAATTCCATGAGGCTGGGTAGATTCTCCTGGGCCGCCATGATGAAGATATGGTCATTGGGTAAAATGAGTTCATCTCCACCGGGAATAATGGTACTGATCCCCCGGGCGATGGCTACTACCCTGAAAGGGAAATTATCGTACATTCCGGCGATGTCTTTGAGCTTTTTATTTGCCAGGGGAGAGGTTTTATCAATTCCTGTTGCCAGCAGCTGAATTTCTCCCTGGGCAATATCAATGATTTCGTTGGAGGAGTTTATCTGGATAAGGCGGACGATCTCCTGCGCAACGAGTTCTTCCGGATGGATGAGCAGGTCGAGTTTCAAGTCTTCTGCAGTCAGTATCGAGTCACTGTTGCCAAAATCCGACGAACGTACCCGGGCGATTTTCTTTGCTATGCCGAAGCTGTCGGCTATCATCGCGGCCATCATATTTACAGCGTCATTATCTGTAACGGCGATAAGATAATCCATTTTTTCGGCGTGGGCCTCTTTCCAGAACGAGATATCCATGGCGCTGCCTTTTATCAGTCTGGCATCAATCTGGCCATCGGCATGGGCTACAAGTGTAGCGTCCGGTTCTATGATGGTGATTGCATATTCTTCATGGATAAGACGCTTGGCCAGATAAAGACCAACCCCGCCAAGCCCGAGGATCAAAATTTTTTCTGCGGGAGCTGTTTTCTTTCGAAACATAAAGTTTTCTCGTTAATTGAATGTGCAGTATGAAAACCTACTCCCCTGGAGCAGAAATTGCAATTTCTGCGCTAACCCGGAACCTCTTTTGGGCTTGTTTTTATGGGATGGTAGTGGACAAAAACTCTTCGCATGAAATCTATCTCTGTCACCAATGTTTTTTCCACAAGAGTGGCGATTCGGTCACCTTCTGCGACGGTTAATTCAGGAGAGATGCCAATTGTTATATTGATAACCATATACTGGCCGAATCTGTGGCCTTGTATGTCTTCAATATCAATCGGTTCATCAATTATAGCCAGTTTTTCACGGATGGTTTCACACAGCTCCTGGCCCGGCAGGGTGTTCATAAGGTCTGCGGCAGATTCACGGATGATTTCTATTCCGGTATGGAGGATAATAAGTGAGACCAGACCGCCGGCAAGAGGATCGACCCAGAGAAAACCCATGCGGCTGAAAATAATACCGATGCTGGCCGCCATGGCAGAAAAAATATCATTGCGATGGTCAGCCGCCAGGGCCAGGACGACATTACTTGAAGTCTCTCTGCCAATTCTATATGTCCAGAAGCTGAGCCATATTTTAAGAAGTACTGTAAGAAGGGCAATCCAGAGTGTCAGCTCAGTTGCCCCCAGGGAACTGTCCGTCTCGAAGGACAACTTATACACTTTATTGATTGATGCCCAGAAGATAGATATTGCGGTGGTGATAACAAATGCTCCCACCACTACTGCTGCAATTGACTCAAGGCGGTCATGACCGTAGGGGTGCTCTTCATCGGCTGGTTTGCCGGAAAGGCGCATGAAGATCCGGACTACGATACCATAGGCCACATCCGAGGTTGAGTTGATACCGTCAGCCAGCAGGGCGGGACTGTGGCCTATAATGCCGACCCCTGTTTTCAGGATGGCAAGAATTGTATTGGCAATAAGACCCAGGTTAACTGCCAGGATGGTTCTTTTGTGTCTTTCCGTAAAGCTTGTCATTATTTCAAATATTCATTGCTGTTGTCACTAACATCTTCAAGCAGCCATTTTTCCTTCAGATAGTGTATTCCGGCATGGTTGGTAAGATCAAGCTGGATAGGAGTGATGGAAACGTGGCCGTTTGCCACAGCATGGACATCGGTATCTTCTTCAGGGTCAGGAACCGGAGTTCCGCCACCAATCCAGTAATGCTTATTTCCTCCCTGGTCAAGGGTCTCCCTGATCGCATTTTTCCAAAGCCTCCTACCCTGACGGGTCACTTTGATTTTTTTGTACCTGTTGCCGCTTGGCACATTGATGTTGAGCAGGGTGTTTTCAGGCAGGGAATTCTGCATTATTTTTCGGGCCATGCATCTGGCAATTTGTATGGCCGAACGGAAATCATATGGTGGCTCTCCAGCCACAGAGATGGCCATGGAGGGTATTGAATACATGGTTCCTTCAATAGCGGCGGAAACCGTTCCCGAGTAAGAGATATCGTCACCAAGATTTGCCCCTGTATTTATTCCCGATACCAGCAAATCCGGTTGATCAACAAGGATTTTTTTCAGAGCAACAGCTACACAGTCCGTCGGCGTGCCATCGACTGTGTACTTGTCTTCCGTCAGCTTAATTACCCTGATCGGACGATTCATGGTCAGGGAGTGGGAAACTGCAGAATTATCACGATCCGGTGCAACGATCACACTCTTGCCAAGCTCTGACATGGCCTGTTTTAAAGCCTCAATTCCCGGACTGTGAATGCCGTCATCATTGGTGATAAGGATTGTTTTCATGGGATTTCCGGAGTTATTCTGGAGAGAAACCTCAAAGGAGCCTGTCGGAGAATAAGCATTCTAAGACAGGCTCCGAGAGGGGAGTTGCAGAACATTACATAATATCATGAACAAATCACTTGACGCAATAAGAGTTTCCCAATATATCCAATTATCGGTTATTCTCTGCATAAAGAGAAATAAGAGCCACAGGGTTGTCATCTCCGCGTAGGCGGGAATCCAGTTACGAGCAGGATCACTGGATCGGAGTCTGCGCATATCTCCAGCCTGCACGAGAATAGCAAAAAAGCAGTTGAGTCTCATACGTAATCAGAAAAGAAATTAAAAATATTTTAAAACCAGGGAGATAAAAAATGGGTACCAATTATTTTAATACGCTGTCACTGCGCCGACAGATTGAAGAGCTGTCAAAATGTCGATTAATGGATTCCTCAGAGTTTGATGGTGTAGAGGCCTTAAAGGGCAAAAAAATCGTGATTGTGGGTTGCGGTGCCCAGGGATTGAATCAAGGGCTTAATCTGAGAGACAGTGGCCTGGATGTTTCATACACTCTGCGAGAGTCAGCTATTTCGGAAAAACGACAGTCATGGAAAAATGCTACAGAAAATGATCTTGTGGTCTCCACCCACGAAGAGCTTCTCCCGGGGGC
>MAXH01000150.1 GCA_001750925.1 Desulfobulbaceae bacterium S3730MH12
CTGGAGTATGAAGCGGTTCCAGCTTCCTATACCCAGAAAACCCAGGCCATTGTCGGCAAAGGAGTCCCGCCAAGGGAAATATCTTTCTGCCCCGGCTGCCCCCACAGGGCCTCTTATTTTTCCATTAATAAGGTGCTGAAACTGGACAACAGACAAGGCTTTGTCTGCGGGGATATTGGCTGTTACTCCATGGGAATGCTTCCGGGCGGTTTTTTTACCCTGCAGACCCTTCACTCCATGGGGTCAGGATCAGGACTTGCCAGCGGATTTGGGGAATTGTCAAAATTCGGGCTTAAGCAGCCGGTATTGTCGGTGTGCGGTGACAGCACGTTTTTTCATTCCGGCATGCCTCCACTGATCAATGCTATCCACAATAGTTCTGCCTTTACCATGGTAATCCTGGACAACAGCGGAACAGCCATGACCGGATTTCAGCCCCATCCTGGGCTTCCAGTCGATGCCACCGGAGAAAAGGCCCCTGCACTGGATATTGCAAACATATGCGCAGCAATGGGGGCTGAAACTAGGACTTGTGATCCTTTTGACCTTGAAGAAACCGAGAAATATCTTCTGGAATTTATTGAAAAGGAGAACGGCGTAAATGTTCTCATTTTAAAACAGCCTTGTGCACTGAGCCCTGAAATAAAGAATAACAAACAATTTGATGTTTCCATTGATGCAACTCGCTGTGCAGGAGAAGACTGCGGTTGCAACCGGATCTGCACACGGGTGTTCAGTTGTCCAGGCCTGATTTGGGACGTTGACTCAAGACAGGCAAAAATCAACGATGTTATCTGTTCCGGCTGTGGGGTGTGCGCATCTATCTGTCCTGAAAACGCCATCATAAAAAAGGAGATTCAGCCATGAGTTCAGAAACTTTGAGATATGATCCATATAATCTGATCATCACGGGAGTGGGCGGCCAGGGCAATGTAATATCCTCCCGTATCATAGGAAACATGCTCTCTGAAAAAGGATTCTTTGTGACCATTGGAGAGACCTTTGGCGCATCCCAGCGAGGGGGATCTGTGATGAGCCATTTGCGCATTTCATCAAGGTCAACCCTGTCTCCCCAGATACCGGCAGGCAAGGCACATATGGTTGTATCCCTTGAACCCATTGAGACATTAAGTGTGCTGAACGGCTACGGCAACCCCGAAGTCAAGGTGATCTGCAACACCAGACCGACCCATCCCATCGGCGTCATTTCAGGAAGGCTCTCCTATCCTTCCATGGAAGATATCAGGGAATGGATTAACGCCATTGCTTCGAAAAAGTGGTTTTTTGACGCAACTGGAATGGCAACGGGTATTGGTGATCCGATTTTTGCAAATATCATCATGGCAGGTGCCCTGGCGGCTACAGGAGAACTACCCCTGGACAGGAAAACTTTTCAACACAGCATTACTTCAAAATTCAGTGCCGACAAAATTAAACTGAATCTTGAAGCTTTTGACCTGGGAGCCGGGATGATCGCTTGAAGCCCTCAAGACTTCTTCTGCACTATATTGACAACAAAGGAAGCATACTTACTTATTTAATGTGCATATGATAAAATAGAACAGGAGATAAGTGAATCATTGATTACTTTTATCTTCATACTGATGAAAGGAGATAGCATGTCACAAATAACTAAAATACTTTATGCAACAGATTTATCTGAAACTGCCCAATCAGCAATGACTTGGGCCAGAAGTCTTGCTGAAAAATACGATGCAGACATTACTGTTATCCATGTCATACCCGAGATGTTCAAAGAAATTTCTCGTTTTGCAGCTGACCGGTCTTCTCCATCCATCAATGAAGAACGGAAAAAGGCTATAAATTCAAAAAAAGAAGAGATACTAAGAACATGCGGGGAAAGGTTGAAGGATCTTCCGAATTGTCAACTTGAACTGGACAACATCATCGTTAAGGCAGGCGATGCCACCGAAGAAATACTCTCTACTGCCGATAAAGGCAACTTTGATATAGTTGTCTTGGGTTCTCATGGCCAGGGCAAAATCAGCAAATTGTTGCTCGGATCCGTTGCCAGAGGAGTAGTAGATGAATGCAAGGTTCCTGTGCTTACAATCAGGCTTCCTGCACAATAGACAAGCCTCAGTGTCAGATTATTTGTCACATGTTCAATCTTGGTGACATTACTGATTAAACCATTTAGGCTTTTCCGTTGAAATGTAGTTATTATTATAAAAATCAGTATCTTATCGATGTATGCGAGCCCAGGTTATGGTATATTGTAATTGCAAAAAACAAATCATAACAAGGATCTCGCATGCACATCTACATTCATTACTCAGTGAACTCATAGCTGATTGACACAATCTAGAAATCCCAAAAAGTTGCCATTTCCTCGTCGGTGAAGTCGAATACAACATTGTGAGGTGGTAATGGCTCGCTATAAAAGAAATCAGGCAGTCTGTCATCTGCTGCTGTGAATCCGGCCTTTATGTTAAACCCGCGTTCCGTTTTAAGGATAGACTGGCCCAGGGCAACCACATCATCTCCTGTCAACCCAATGCCAAACCTTGCATTCAGTAGGTCAATCAGTGCAGGGAGACATTTCTCATCATCAAGGGCGGCAAAGGCGATAAAGAGGCACATGCCTGTGGAATCAATTGCCGCTGTAGCAATTTGCAGATCCCTGGAGAGTTGAATCTGACCCTCTTTGGTCAGTGGATCAACATTGCCGCCAACACCCAGAATATTTGCGGTGACGGCATAGCCCATGGTATGATCAGCTCCCTGGGTCGAGGTGGCATAGGTAATGCCCATTCCTTTAATGGACCTAGGGTCATAGGCGGGAATTGCCTGATTCTTGACTACCGGAACTCTGGTCAGGCCATAAGCTCGACCTACAGCGCCGGCGCCGTTGCCGATGATTCGTCCAAG
>MAXH01000151.1 GCA_001750925.1 Desulfobulbaceae bacterium S3730MH12
CAGGGGATCATTGGCCAGAACCACGGGACCTCCAAGTTCCTTAATAATCTGAACTATGGTTGTACCTAGATCGGTTGCGCTACATTGGTGGATTCCAATACCCACCGTCTGAGCATTGGTGACAAATGTATCCAGTAATTCCTGGGCTGAGGCTTCTGCCAGATAGTTATGCTGCATATCATGGGGGTAGACAAATTCGGTCGGCTTTTCCGGTACTGTTGTCCGGTTTAGGCAACCTGATACCCTGGGTATGAACTGCTCTTTTCCGGTAATCATTTTGCTCCTCCATTTTTTTCTCTGTCGGCAAACCAGTCACGGAAACGGGTTTTAGGAATCTTGGGTAGATCCCGATCGACGGACCACTGTTTGAGTGGACCCACCTTGGGAGCCAGGCCACTGAAACGGGCAGCCTTTGTAGCCAGTCCATACAGGGTTGAACTGCCTATCACATCACCATAGCGACCCATCAATATTTTCTCACCGGCAGGTGTCAGGTTACCCTCTTCGGCAATGAAGCGCCGGTGTTCGAAAATGTATTCATAGAGTGGTATCTTGACCGGACATACCTCGTTGCAGGCCCCGCACAATGAGCAGATTTTGGTTATTTCCTTGTAGTCATCATAACCTGCAAGCACGGGCACCAGGGCAAGTCCCAGTGGGCCGGGATAAAGTGTGCCGTAGCCATGACCACTGATATGCCGATAGGCCGGGCATTCCAGCATGCAGGTACCGCAGCGGATGCAGCGCAGTACCTCCCTGAATTTCGATTCAAGAACCCTGGAACGTCCATTGTCCACAACGATGATATGCAGTTCTTCCGGGCCGTCTTTGTCCTCCGGGCCTTTGGGGCCGGTCATCAAGCTCATATAGGAGGTAAGCTTGGCGCCTACAGCACTGCGGGCCAGCATGGAGAAGATAATGTCGAGTTCTGCAAAGGTTGGTACGATACGCTCCATACCCATAAAAACAACCTGGGTTTTGGGTGCAGTGGTGACAAAACGGCCATTTCCTTCGTTGGTGACCAGAGTTACGGTGCCGGTTTCCGCCACTGCAAGGTTGCAGCCGGTGATACCCACATCGGCCTCCAGGAATTCTTTACGGATCAGCTGCCGGACAAAGCGAGTCATGTTTTCCGGCACATTATCTCCTTTATATCCTTTTTTTTCGGCAAGCACTTTTCGGAAATGATCCCGGTTTTTATGTAGAGCAGGAACCACGATATGAGATGGCTTGTCATGATCGTCGATCTGCAGCAGATACTCGCCAAGATCCGTTTCAATTACTTCAATGCCGGCCTCTTCAAGCATCTCGTTGAGTCCAATTTCTTCGGTGACCATGGATTTGGATTTCACCGCTTTGACAGCCTTTCTTTTCTGCAGAATTTCAAGACCATATCTAGTGGCTTGGGCTGCATCTTCGGCAAAGTAGACATGGGCCCCGGCTGCAGACGCTTTGTCTGCAAACTGGTTCAGGTAGTAGTCCAGGTTTTCCAGGACATGGCTGCGGATAGTCTCTGCAGTGTCTCTCCACTGTTCAAAATCTCCGAGCTCTTCAAACGCTGCTTCCCGCTTGCCGTTAAGCAGATCCTGGGCATTGGCAATGGCCTTACGCATCTGAGGGTTGCCGAGTTCTTTTTGAAGTCGTTCCTTGAGAGGTAAATCACTCGTCTTAATGGTCATGGATTACTCCAAAGTAAGAATTATGAATTATGAATTACGAATTATCATTTTGAGATGGCTAAGTAAAAAGCTTCATATCCGAGGCGCGTAATTTTGTTATTATTTTGGCGTACTGGGGTACGTCGAAATGATAACAAAATTACAGCAACGAAGTAGATGAAGAATTTTTACGACGCCATAAGTATTTGGGCAATGTGCCGTACCTTAATCGGATAACCCCGGCGATCAATAACACCCTGCAGATTCATCAGACATCCGGCATCGGCTCCGATGAGGTAGTCTGCGCCGGCCTCTCTGATATTTTCAACCTTCTCCGCCGCCATAGCCCCGCTTAAAGGGCCAAGTTTGACCGAGAACGTTCCGCCGAAACCGCAGCATTTATCCTGGCCCTTGAAGTCGACCAGCTCCAGGCCGGCAACCTGTTTCAGCAGGGCCAGGGGCGGCTCTTTAACACCAAGGAGCCGCGTCATATGGCAGGAGGGATGGTAGGCGGCTTTCGCCTTCAGGCTTGCCCCGATATCTGTTTTCTGTAGAATGTTAACGATGAAATCGGTCAGCTCATAAATCTTGTTGCTTAGTAGCCGGGCTTTTTCCTGCAGGTCGGGCTGATCTTCGAAAAACTTGGGATATTCTTTTACCTGCAGGGTACAGGAACCACTGGGGCAGACCACATAATCAGACGGATCCTCAAGGAGTGCCTCCATTTGCAACTGCATGGCCTTTTTGGCCTTCTGCTGAAAGCCGGAATTGGCTAATGGCTGGCCGCAGCAGGTCTGTTTTGGGTTGAAAACGACCCTGCAACCCAGTTTCTCCAGCAGCAACACCGAATCCCTGCTCACATCCGGAAGAACCGTATCAGTAAGACAAGTGGAAAAGAAGGAAATTGTTTTCATAATATTTTGCAGCCAGTTGAGATTAACGGAAAACTGATGATTCTCAGTGATGATATTCTATAAGTCAATCTGATTTGAAGCAGAGAGTGCTGCGATTTTTAAAGCCTCGGAATATGTAGGATAATTAAAAATACTGTCAATAAAGATATCTATCTTTGCATTATGTAAAAGAGCCATTTGAGCAATATGGATGATCTCGGTTGCACCCCCTCCCAGGATATGGACCCCGAGAATTTCGCGGGTATCTTTGTGGACGATCATTTTTAGCATACCCTCGGATTCACCGGAGATCTGTCCCCTCGGGAGTTTATTGTACATGCATTTACCGATAACGATTTTATACCCTTTTTCTTTTGCCTCCTCTTCTGTAATACCGATATAGGAGATCTCCGGAATAGTATAGATGCCGAAGGGAAAAATCTTTGGGAAAGCTTCCGAACGAATTTTCAGTGCGTTGAGTGCAGCCAGTCGTCCCTGGATGATTGAAGTTGAGGCCAGGCTTGGCCAGCCGATCACATCGCCGACAGCATAGATGTGCGGGTTGCTGGTCTGATAAATCTCATTCACTTCAATATAGTGATATTTGTTCAGTGTAACGCAACATTTCTTAATATCAAGATCCCTGGTGTTGGCTTCCCGGCCGAGAGCAAAGAAAAGACAGTCTGCAGGAATAACAGTGCCGCTGGCAAGAGTCAGTTGTGCTCCATTTTCCGTCCTTTCAATTTTAAAATCACCGCAGTTATTGATATAGTTGATATTTCCTTTTGGGAAATTCTCTTTAAGGTGTTCCGTTATTTCATGGTCGAGAAATTTCAGCAGACGGTCGCCCCGGTCAAGCAGGGTCACCTTCACTCCAAGTGCAGCGAAGATGGTTGCATATTCTGAGCCGATGACTCCTCCTCCAAGGATAATCAATGTTTCCGGGATATTCTCAATGTTTAGAATGGACGTGGAATCTACAATGACTTTGTGATCAAAAGGTACATCCGAGGGATTACGTGGATGTGATCCGGTCGCAATTAATATCCGGTCTCCACGTACCCGGATCTCCTCTGCAACGCCAATCTTTTTTACCGACAGGGTGTTTGCATCCAGAAATCGGGCACTGCCCCTGATAATATTGATGCCGTTGCGTTCAAGCTGACTGGAGATAATATCATGCTCTTCATTTCGTACGTAGTGCAACCTTTGTTTCAATTTTTCCATTGAAATTTCAGCGTCACGGGTGGAGCAATAATCATCTTCAAAGACCTTCCTTTTCAAATGGCCTGTAAGGTGGAGGACTGCCTCCCGGAGAGTCTTACTGGGGAATGTGCCTGTATTGACACAGACCCCACCGAGGGAGCCTTCTTTCTCAAGGACGAGCACGCGTTTGTTTGATTTTACAGCCGTCATTGCAGCTGCAAGGCCTGCAGGTCCAGTTCCAATGATGATAAAGTCATATTTTTTTTCTGTCATAATCGTGTATTTCAACCATTAATGAATGATGAACCTTGCCCCGTTGACCGAACCTCGGATGATTATTTTCCACTCTCGTACTGACTGGATAACGGAGTAAAACGCCCACCAATACGGTAGCTGGAGCCGAGATAAATCATCATGCTGTGGGTCACGACTCTCTGATCGTGCCATGTTTGACGATGCAGTACAAGGCAAG
>MAXH01000152.1 GCA_001750925.1 Desulfobulbaceae bacterium S3730MH12
ATCATATCCTGAGCCAATGTTGAACACTTCTCCTCTTACTTTTTCGAGAGGCGCATTAATTATCAGGTCCAATCTTTCGCACGTATCATCCACATGCAGCCAGTCTCGTCTTGCTGACCCATCCCCATGGATTGTCAGAGGCTCGTTTTTCAAGGCACTGGTGACAAATCTGGGAATTAGCTTCTCTAAGTGCTGCCGGGGTCCATATTGATTAAAGGGTCGAACAATAACGGCTGGAACATCGTAAGTGGTCCAGTAGGAATAGACCAGCCTGTCAGCTCCTGCTTTAGCACTGGCATACGGAGACATTGGATTTAATGGATGCTCCTCTGTCATAGGATTCGTTAAAGCTGTACCATAAACCTCTGAGGTTGATATATGAATAAATCTCTCGACTGTTCTATAATTCTTGAGGACAGCATTAGCTACCACCTGAGTACCAATAACATCAGTGAGGTAAAATGCTTTGTTATCAAAGATAGACCTTGCCACATGAGATTCCGCCGCAAAATGCACTACAATGCCTGATTTTGATACCAAATCATTGACCAACTCGTCGTTTGTGACATTACCATACCAAAACTCAAAACGTTTTGATTCCTTAATGCGTTCAGGAAAATTTTGGGGATTTCCGGCATAAGTCAAGGCATCCAAAACAATAATCTGGTCATCCGGATATTTGTTAAACCAATATTTGACAAAATTGCTGCCGATGAATCCAGCGCCGCCAGTGACAAATATAGTTCTCATGTGGTTACCTTTCATAAAGTCCGTGTGAGTTAACAAATACAGAGAATGTTTTTTGCCGTCTCACACCTTATGTTGTTTCTTGGTTTTTGGCTACTGTGGTTCTTTGAATGACTCCATTCCCTGCGAAGGGGCAGAGAGAGTCAATCATCGTTGAAAAGGCAAATTGTTGTTGTAAGATGACAGATAGAGTTGTAGAGATTCCCTGCGCAAGGCATAACCCGCCTGTTACAGAATCTGTGCAAAGAGTATATCATAGCTTTGAATGTAGAAGCCTGATTTTGCGTAAAAATTCATTGCATCAACATTTTTCAACTGCGTTCTAACACTCATCAAATTAACATTTTGTTTCTTAAACCATTTTAGAGCTTCTTGCATTAGATTTGTCCCTATACCCTTGCCTCTATATTCATTCTTTACTCCGATAAGTACAATTTCTCCGATATTTGAAGTGGATTTCTTGCAAGTAACGAGGCCTTTGTTAGGTATAAAAAAAACCACGTCTGCAATCCTATTTTTTACCGAATTTTTTATCCATGTTTGGTAGAGATTATCAGCCTCTAGTTTCGAAAAAAAAGGGTCGCTATAAAAACGACTATCTATGAAAAGCGATTTTACCATTGCTATTAGCGTTGGTAAGTCTTTGTTGGTAGCCTCTTTTATGAATTTCCCTTCTATGGAGTTCTTACTTATACCATATAATAACTTATCAATCTTTCCTGTCCAGATTACACCTATATCGGATATATAAAAACCTAATGATGATAGTTTATTAATAAGCATAGTTTGTGGTGATTGAATCCTACATATAATGTATTTGAAGCCATCGGTTTTAGCCTTTCTAATAGCAGCTTCTATTTGAAGTGACGATTCAGAAACTATTTTTAATTCACCGATCTTTCTATTAAATAATCTGCTATCCCATGTTAATTCACTTATCATAATGAAATTAGGAGATATGTTCGGTTACGATATACAGAGGTCTTCTTTGGACCTCCTGATAGACTCTGCCAAGATATTCGCCAAAGATTCCCAAAACAAGTAATTGTATGCCGCCAACAAAGAAGATTGCGATAATGATCGAGGCATATCCCATAACGGGAATTCCGAAAACAAATTTTCGATAAACAAAGTAGATTCCAATAATTAGGCTGAGAGAGGAACTTATCAAACCAAGGTGTGTGGCTAGTCGCAAGGGTATTATAGAAAAGGATGTAATAGCATGAAAGGCAAGCTTGAACATTTTTGAGGTGTTGTACTTACTCTTCCCCTTGAGTCTTGGAGTATGTTTAACTTTTAACGTTGCTGTCGCAAAGCCTGGCCATGCCATCATTCCATGGATGAATCGTGCATACTCTTTCATTTCCTTTATCGCGTTAACTAGTCTCCTTCTCATAATTCTCAACATTGTCTGCCCTGGGGGGATATTAACGTCAGAAAATGTTCTTAATATCCACCAGAACAGCTTTGATGTTATTTTTTTTAGAATGGGGTCATGTCTGTGGTATCTTATACCATAAACTAAATCATATCCTTCCTGAAATTTATCATACAATCTTGGTATCTCTTCCGGTGGGTCCTGCAAGTCTGCATCCATCAGGATTACTGCCTCGCCTCTTGCGTAATCGAGCCCTGCCGTGATAGCAATGTGATGTCCAAAATTTCTTGAGAAACAGATACCCGTCACGCTATCATCTTTTTTGTGAAGCTCTTTGATTAGTTGCCACGAGCTGTCAGTACTGCCATCATCCACCATTATTATTTCAAAACGGGTTTTCCCCAAGCCTTGAGCACCGTCCATCCTTGACTGATCGTCTTTAAGTCTGTCTCGCTGTATACTGTCTTCTTTTGCCTCCGCCCTGTCGTCGTCGTCATTCTTCTTCGCACCGCAAAGTTCCTCCATCACCGGCATCAGTCGCGTGTAGAGTTCATGGATATTTTCCTCCTCGTTATATATTGGGATAACGACAGAAATATCAATTTTGTTCTTTCTTGTCCCAAGCCCCGCTGCTGAACTAAGGGCATTTTTTATTGTATTCATATTCCTTAATCCTCGTACATGTACAGCATTGGTAAGTTATGAAAAACGGCTCATCGCGGATTAACGTGATTTTCCCATTATTCGAAAATCAGAACTTTATTTACCTGCGACTCAGCATGGTTATAACAACTTGGATTTACAGTGATTTACCGGAAATGTCAGTTGTCGTTCCACCTAACCATAATGAACCGAAAAAATTTTCACGCTAATCCGCGATGAGCCTGAAAAACTACGATCTCCTCTGTTATTATACCACTGATACCGAG
>MAXH01000153.1 GCA_001750925.1 Desulfobulbaceae bacterium S3730MH12
AATATTTTCTCAGCAAAAGAGCTGGCCACCAGGATTTCTGCAAGATCGGTCATGGGCTCCGTATAGTAGAGGTTCGAGACATGAACAAGTTCGGCTGCCTGATACTGTATAGCCTCGGTCACCTTCGGGTGGCAATGGCCAAGGCAGCAGACTGCGATTCCGGAGAGAAAATCAAGATACTCTGTACCGTTACGGTCAGTAAGACAACACCCTTCACCTTTCACCATCACCGCTGGATATCTAGCATATGTTCCTACAAAAACCTTATCCGCCCTCTCTTTCAGTTGCGCATTTTTACTACTCATCAGAATATCTCCGTGCCAACACCTTCCGGTGTAAACATTTCCAGTAAAATTGAATGCTCTACCCGACCATCAACAATATAGGTCTTCGCCACTCCCTGCCGCAGGGCATCTTCACAGCAGCGAACTTTGGGTATCATCCCACCCTCAACCGTACCATCATCGATCAGCTCTGCCAGGTCTCCAGCGGGAAGTGTGGTAATAAGCTGACCATTTTTGTCATTCACCCCGGGAACATCGGTAAGTAGAATAAGTTTTTCAGCTGACAATTTTCCGGCAATAGCTCCGGCCACTAGATCGGCGTTAATGTTAAAAGCCTGCCCTTCATCCCCGACACCCACCGGCGCTATTACCGGGATAAAATCATTCCGGCTGAGACTTTCCAATACACCCGGATTAATATGTGTCACCTCACCGACCTGACCTAAATCAATAAGCTCAGGAGGAGCATCCCCCAACTCTTCAACCTTCTTTTTACTGCTTACCTTCAATTTTCTTGCACAGACCAGATCACCATCACGACCGGAAAGCCCGACAGCTTTGCCCCCACAGTGATTGATCAAGCCGACGATTTCCTTATTCACTTTACCAACCAGAACCATCTCAACCACATCCATTGTCTCCCCATCGGTTACTCGCATTCCTTCAACATAACTGGGTTGAATCCCGAGGCGATCGAGCAGTTTGTTGATCTGGGGACCACCCCCATGGACGATGACAGGGTTAATTCCTACCTGTTTCAGCAAAATTACATCCAGGGCAAACTGCCTTTTCAGGTGTTCGTCAACCATGGCATGACCACCGTATTTAATGACAATGGTTTTATGCCTGAATTCCTGCATATAGGGCAGTGAATCAATTAATACCTTTGCCTTCTGAATACTTTCCTTTACATTTTTAACCATATTGAACACAACCGGAGTTCAAACCGATCCTTGATTTATTTTTTTTGACTTAAATTTCAATGAGATATTCCATTGTTAACTCAACAGAAGAACAAAAAAATATTGTACTGACTCAGATAAGTTAAGTAAAGTAGTATTCTCTGTTAAGATCCAGCTCCACCTCTTTACATTTACAGACCATTAAGATACCATGGGCTCGATATTGCATTTCAACTGTCTGGAGTCTCGCAAAGGAATAACCTGATGAAAAATTTGTTACGTTTTCGTTCACTGTTCAGCATAATCGCTGTTGCCTGTTTGCTGTTTCTGTTTCAGGCACCTGTCTTTGGTTTAGAAAAACCGATCCATATTGAAGCTGATCGTATGACATCCACCGAAAAAACCAGTTCTGTTGTTTTTGAAGGTGATGTGGATGCCAAACAGGGCGATATCCGTATCCGCGCCGACAAGATGACTGTTCATTACACAACAGCTGAAAAAACCAAGGGAGAAACAAAAAAAGCATCCCAGCAGGTTGAAAAACTTATCTGTGTCGGCAACGTTGAGGTTAGCCGGGGAGAATGGCTTGGGACCGGCAAAAAAATGATCTATCTTGCTAAAGAGAGACAGGTTATTCTTTTAAACAGCGCCAAAGCATGGCAGGGACAAAACATGGTTGCCGGTAGTAAAATAATCTATTATCTCGACGAGGGACGCTCGGAGGTAATTGGTGGAAGAACATCAACGACCCTTTCCGACACCGACAAGAAAGATAAGAAAAAGCCGTCACGGGTTAAGATGACCATTATGCAGAAATGATGGCGTTATGAAGCTTTTTACTTAGCCATGTGGAATTTAAAGTTTTTACGAGTTTATCAATGCTGGAAACCAGAAATATCGTTAAGAGTTATGGACATCGTACAGTTGTCGACGGAGTCAGCCTGCAAATCAACACAGGTATGGTGGTTGGTCTGCTGGGTCCGAACGGAGCAGGAAAAACAACTTCTTTTTATTCCATAGCTGGTTTTATACGCCCCGACAGCGGAAATGTTATCCTTGATGGCGAGGTGATAACCAATCTCCCCATATATAAAAGGGCACTCAAAGGTATTTCCTACCTTGCCCAGGAACCTTCCGTCTTCAAAAAGCTGACTGTGGAGGAAAATGTTAGAATTATCCTCGAACCTCTCGGGGTAAACAGGGAAGAGATAAAGAACCGTATTGATGAGCTGCTGGCTGAGTTCAATATCGAATATCTCAGAAAGAACAAAGGTCATGCCCTGTCCGGCGGTGAGAGGAGAAGGGTGGAAATTATGCGGGCGCTCTCCACCAAACCCAGATTCATCCTTCTGGATGAGCCCTTTGCCGGCATTGACCCACTTGCCGTCAATGACCTGCAAAAACTCATTCACAACCTGAAAGAAAAAGGGTTGGGCATCCTCATATCTGATCATAATGTGAGAGAAACTTTGCAGGTTTGTGACTTTGCCTATATTATGAATGAGGGACAAATTCTCACAAGCGGTGTGGCAGACGATATTATCGAGAGTGAGGTGGCACGGAAAATGTATCTCGGTGAAAACTTCAGTATGTAATTTAACCCGACAAGTCGGAAA
>MAXH01000154.1 GCA_001750925.1 Desulfobulbaceae bacterium S3730MH12
ACAGAAGGAGAGCTCTACTTCAATGGAGAATCGCTTAACGAAAAATCGCCGTTGGAACTTGCTGAATTCCGCAATAAATCACTCGGTTTTATTTTTCAATTCCATCATCTTCTTCCCGACTTCACCGCTCTTGAGAACGTGATGATGCCGGCACTTATCGCCGGACAAAAACGAAAAGATATGAGCCTTCCAGCGAAAAAACTACTCGAACGGATGGAACTTGATCATCGGCTGGAACACAAAGTTTCCGAGCTGTCGGGTGGAGAACAACAGAGAACTGCCCTGGCCAGAGCTCTTATAATGAATCCGGCCCTGCTCCTCGCCGACGAACCAACCGGCAACCTTGATTCACGGGCAGGTGATCTGGTCTTTGATCTCCTTCATACCCTTTGCCGTGAGCGTGGTCTGGCAACCATCATGGTGACCCACAACAACAGACTTGCCGACAGGCTAGATCACTGTTACACCCTTAAGGACGGGGTACTGGAGTTAGAGTGATAACGTACCGATCTATCACTCAACTTCCATACTGACTTCCATAAAATTAAACCAGTGGCCGCTTTTTGAGGCATAATCGAGCTCAATCTGAACAACCTCCACATGGCGATCTTCAATTTCAACAAATTTCTCTAAGATCTCCTTTATCTTTCCCTCAGTTTTTTCACTGGCATCCTGATAGTATGCACTGGTCTCTATTTCCATCTGCAGGGCACTGTTAAGAACTCTCTTGACATCGCCAAGCATTTTCTCAGGGATCTTTGCTTTCATTGTTTCAACCTGGGAACGAATTTGTTCCTGAGATGGTATTGGTGTTTCGAGCCTGGCCACTTCAATTATCCCATCCGCCTTTAACGTATCAAGACTATAGTTGAGAAAATCGATATGTGACTGCTCGTCATCGGCAAGAGCCTTGAACAGTGTTTTCCCCCTCTCATCATCCACTATATCAACGGCGGAAAGGTAAAGATCTCTGATTTTCTCTTCATATTTGAGTGCTGTTATAAATATTTCTGTAGAATCCATAATATCTCCTAAGCAGTGACTATAACTGCAAGATGCTCCTCTCCCGAAGCGGAGCAATTTGAATTTTTCCGGTCCCCTGCCTGAACTTCTTTTTCATCTTTGTTTTACGAATACTTTCAGGCTGCAGACCAAAGCGCTGAACAACAACTGCAGGGTCAACAAGTGCTTTTCCCACAAGATTTTTGAGATCTTCACCAACAGGAGTTGGGAGTTTTTCGTCTACCAACCTATTTACATCAATTATTCCGGAACGCTCCTTCAATCCGACTCCGGTTACTCCCTTAACTTCAGACACAAACCGCAGGTCAGAGAAAGTTCCCGCAACTGCCAACGGTAATGAATATGCCTCCCCGCTGCTCTGCTTCATTAACAGAATTTTTCTATCTGCTGTTACCTTCAGATCAAGTTTTTCGTTTACAAGATCAGTAGATCCTGTAACCATCATCCTGATAACAGGGGATTTAATTTCAGTCTGTCGACTCTCTACGATCCCATCTTTTACAGTTATTGGCATTGTTAATTCTGTAAAGTCAATCCGCGGCTTTGTCTTTATTGTCCTCTGATCCGCTATTATATTGTGCCCATCCTCGCCAACTCCAACAAGAGAATAACCCACCAGTGCACCATCATGCAACCGCACCACTCCTCCCCCTTTCAGGCTTTCCTTTATCGCTGATAGTGAATCACTGAAGGCTGATATTTTGATATCTGCTCTTGCCCTGCCCTTTAGGAGATCACTATCAAAAAAATCATCCAACATTGGACCAACATTCACATCTTCTGCCTTGAGTGCCAGGGAACTTATCGATCTATTCTGCCGGATATCAAGAATTATCTTTGACTCAATTTGTCCCTGATAGAAAGAAAAAGAGAGGGGATCGGCTGTGAACAATCCATCCTTACCTTTCAGCCTAATCATTACATCTGAGAACGTTCCGCCATGACTTTGTATTTCATCTGCCAATATCGTACCTGCAACTGCAAACTGATGCAGCGCAGAATATTTTGCTCCTGTCTCATCAGTCCGGCTGACCACTCCAGCTTCTAAATACTTTTCTTCACCCTGTCTGAAGTAGCCGGTAAGGTCAATGCTGTCAACTTTTACTGCGAATTTGATATCAGGTTCAGTAAAACCTTTTATGAAACAGGAGAAGTCAAGGTGCGAATCGTCGAGCTCGGCGACACCATCTTCAAAAACAATCGCGTCCTTCGTTCCCTTTACCTCAGTGTTAATAGCCAGGGTGTTCAGCACCTGGGGATATGCTGTCATGATCGAAACATCACCGTCGACATCTGCCAGGACTACTTTTGGAGAAAACGGCGGGATATCGAGGCCGAAACTATAGCTATATTCCTGTCCGCTATTTTCAAACCGCCCTTTTACAAAGGCAGTCAGATTGTCAAAAACCATGAATTTAAGATCAATCATGAGAACACCCTGTTCAAAATATCGAACAGGCGATCCAATACTACCTTTAAAGCTTACCTGTTTCCCATCAACATCCCCGCTGAAATCTACAGCAAAGGGGTCTCTCAGAGATACATCACTCAGCTTCAGCACCACATCCGTGATCTCATGGCTGCTTTGACGACTAAGGTCATTCCAGATAATATGGCCATTGCTCACAGTGATTATTGGAACTGCAAGCTGTGTCATAAATGATCCGGTAAATCCCCCTGACAAAACACTGACTGAATCCTGTCCAGCTCTATCCCATCCGTCAAAATGGTAATTCCCTCTGCCATTTTCTCTTTTCTCCATATTGATTTCAAGCCCATCAATGATAAATCGGCTGATCCGAATCTGTCTTTTCAGAAGGGGCATTATTTTAAGCCGAGCTTCAAAGGATTCAATCTCTAAAAAATCTCCCCCTCCAAAGCCACGAGGATTTCCCAGTCGCAGGTTAGAGCAGGATACACCTAGCCAGGGAAAAACCGAGATACTCAGATCCGGTCCAATGGAAAATTGACGACCTGTTTTTTGGGATATTTTCTCTTCAATTTCAGGTATATACTGTTGAACATTTATCAATAACGGCAGGAGAATCACAGTTAACGTCAGAAGAGACAATAAAACCGTTATGGATATAGCACCATATTTTATATATCTTCTCATGTCTTGATAAAGTCGTAAAAAGTCTTTTCGAAGTTCCCTGAAGGCTATGAAAAAAGTTTAATATACAGGTAAGCGTAGGTTCTTTCACAGGGATTCGGCAATACCTCACCGACTCCCGACATATGCTGTCACAACTGCAAAGCAATGTCATCTACGGACAGCCCCTCCTAATTAACCTCAATCATTGCCTGACGATACTCATAGAAGATCTGGCGAGAGGCTATATAGGGATCAAGGGAAAATCGCTTCAAATCTTCGTAAATATCAGGATTGAGTGAAAGGGTATTTAGCTTATTTGAGGTATAATAAGCCAGATCAAGAGCTATGCTCTCGTGGAAATAGGGGATAGGGTGAGTATAGGCATCCACGACCAGTCCAACTGTTTCCCGAATATTTGAAGGACCGAAAAGCGGCCAGCAGAAATAGATCCCCTCCCCAACCCCCCACTTGCCCAGAGTCTGCCCAAAATCAGCATTTTGGGGCTGTAGATCAAACTCAAGTGCAGCTACATCGACCAATCCATAAACTCCTATTGTTGAATTAATAGCAAAACGACTCAACACCGTCCCGGCATCTTTAAAATTTGCCTGCAGCAGCAAATTCAACAAACGGATAGGCATGGAGAGATTAAAATAAAAGTTGCCAAAGTTAACCCGTAACTCCCTTGGAACAAGCCAGATATACCCGTCAGTAACAGGTTTCAATACCCACTCATATAATTTATCATTGAATTTGAAAAAAAGCCGATTCATCGGTTCCAGCGGATCCTTTATTATAAATACAGTTCCGTTGTCAAATTCATCAAACTCATCATCCTCCAAAAATTCATCAGCCAGCAAATCGGGAAAACCGGACTCCGGTGCCTGGTCCCCTGCCAGCGTAGAAGTGCCACAAAAAAATAAAGTAATAAATACAAACAGTAATCTGGAAGTGTTCATCAATACCACAGTGTAAGAATGAAATAATCGATTATATCCTTATCTTTTTTTACTATATGTGACTCTTCAGATGAATGCAAAACTTTATACTTTTTCTGGACTGTAGTTAATCAGAATATTTTCAACCGCCAGACTTTGATGATTTACTTTTAAAATTAGTTCTATCTGTCCATATACAGGTACAATAGTATTGTGAAGTTCGATTAAAAATGTCTACAGGAGGTCATCTATCATTCTGTGACAAATAATACCTGTTTTTGCGGAATAACCAGCTGCACCCGCTCTGTTTTTTTATAGATTGGTTTTCCCCGCTGGTGATCCTCTTCGGCAAGAACAGTAACCTCACCAACTTTTACTCCATACCGAACTGTGGATCCCAGAAACTCCAATGATTCAACAGTTCCATCCAGGTTCATGGCAGACGTCTGTGTAATTTCAGGGTTAACATGAACACTCTGGGGCCTGAAAACAATAGCACCGTGTCGGGCATCAGGAGCCATATCAAGGGGTAGTTTGAGACCACTTTGAGTTTGAAGAACTGTAGCTCCATCCACCGAAACAACTTCTCCCTCAATCATATTTGTGGTACCGAGAAAGTGTGCCACAAAACGATTTACTGGATAATCATACAGCTCCATCGGGCTACCTATCTGCTGAATGATTCCTTTGTCGAGTACAGCCATTCTGTCGGAGATGGTATTCGCCTCTTCCTGATCATGGGTAACAAAGATGGTGGTTAACCCGAGTTTACGCTGGAGTTTCAGGATGTCTGTCCGCATTTGAACTCGAAGATTTGCATCAAGATTTGATAACGGTTCGTCAAGTAAAAGCAGTCTTGGTCGAATAACAATGGTGCGGGCGAGCGCTACTCTCTGTTGCTGTCCTCCTGAAAGCTGCGAAGGATGGCGATCGGCAAGATCTGCCAGTCCCACCATATCCAAGGCCTCTTCAACACGTGTGGAGATTTCCGCTTTTGCAACTTTTCGTTCTTCAAGTCCAAAGGCAACGTTTTTTTGCACGGTCAAGTGAGGCCATAGAGCATAATTCTGAAAAACCATTCCCACTTCACGTTTCCAGGGCGACAAGGAAATAATATCTTCATTATCAATTAATATCCGCCCCTGAGGCCGTGGCCCAAAACCTGCTATTGCACGCAGCAGAGTAGATTTTCCAGAGCCGGACGGCCCAAGAAAGGCAAAGAATTCCCCCGGTTCTATGTCGAGATCAATCCCCTGCAGCACCTTGGTTGAACCAAAGGAAATGTGTACATCTTCAATTTGCAGTCGAACCGGTTTGACCCGGGTAGCTAGACTCATAATTATTATCCTGTTAAGGTAGCCTGCATGCGTTTGTTACGTTCTATAAAATGATGTGCCAGATAGCTGCCAAAAGCGACAACCACAACAGCAATCAAACCAAGGGCGGCCCCAGGGCCTCGACCGGCAGCACTTTGCATGAATACATATATTCCATAAGCAAGCGGTGCATCGGATTCAGCTGTCACCAGCATTAGCGTGGCAGACAACTCAACGGCAGCCGTGGCAAAGCTGGTTACAAATCCGGCTACAATTCCGCCAGCCATCAGCGGCACAACAATTTTTCGTACAGTTGCTGTCTTTCCTGCACCAAGATTTTCAGCGGCCTCTTCCAGTGAAACAGATACCTGGTGCAGAGCAGCAGTGCAGGCGCGCAGCGCATAGGGAAGCCGTCTGATGGCAAGTGCAACTACAATGATAACCCACCAGCTTGCCAGAGGCTTGTCTATGATTGGTACGTTGAAATCATTAAAGGTTCGAAGGTAGCCGATACCCAGCACGACTCCGGGAACAGCCAAAGCACCCGTAGCGATATAGTCAAGCCATTGCCTGCCGATAACTTTTGTACGCAACACCACATAAGCAATAGCCACACTGAAAGCGACGTCAAAGGATGCGGCCAGACCGGCATACAACAGAGTGTTGGTGATATACTCTCTAGTTGTACCGAACACCTCGACGTAATGCGCCATGGTATATGCATCAGGCAACACACTATACGACCAGATAGTACCGAAGGAGAGCAGCACAAGACTTATATGAGGGGAAAGAACCAGAAGCAGAAGAAAAATAATCAGACAGTAGGCACCGGCTTTCTGCCAGCCCCGCATATCCCGCTTAAGCAGACCACTGACCCCTTTTCCGCCGCCACTGTAATCCTTACCTCTAGAGGCGAGCATCGATACCCACAGGGCAAAGAGGGAGAAAACAACAAGGATCACAGAAATAACATAACCCATGGGGTCAGAGATACCGATGGATGATATGCGCAGGTATGCCTGTGGGGCCAGCATATTGTTAACATTCAATAAAAGTGGTGTTCCCAGGTCATCAAAAGCTTTCAAAAATACCAGTGCCGCTCCGGCAAGATATCCCGGCATCGCCAGAGGAAAAACAATTTTGCGAAAGAGTCTAATGCCGCTGGAGCCAAGGTTCTGGGCCGCTTCCTCCATGGAGCGGTCAATATTATTCAATGCAGCCGAAAGATTTATCAGGATAAATGGAAAGTAATGAATAGATTCAACAAGAATGACGCCGTTTAACCCCTTCATAAAAGGAATGTTTATGCCGAACCACTGATCCAGAAGAAGATTGATCGATCCATTACTGCCAAAGAAGAGCTGCATGGCAACAGCACCAACAAAAGGTGGCATAATAAGAGGTATAATGCCAAGGGTCTGGATAAGAATGGAACCGCCAAAATTAAAACGGGATGTAAAGTAAGCCAGTGGCAAGGCTATGAGACTGGCTATCAGCACTGACATCCCGGCCACATAGAGTGAGTTGAAAAAGGACTCCCTAAATAGAGAAGTTTTAAAAAAATCTACAAAGTTAACAAGGGTCAGTGCACCGGTAGAACTATCCTGAAAAGCAACATAAATAACCTTGCCTACAGGAACAATAAGAAAGATAAGTAAAAAGAATGCCAGTAATGAGGCAACAAGATAGGACGTGCGAATACGCGGCATGATATGGTGCACCTGGCAAAGGTGAAAGGGTACAGCCCTGGGGAGAACCAGGGCTGTGTCGTGTGACAATTTCTACAGCATGGATTTGGCTTTTTTCGCAAGCTTAATAGCTTCCGCGTAGTTACTTTTCACCATGGTATCCCATTGCTGTTCAACTTCTGCCTGACGACCGGTAACCTTATCTGTAGCTTTTTTCCTTTTCTTTTTAAAGATAGCAGAAAATTCGTTATCAAGAGATTTATTTTCGTCAATAGGCAGAACGGCAATAAGCGCCCTGGCTTCGGCAACAAGTTTTTCCGCTTCAGCATTACTCTTGCCGGCCATCGCCTTCTCTGCGTCCTGTACAGCCTTGGTTGCTTCCCGGAGATCATCCAGACGATAGGTGATCATAACATCAAACATTGAATTAACCAGATTATATCGATCTTTTGATTTCACTACGTCAAACTTAACTTTGGCGCCAATGGTTTTGTCAATAAAGGGATTGGGGAAGTCTTTCGGTGCCTTGGCGTAGGTTTCCGGGCGAACAGGCAAACGTCTAATTTTAGGATCAAGCAGCATCTCCTGGCCAGCTTCGGAGAGGAGAAATTCGATAAACGCTGCTGCTGCTTCAGGATGGGGACTATTTTTAACAATGGCTATATTAGCGGGTACAAGAGTTGTCACCGTAGGATAGACAAAATCAACAGGAAAACCCGACGCCATTGATGAGAGTCCAAAAAAGTCAATAACGATACCAACACCAAACTGTCCTGAATTGACTCCATCAGGGACGCCAAAACTCCGTTCGGTTACAGTGTGAAAGTTACCACCAATTTCTTTTAACAGTTTCCAGCCGTTTTCCCAGCCTTCACCCTGCAGAATTGTTTCAACAGTGAGGTGGGTGGTACCGGATCGTGAAGGTGCTGACATACCGGTATGACCATGATAAACTGCTTTTGCCAGATCATTCCACTCCTTAGGGGCGGGTATTTTTTTTGCCTTCAGATACCTGGTATTCCACATCATACCATAACCGGATCCGGCAAAACCTTTATAATATCCATCAGGGTCATTAATGGGATATGAACCAATGAGATCAGGAATCCCGACAGCCTTCACCGTATATTTTGCCAGCAGGCCATCTCCCTTCAAAACTTCAAAAGCATCAGGGGCAGAAGCCCAGAAAAGATCGGAACTGTTATTTGAGGCAGTTTCCTGAATATATTTTACCCCTGCGGTTGTCTTCTTTTTCAGCATCTCTACTTTGACACCGGGATTTTGTTTTTCAAAGGCCTGTTTAAATGCGGTGGTAAGATCTTTTGGGTACGACGTCACAACAGTCAAATCTTTTTCCAGAGCCCATGCCGGTAAGGCAAGACATGTCAGGATGCCGACAGACAGAACAAAGCGTCCTGTCATTTTACGGTAATTTTTTCGAAGTAACATAAGTTCTCCTTTATAAAATATTGATGGAGGATGCCTGAAGGAACTCAGGCAATTGGAACAATAGCTGTACTGTAACCATTGAAATTATAAAAAACGATTTTTTTATCAATGCAGACGTTTGTTATATATGTAAATGATCTTCAATTATCTCTGCCAGTAACGGTGCCACGGAATAAACATCCATAAGATCATTGCTCTCCCTTCCTGGATAAGTGTCGGATCCTATGATCTTTGAAACAGGACTCGTTCTGAATTTTTCCAGGGAGTCACCAGCCATAACCAGATGTGTAGCCATGGCAACAACATCAACAGCCCCCGCGTCCAGGCATCGCTCAGCAGTCTGAATGATAGAGCCGCCTGTGCGTATCATATCATCACAGATTATCGCAGTTTTCCCTTTCACCACATTTGAGACCTGGCTGACAATGGTTTTATCCGTATCGTATCTGTCTTTATCGGCAGCTGTATGGGGGCAGTTGAGAAAACTGGCCAGCCGCGCAACCCGCTTGGAGAAACCGTAATCGGGAGAGACCAGGACATAATCCTGCAAACCGCTCTCCTTTATTTTTTCCACCACGAGGCTGTCAGTCCATACATGTTTGGCCCTGATCTCACCTGCGTGGGCATGAAGAACCGCCTCTGAATGGAGGTCCACAAAGGCAACAAAGTTGGGCCTTGCCCGAAAAATCTGTCGTGTGCGGGTAACACCTTTGGGTAGCTCAAAAGAGCCCGGTTTGGCCCTTTCCATAGTGGAATAACCGAGATAGGGAATAATCACATTAATTGAGGCAGCATTCCAGTACCGCCCCCCGGAAATCAGATCCATCAACTCTTGATGGGAGCTATCATTGTGGGTGGCCCCGAGAATAATCAAGTCTTTGCCGGAGATACTTTCAGGAAAAGCATGATATGTCTCACCGTCTGAAAAACGCTTCCTCTCCATTTCGGTGAAGGTAATCCAGAGCCTTTCAGCCAGCCTGTACCCAAGTTCGGTTGAGGCTTCATTTGCAATAAGGACGACGTTCTCTTTTTCTGCCATGCATTTAATCCTCTTAATCCGGGAGACAGATAAAAACAGAAAGGTATGCCTCAGTGATAAAAAAAATTATAAGGCTGCGACTATAGCGTCACCCATACCGGCCGTTCCGACAACATCGGATTTTCCAACGGCGATATCGGCTGTATAAACTCCTCTCTCAAGGGTTGCCGCCACTGCACTGTCAATAGCATCCGCGGCATCATCCAGGCCAAAACTGTAGCGCAGCATCATTGCCGCAGAAAGGATCTCGGCAATAGGGTTGGCAATACCTTTACCGGCAATATCAGGTGCTGATCCACCGGCTGGTTCATAGAGGCCGAACTTGTCTTTATTTAGGGACGCAGAGGCGAGCAGTCCCATAGACCCGGTCAACATGGCAGCTTCATCGGAGATAATATCGCCGAACATGTTGCCGCAGAGCATAACATCAAATTGATGCGGATCGCGAACCAGCTGCATAGTAGCATTGTCCACATAAATATGATTCAATTCTACATCCGGATATTCCCGGGCGATTTCAATGACAACTTCCCGCCAGAGAACCATTGTGGTCAACACATTGGCCTTATCCACCGATGTCACCTTCTTTTTTCTCAGCCTGGCAGCATCAAAGGCCATTCGGGCAATTCTCTGAATCTCCGAGCGTTTATATCTCATGGTATCAAAAGCCTGCTCGTCAGCCCCCTCACCATCCCGCCCTTTTGGAGTACCAAAATATATTCCTGAAGTGAGCTCCCGGACACAGAGAATATCAAAACCCCCGGCAACAATATCAGGCCGCAGTGGACAGGCTGCGGTCAATGATTTAAATACCTTTGCCGGACGAAAATTACAGAACAGGTCAAAATGTTTTCTTAGAGGGAGCAGTGCCGCTCTTTCGGGTTGCTGCTCAGGGGGAAGACTCTCCCATTTAGGGCCGCCAACAGAGCCAAATAAGATCGCATCGCTCTTTTCACAGATTTCCAGGGTAGAGGGTGGTAAAGCCTCTCCATGATTATCGATGGCAATGCCACCCACGTCAGCATATTTATAAACCAGCTCAAAAGAGAACTTTTTCTGTACCGTATCAAGAACCTTAACAGCTTCATCCATTACCTCTGAACCTATCCCATCACCCTGTAAAACCGCAATTTTTTTCATGTCTAGCACCTTCTTCTTTTATTGTTGTTTTTCCATCAATCGTTTCTCATTCTACTCGGAGCATACACCAGCAACGCCCGCCGGGCACCGGAAAAAGGTAAACACAGTTCTATAACTTCTTCCTGAATATAAGCTTCAGAAAAGACCTCCGCCATATCCGCAGCCTCGACCTGCCATTTAGGCCCTTTCATGCAGATAACCCGTGCCTCTCCGGGGGAAAATCGTTCCACCATTGCCATAAAAGTTTTTATGTCGGAAACTGCTCTGCCGGT
Organism: Desulfobulbaceae bacterium S3730MH12; assembly: GCA_001750925.1. GTDB lineage: Bacteria > Desulfobacterota > Desulfobulbia > Desulfobulbales > Desulfocapsaceae > Desulfomarina. Next base: position 10,961 of record MAXH01000154.1, read on the forward strand.
AATATGGGTAAAAGAAGAAGAAGATGGAAGCCTCGCTTCATCCTCTATCCGGCAATCCAACACCGTTACATCCTGTAAACCGAGGATACGAACGATATGACGCAAAAAAGATACTCTTTTTTGTCGCGGTTCAACAAGGGTAACCTTCAAATCAGGCAGAGCTGTCTTACAAACCAGGCCGGGAAACCCCGCCCCTGTACCGATGTCCAGCAGGTGACTGTCTGTTTTTTTAAGCAAAGGCAAAATAGTCAGGGAATCAAGAAAATGATTTTCAAGAATCTGCTCGTCACTGCTTCCCCTGGCAATAAGATTCACCTTCCTTGCCCATTTTTTCAACTCATTGAAATATATCTCAAGACTCTTGATTGAATCATCCGTAAGGCTGAGTTCAAATTGATCCAACCCTTTCTTCAATCGTCCCTTAAAATCATAACTCATTTCGTAAGGCGAACTGCAACCGATGCGGCATGCGCATCAAGCCCTTCAAGCCTGGCCAGCCTCTGAATATGCTCTCCATCCCCCTCCAGTGCAGCTTCAGAATAGCTGATGATTGAGCTCTTTTTAAGAAAAGTCTCCACGCCCAGGGCAGATGCAAACCGTGCAGTCCCCATGGTCGGCAGGACATGATTTGGCCCGGCAATATAGTCTCCTGCAGCTTCAGGGGTATGATGGCCAAGGAAAATCGCTCCTGCATGACGGATATGAGGTATCTGCGCCCATGGATCAGCTATCATCAGCTCAAGGTGTTCGATGGCTATGGTGTTAGCTGCCTCAATGGCCTCTTCAATATCTCCTGCCACCAGGATAACTCCCCGGTTAACCAGTGAAGTCCTGGCAATTTCTTCCCTTGAGAGTAAAGGCAGCTGACGTTCAAGTTCCTGCAGCACTCTCTCAGCAAGCCTATCGTCGAGGGTTATCAGAATGGGGAGAGCCAGAGGATCATGCTCTGCCTGGGCAAGCATATCAGCAGCAACACTTGCCGACTGAGCAGTCTTATCGGCCACTATCAAGACTTCGGAGGGTCCGGCGATCATATCGATACGAACCATCCCGGAAACCAGTCTTTTCGCCTCTGCAACATATTGATTTCCCGGGCCTACAATAACATCAACCCGGAGAATGGTTTCCGTTCCATAGGCAAGAGCTGCAATGGCCCAGGCAGACCCGGCTTTATATATTTCGGTGATGCCTATCTCCTGTGCGGCAACGAGCAGATAGGAATTTACAGTGCCATCACCATTGGGAGGGGTCACCATAACACGCCGATTCACCCCGGCAATAGATGCCGGAATACCGTTCATCAAAACAGAAGACACCAGTGGGGTCGATCCACCCTGCCCTCCCGGAACGTAGAGTCCGGCCGAATCGACCGGCCTGACAAGCCTGCCTACAATAGCGCCGTCTTCCCTGGTCTGCAGCCATGAATCTTCCATTTCACGTTCATGAAAAGCGTGAATACGGTCAATAGCCTTACCAAGGGTGTCCAGAAACTCATCGGTGACATGGTCATAGGCTTCTTTCAGCTCTTCAGTGCTCACCCGGAGCTGTTCAATGCGAAGATCCGGGGCATCAAATTTACGGCAATATTCTATAACAGCCTCATCTTTCCTTTCCCTTACAGCCTTGACTATCTTATCCACTGCTGTCTGACAGGAAGAATCGGCTGTCTGAAAACGATCAAGCAGCACATTAACAACAGTTTCACCCTCAGGGCTCGCAATATTAACCGGTGTAATCAACATAATATTCACTTATTGCAGATGGTTGAATCATAGAGTGCATCTTTTAAAAATTTTTCGACAACACCAAATATATAACCGCAACACATTATATACCATTTTATTTTTGATGGCGTCGTAAAAACCAAATATTTCGCCATTCCGTCATTCCCGCGCGGCGGGAATGACGGTGCAGGGAGTTTTTACGAGATTGTCATTTTTAACAAGAAAATAAAGGATACTGACCATAAAACTTTATTTTAAATTGTTTCAGGTTTAAACTATGTCCGTTCAATAGATAATACTGGACTTTGATACTATGATATCCATTCATCACCTTTGATGGTGGTGTCATGTGTGATAAACTCGTAAAAAGGTCGATTGCAGCTATAGGTGGCTAAGTAAAAAACTTCATATGCGAGGCGCGCATATTTTCCATTATTTCGGCGTACTAGGGTACGTCGTAATGATGGAAAATATGCAGCAACGAAGCAGATGGAGAGTTTTTACGACGTCATCATGTGTAGACAGTAGAATAAATATAGAGGCGCAACAATGGAATTCGAACCCAAATGGATTGCCTGGGAAATTACAAGACGATGTAACCTTAAATGTGTGCATTGCCGGTCTTCATCTGAACT
>MAXH01000155.1 GCA_001750925.1 Desulfobulbaceae bacterium S3730MH12
ATACTCCTGTTGGAGGCCGAGTTTCGCCTTAAGGGTTCTCCGCTCCCGCCACAACTTGTTCTGGAGGAACTCTTTCTCACAATGCTGCATGGAAGCAAAGGTCATTCTATTCCATAAAAGTTTGACCCATGATATATTGAAACCTAACTCGTGCATGAAAAATAATAACAATGGCAGAAGAAAACAACAATAACCAGGGTTCGGTTGCCACAGAAGAACATGTGGAAACCAAAGAGCCGCGGCTCTATAAAGTACTGCTTCACAATGATGATTATACCAGTATGGAATTCGTTATTTCCATATTGGAAACTGTTTTTCACAAATCTATTCCTGACGCGACCGAAATAATGCTTAATGTCCATAACGAGGGTATAGGTATCGCCGGAGTATATACCCGGGAGATAAGTGAAACAAAAATCTCCACCGTTCATCAACTGGCTCAAAAAAATGAATTCCCCCTTCGCTGTTCAATGGAAAGGGTATAAACAAAAAAACCGCAGACAAGAATTATGCTAAGCAAAACATTAGAACAATCCCTTATCAGGGCCATACGAGAGGCAAAGAACCATAAGCATGAGTATGTGACGATTGAGCACATGCTTTATGGCTTGTTACATGACAATCTCACCAGCTATATCATAACCGAATGTGGAGGTTCAACGGAGGCTCTGAAGGAACGGCTGGAGAAGTTTTTTGTCATGGAAATCCCCAAATTATCACCGACAGGAGGAAGTGATCCTGCGCATACTATAGCTTTTAACCGTGTTCTTCAGAGGGCTGTAGCCCACGTTCAGAGCTGCGGCAAGCAACAGGTGGACAGCGGTGATGTACTGGTTTCTATTCTCTCCGAGGATGAATCCCATGCCGTTTATTTTCTCACCTCCGTGGGTATCGGCAAAATGGCGGTGGTCAATTTTATCTCCCACGAATTGCCGGCTGAAGGGCTGCAGAAAGAACCGCTCTCCTCACCACCCAGAAGTCCGGAGACACAACAGGCCACTAACGATGCCAAGATACTGGAAGAATTTACCATCAACCTCGCCGATTATGCTGCAAAGAGAAAACTTGACCCGCTCATTGGCCGTAACCAGGAGCTCAATAGACTTATGCAGGTACTCTGCAGACGAAAGAAAAACAATCCCCTCCTCGTAGGGGAACCCGGCGTAGGTAAAACAGCAATTGCGGAAGGACTTGCTCTTCGTATTCACGAAGACGGATTATCCCGCAACGACATGGGAAAATCGATCGTTCCGGATCTCCTGCAGGATGTGGAAATCCATCTGCTCGACATGGGCAGTCTGGTTGCCGGCACAAAATATCGAGGTGACTTTGAGAAACGGCTAAAGGGCGTTGTATCCGCAATTGAGAAGAAGAAAAATGCTATTCTCTTTATCGATGAGATGCATACCATAGTCGGTGCCGGAGCCACAAGCGGCGGATCAATGGACGCTTCAAACCTGCTTAAACCTGCCCTGCAGTCCGGTATTCTCCGCTGTATAGGCTCAACGACTTATGAGGAGTATAGGAACCAGATAGAGAAGGATCGCGCACTGTCCAGAAGATTCCAGAAAATCGATGTAGAGGAACCGTCCGTCAAGGATACAGGGCTGATCCTCAAGGGGCTGCAAAGCAAATACGAGGATCACCACGATGTCAGATATTCAAAAAATGCTGTAAAGGCAATGGCAGAACTGTCTGACCGGTATATAAACGAGCGCTTTCTGCCCGATAAGGCCATAGATGTGATGGATGAGGTTGGTTCTTTTTTCCGGCTGGAAGGGAGACAGGGAGCGACCGTCAAGGTTAGTGATGTGGAAAAGGTGGTTTCACGGATTGCCCGAATTCCGGCAAAGAGCGGTTCCAGCTCAGAGATTACCGAACTGAAAGAACTTGCATCAAATCTACAAAATGTTGTTTTTGGCCAAACTGAAGCGATAGAATCGGTTGCCACTGCAGTAAAACGGTCACGGGCCGGACTTGGCAACCCGGACTCTCCCACCGGAAGCTTTATCTTTGCTGGACCAACCGGAGTAGGAAAAACGGAGGTTGCAAGGCAACTGGCGGCAGTGCTCAATATCCACTTTGAACGCTTTGATATGAGCGAGTATATGGAAAAACATGCGGTGGCGCGACTCATCGGCTCCCCTCCCGGATACGTCGGTTTCGATCAGGGCGGACTGTTGACCGAGGCTATCAGGAAGCACCCCTATTCCGTATTATTGCTTGATGAAATTGAAAAAGCACATCCGGATATCTTCTCAATCCTGCTCCAGGTCATGGATCACTCAACATTAACCGATAATTCCGGAAGAAAAGCTGATTTTCGTAATGTTATCATTATCATGACAACCAATGCCGGTGCCAGAGAATTGACGGCAAAAAGCATCGGTTTTGTGACCAGTAAAAAGGGCAAAGATCAGACCGCAATCAATAAACTTTTTGCTCCTGAATTCAGAAACAGACTGGATGGCATCATTTCGTTCAGTGCGCTTGATAACGAGGCAACAGAGAAGGTTGTCGACAAGATGATAAAAGAGCTGGAGGCGCAGCTCGCCGAAAAACATGTGAGCATAAAACTGACCAGTGAGGCTCGCAACTATCTTGCAAAGAAAGGGTATGACCCTGACTATGGCGCAAGACCGCTTCGAAGACTCATCATAAAAGAGATAGGCGATACTCTTACTGAAGAGATCCTCTTCGGTAAACTTGCCAAAGGCGGTGAAGCAACAGTCGGGTACAGGGGGGAAAAACTGATTTTCCGATACAAGAAGTAATGATGGCGTCGTAAAAACCTCAGTTTTGATGGATAAGTAAAGTGCTCTACGGAAGGTTACTTCTTTTCTTCAAACAGCCAGGGTGCCTCCTGCTCACGCCGGGCCTCATACGATTTTATTGCCTCTGAATATTGCAGGGTCAGACTGATATCATCCAGGCCGTGCAATAAACAGTGCTTACTAAAGGTATCAATCTCAAAATCCAGCTGCTCGCCGCCAGGCTTGATGATCTGCTGATTCTCCAGATCAATGGTAAGCTGATAACCTTCCTCCTTCTCCACCTCCTCAAACAATTTATCAAGCTGCTCGCCCTGAAAAACAATGGGCAACAAACCGTTTTTCAAGCAGTTATTATAAAATATCTCTGCATAGCTGGAGGCAATGATCACTTTTATGCCAAAATCATCCAATGCCCAGGGAGCATGCTCCCGGCTCGACCCGCAACCAAAGTTTTCACGAGCCAGCAGTATGGAGCAACTCTTATAGCGGGGCTGATTTAATACAAATTCAGTATTCAAAGGGCGCATACTGCAATCCTGACCAACCTCCCCTTCATCAAGATAACGGTACTCATCAAACAGATTAGGGCCAAATCCCGAGCGCTTGATAGATTTAAGGAACTGTTTCGGGATAATCATATCTGTATCAACATTTGCCCGATCCAATGGAACAACCACACCACTGTGCTGAACGAACTTTTGCATCTCAACTCTCCTGAAACCTGGTTAATCCAGGTTATGATGAACTCGTAAAAAAGTCATTCCAAGCCTTAGATGGCTAAGTCAGGTTGTAACTGACTCATTAATGTACGCACATCGACAAAATGCCCCTCAATTGCTGCTGCAGCGGCCATCAGCGGACTAACCAGGTGAGTACGCCCGCGAAAACCCTGTCTTCCTTCAAAGTTGCGGTTTGAAGTAGAAGCACAGTGCTCCCCCTGGCCCAACTTGTCAGCATTCATCGCCAGACACATTGAACAGCCGGGCTCGCGCCACTCAAAACCTGCTTCTCGGAAAACCATATCCAGCCCCTCTCTTTCTGCCTGCGCCTTAACCAGTCCGGAACCGGGAACCACCAGAGCCTGCTTCACGGTAGAGGCCACTTTACGCCCTTTAACTAATGCCGCCGCCTCTCGAAGGTCTTCTATACGACCATTTGTACAGGAGCCGATAAACACTCTATCCAACAAAATATCCGTAAGCGGCTGGTTGGCCGACAAACCCATATAGACTAAAGCATGTTCGATACTCTGCCGTCTTGTTGCATCCGTTTCCTCTGCCGGATCAGGCACATTTCCATCCACCGGCAAAACCATCTCGGGAGAGGTTCCCCAGGTAACCTGAGGAATGACAGCACTGCCGTCAAGGACAATCAGTCGATCAAAGACAGCATCATCGTCACTGATAAACTGCTTCCAGGACTCAACCGCCCGCTGCCAATGTTCCTTACCGGGTGCAAAAGGACGTCCCTCCACATAGTCGATGGTAGTCTGGTCAACAGCCACCATGCCGGCGCGTGCGCCAGCCTCAATCGCCATATTGCAGATGGTCATTCGACCCTCCATCGATAAATTGCGAATAACCTCGCCACCAAACTCAATAGCATACCCTGTACCGCCTGCAGTACCAATCTCACCTATAATTGCCAGCACAACATCCTTGGCTGTGACACCGGGGCTCAACCGACCGTCGACACGAACCAGCATATTCTTCATTTTATTTGTAAGCAAACACTGGGTGGCCAGCACATGTTCTACTTCTGAAGTGCCGATGCCATGGGCTAAAGCCCCAAAAGCGCCATGGGTGGAGGTATGGGAGTCTCCGCAAACCACAGTCATCCCCGGCAGAGTTGCCCCTTGCTCCGGCCCGACGACATGGACAATACCCTGACGTATATCATTCATCTTAAATTCAACGATACCATACTGACTGCAGTTGTCGTCCAGTGTCTCTATCTGAATCCTGGAGACAGGGTCGGCGATACCTTCTACACCTTTCGATCTCTCCTGAGGAGTAGTTGGCACATTATGATCAGGTGTTGCCAGATTTCCACCTAAACGCCATGGGGTTCTACCGACCATCCTCAACCCCTCAAAGGCCTGGGGAGAGGTTACTTCATGCAGCAGATGAAGATCTATATAGATGAGATCACTGCCGGCCTCCTGCTGATGCACCAGATGAGTATCCCACAGCTTATCATAGAGCGTTTTCCCAGCCATCGTTGTTCTCCTTTATTCCTGTGTAACCTGGCCCTGCAAACCCGGAAATTCCATTTTCCCGAACTGACAGCATTACCAACCATTTACGAAAGGTTCAAGTTGATGTATACAGTACAACAGTAAACACAAACAATAAAATTTCTCCACCACTCAGAAAAAACAACCAGAGAGGCATTAAAATGACCGACTGTTTATTCTGCAAAATTGCTGCAGGGGAGATCCCCGCCGAAAAACTCTACGAAGATGACGAAGTTCTGGCGTTCAGGGATATTGCACCACAGGCTCCTGTCCACTTTCTTGTTATTCCCAAAAAGCATATTGTCGACCCTTCCGATGTCTCTGAGGAAGACGAAAAACTCATTGGCAAACTTATGCGCATCGGCTCACAAATTGCCGCAGAAAATGGCGTTGGTGATGGCTTCAGGATTATTTACAATAACGGAGCAAAGGCTGGACAGGCGGTTTTTCACATCCATATGCATATCCTGGGCGGTAAAGACAGACCCTGGCCCATGTAGCATTCATTGTAACGTTCAGCAGGCAGCCCACAAGGAATGCTATGAATGAGTTTTATCAAGCAATCTCAGCCTTCATGCAGGATACAACATTTCTCCGTCTCCTGGCCGGTACTGCCATTCTTCTGTTCATTATCCTCATTCCTACCCTGCTTCGGCTGGTCAGTTTAAAATCGAAGTTGAGAGAAGCTCAAGCCCAAACTCTTCTCGCTAACGAAAAGATAAGTGCTGCAAAAGAGCGAAACATTAAAGACCAGATACGTGTTGCAAAGCTTATCACCCTGATAAAAAATGAAAGGAAACATGGTGCGGAAAAACTTACCCTGCTTGAAGAGGCGAGGGAAGAGCTCAGTATGCATTTTTCAACCCTCGCCCAACAGATCCTCGAAGAAAAAAGTGTGCGATTCAGCGATATTGGCAGAGAAAAGCTTGATTCTGTACTGCAGCCATTCAACCAGCAGCTTCTGTCATTCAAACGGGATATAAACGAATTATACCTCGACGACACCCGCGAAAGAACTTCCCTTAAAAGGGAAATTTTACAACTAAGAGAGCTGAATCAACAGATCAATCAGGAAGCAATAAATCTTACCAGGGCTCTTAAAGGAGATACAAAACAGCAGGGAAACTGGGGAGAACTGGTATTAGAGCGTGTCCTCGAGCAATCCGGTCTTCGCGCCGGCCATGAATATGAAACCCAGGGCGGTTTCAGGGATCACGATAATAAACTGATGAAACCTGATGTAATTATCCATCTGCCTGAAGGGAAAGACATTATTGTCGATTCCAAGGTGTCATTGATCAGCTGGGAAAGATATGTAAACAGTGATGAAGAAAGTGACAAGACTCACCATCTTGGTGAACTGGTAAAAGCCATTGGAGATCATATAAAACAACTGAGCAATAAAAACTATCCTGCTTTAACCGGTATCCGATCACTTGATTTTGTACTGATGTTCATGCCGATTGAAGCTGCTTTTGCCGCCGCATATCAGCATAACGATCAACTCTTCTCCGATGCCCTGGCAAAAAACATCGTCGTCGTCACTCCCACCACCCTGCTGGCGACCATGCGCACTATTGAAAACATCTGGCAATATGAGCACCAGAGCAAAAACTCCGTCGAAATAGCCAAAAGAGCAACAATTATGTACGATAAATTCCGAAGCTTTGTAGACGATATGGCAAAAATAGGCAAACAGCTTGCTACCTGTCATACAACCTATGATTCTGCCATGACAAAGCTTACTCGGGGCAGAGGAAACCTTGTCTCCCATGCCGAACAGCTGCGGGACCTGGGAATCCAGGTCAAAAAAGAAATTCCCCGATCAATCCTGGAAATATCGGATCTGGAACGGGACAATTCGACCACAGGGAGCCACCGGGGTGAAGTTGCCAATTGATCAGTAAAATGGTAAGCCAATGCGCATACTGTTGAAGCAAGAACTTTGTTACCAGACCACCAACACAAAATTAGAGGCAGACGTGCTACATCACAAGTTTATCGACATTGCAAAAGAGTTCAGCAAAAAACTGGCTATTCATGATTTTTCTACCAATAAAGAACTGACATACCAGAGATCACTCATTGCGACTCTCCTGTTGTCCCGGGTTTTCAGCAAGATGGATAAAGGGTTTATAGGTATAATGATTCCCACTTCCGCCGGTTGTGTGCTGACAAAAATCGGGGTGCTGATGAGCGGCCGAATACCTGTGATGATAAACTATTCAACAGGTGCTGAGCACAATGCAAAATATGCCCAGCAAAAATGCGATTTCAGCACAATTATCACCTCCAAAGCCCTTCTCGAAAAAATAGAATGCCCCTATGTGGAGGGGATGATCTATATCGAGGATATAATGGATTCCATCTCCTCCGCGCAGAAAGTCCGTGCCGCACTCACCGCCGCTCTGCCGGGTTCCATAATCAAAAAACTGGTACATGGCGGGAAAGAGGATGACACTGCTGTAATATTATTCACCAGCGGCTCGGAAAAAGACCCGAAGGCAGTCCAGTTGACCCATAAAAACATCCTCTCCAATATCGACTCGGTCACGCCGATTTTCAATTTCATATCTGAAGATATCTTTTTTTGCGCACTTCCCTATTTTCATGTCTTCGGGCTCACCGTGACCATGTGGCTGCCCCTCTGCCATGGCATGAAAATTTTGACCTACGCAAATCCTCTGGACTATAAAAAGGTATGTACAATTATCCGGGAACAAAAGGCGACCTTCCTGGTGGGCACTCCCAGCTTTTTCTGGGGCTACCTGCGTAAATCAGAAAAAGGAGACTTTGACTCTCTGCGAATAGCCATGGCCGGAGCAGATAAATGTCCGGATTCATTGCGTGACGGCTTTAAAACCAAGCACGATATCACCATCTTTGAAGGATATGGAGCAACAGAATGTTCCCCGGTTATATCTGCTAACAGTCCGGAAAACAACAGGCCTGGAAGTGTCGGAAAACCTGTTCCCGGCCTGCAGATTCGAATAGAAAATTACGAGACAGGTGAAAAATCAGGACTGGGAGAAGACGGCCGGATTCTTGTTAAAGGCGACAGTGTAATGAAAGGATATTTCAATGATTTTGAGCAAACCTCCCTGCATATCCGCCGTGGATGGTATGATACCGGAGATATGGGTAATATAGACAAAGATGGCTACCTCTGGCATGTCGGTCGCCTCAAACGATTTGTCAAGATCGGCGGAGAAATGGTTTCCCTGGTGAAGATTGAAGACGTACTGGAAAAACTGCTTCCTGAAGATGCCCAATGCTGTATTGTAGAAATTCCAGACTCCATCAAGGGAGCCAGAATTGTTGCCGTAGTAACCGCCGATTTAGAAGAAAAAAAGGTACTCAAACAGATGACAAAGCAGCTCCCCGCTATCGCTCTGCCAAAAATCTTTCTTGTCTGGGAAACCCTGCCCAAGATGGGAAGTGGAAAAATCGATTTCAGGACCATTTCAGAAACCGCCAGGGAACAGCTTAGCCGTAAATCGGTTGCTTAATATGGATGCAGTCTCATCACCATTCTCTATTGCCAACATTCGGCTCTTTATCGCATTTCGGATCTTTTTTAATGCCCGCTTTTATTACCCTGTTTTTACAATCCTGTTCCTCGATTACGGCCTCACAATTGAACAGTTTGCTCTGCTGAATACTGTATGGGCAATCACCATAGTTCTAGCTGAAGTCCCATCCGGTGCTCTGGCTGACATTTTCGGCAGGAAAACCCTGATCGTCATAACATCTTTTCTGATGGTTTTTGAGATGCTTGTTATAGCATTTATTCCTCTTGGCAACTCAACCATCATCTTCTGGGGATTTCTTATCAACAGGGTACTCAGCGGCCTGGCAGAGGCCATGGCCAGTGGGGCAGACGAGGCCATAGCTTATGATTCCCTTGCCGAGGAGGGGTCGGTGGATGACTGGCCCAAAGTACTCAGCCTGCAGATGCGGCTTCGCTCAATTGCATCCATAATAACCGCGACTACCGGAGCTTTAATCTATGATCCCGGAATCATTAACCGTATTCTCCTCTGGGTCGGATCCTCCCATTCCGTTACCCAGCAGGTTACCATGCGCTTTCCAATATACTTGACCCTGGTGCTTGCCATTTTTGCCTGCATAACTGCTCTCATGATGAAGGAACCTGGTCCGGAAAAGGAACCGGATGAAAAATATAATATAATAAAAGCATCTGCGATGATCTGGCAGGCAGCAAAATGGATTGCAAAAACCCCCTTTGCCATGGCAATAATCCTGGTGGGTATGTGCTATGACCACATCCTTCGAATGATCGTCACCATGACCAGTCAATATTACCGTCTCATAGATCTCCCTGAGGCAAGTTTTGGCCTTATAGGTTCGGCAATAGCCCTGCTCGGTCTGGTTACACCAAAAGTTGCCGAATATATGGTCAAAAGGTTCAGTCCAACGCAAAATATGTTTTGGGTAGCGCTCATCTCGCTTACAGGACTCTTTGGTCTCACCGGTTTCTTCCCTTACCTGGGTATTCTTCCCATGGCGCTGATCTTTATCGGCCTCATGTTTGTTTCGTTTTTCGCAAGCCATTACCTGAATGAAATCACAGATTCTCATCATCGGGCAACTGTCCTCAGCTTTAAAGGACTTGCCTTCAACCTTGCCTATGGGATGATTGGAATATTCTTTGCTCTGCTTATGCAGTATGAGAGAAAACAGGGGTTGAACATCCATCCGGACTGGCAGCAGGATATCATAGAAAGTTTTGCTTTCAAGGCAGCAATCGGCTGGTTCCCATGGTATACAATTATAACTCTGAGTGTCATCATATTGTACTGTAGCTTCAGATTAAAAAACAATCCTGATTCAGGAGGGAGAAATGAAAAATAATGCGACATTCTGCCGGGAGGTTATAAACAAATGCTGAAACGATTCTCCATTTCTCTTGAAGAGAACCTGCTTGAAATTTTCGATAAACATATCCAGGCTCGCAGTTACAGCAATCGCTCGGAAGCCATCAGGGATCTTATTCGCAAAGCATTTGTCAAGAATGAATGGCAGGCAGACAAACATGTCATGGGGGTTATCAGCCTGGTATATGACCATCATCAGCCTAATCTCCAGGAAAAAATTACCATAGTGCAGCATGATTACCATCACCATATTGTCTCAACCACCCATGTTCATATGGATCATGACAACTGCCTTGAAGTAATTGTGGTCAAAGGCAAGGCAAAAGATGTGCAGGAACTTGCCAATCAACTCACAGCTCTGAAGGGGGTCCGTGACGGTCACCTGGCCATGAGCAGTACAGGAAAATCACTCCACTGAAATGAAAAACATCCCTTTCGTCTCTATACACGGTGGCCATAGCGGTCAGTTCTGCAGCCATGCGGCAGACACTCTTGAAGAAATTATCCAGCTCTATATTGAAAAGCAATTTTCCTGGGTCGGCATCACCGAACACACTCCTACAATCAGTGAAGACCTGCTCTATCCCGAACAAATAGCGGCTGGTCTGACTCCTGAACTGCTCCTCGATCGTTTTGGTGAGTATATGCTGGAGTGTCGTCGGTTACAAAACAAGTACCGAAATAAAATCCAGATTTTCGCAGCAATGGAAATTGAAACATACAGTGGCTATGAACAGTTCGTCCCCTACCTGATTCACAGGTTTCAGCCGGATTATATCATCGGGTCGGTTCATTTTGTGAATGATATGCCATTTGACTATTCACCATCAAAATATAACAGCACCGTGGAGAGTGTTGGAGGAAGAGACGAACTCTATTGCCTCTATTTTGATCAACAGTATAAAATGATCAAGCTCCTCAAACCGTCGGTTATTGGACATTTTGATCTTATACGCATCTTTGATAATGAGTATAAAGACCGACTCCTGAAGCCTGAAATAATACAGCGGATAGAAAGAAACCTGAAGCTCATCAAAGCACTTGATCTAATCATGGATTTCAACCTTCGCTCCATGGCCAAAGGAGCTGATGAGCCATATATCTCCAAATCAATACTCAAGACGGCGTATGAGCTTGAGATCGCCGTGGTTCCTGGCGACGACTCCCATGGACTGAGCTCTGTCGGTGATTTTTTAGCTGAAGGAATTGAAATTCTGACAAATCTTGGTTTTGACACCAACTGGCGGCAGCCGAAACTGCTTCATTATTAAAAAAAGATACAGCAGTAAAAAGTCCCACACACCGTCATTCCCGCGCAGGCGGGAAATGAGCGTAGACTCCGATCCAGAAATCTACTAGCTGAGTTTTGTATAGAATCACAAAAATGAATAAACCTGAAAGAAGCGGCTCAAGAAGAATTATCCGAGCCTGTTATTACTCATATCGAGGAATTTTTGCTGCATGGAGATCGGAGGCTGCATTCCGTCAGGAGCTTGTGTTAATGCTCTTTATGATACCGTTTGCTTTCTGGCTTGGAGAAACCGCAGAACAACAGATATTGTTAATTGCTCCATGTTTCTTAGTTCTTATCGTTGAATTGATTAATTCCGCCATTGAAGCTGTCGTCGATCGTATCGGTTCTGAAATGCATGAGCTCTCCGGACAAGCAAAGGATATGGGGTCTGCTGCAGTATTGCTCAGCCTGCTATTGGTTGTCCTGAGTTGGGGACTGATTGCCTGGCATCGTTTTGGCATGGATTTTACTCAGGCTGGCTGACTTCACCAGTCAAAGGAAAATCACCCGGTAACTATTCGAAGTTACTGAGCGATTCTAAAAATGAGTAGGGAAAAACAAGATTACATCTATACAGCCCTGTTCACACAATGTTATCTAGACATTAACTGTCATTATGACACTAAAATCTTCACTAACCACTGAAATCATCTCGCAAGCTCAATCGTATGTTGGAATCCGAGCCGGAATTGTCCCTTTAAAAGACGTTTTGAAAGGTTATTCATATCAAGTTGCCCCAGATGATCCGGGAAGTCAGGGTCAGCTGGACGATGGCATGATTGTTGATTGGCCAAAGGAAGCCCGAACAGTAC
>MAXH01000156.1 GCA_001750925.1 Desulfobulbaceae bacterium S3730MH12
GCCAATCTCCCTGCATTTGGCAACAAATTCCTGCAAGAGTGAATACGGCTCCTTATGCATGAGGAAGAGAAGATCCTCTTCACTGTGTTCCGGGGCGATTTTCAATGCTCCCGGGGTATGGGATTTGATAATCCGCTGCAACAGCTTCGGCGTTTGAAGAAGCAGTTCCATTCTCAATCCGGAAGAGATGAAAAGGTGATTGACCCCTTTTGTATCAGAAACTTCCCTCAGCAGTTCAAGGAAAAGCTTTTCATCTGTACGCAGGTTCGGGCATACCTTTGGGTAGAGACAATCATGTTTTTTGCATGAGCCGATACTGCATTTCGTACCATATAGATTTGCTGTCGGGCCGCCGAGATCGCTGATTGTACCCCTGAAAGAATCCATTTCTGCGATTTGTTCACATTCCCTGACAATAGAGCCTCTGCTTCGTGAAACTATGGCGGGCCCCTGATGCCTTGTAATAGCACAGAAAGAACAGTTGCCGGAGCAACCCCTGACAATGGTGACTGAATGTTCTATCATCCTGTGGGCCGGAATTTCCTGGTGCTCCGGATATGGTTTTCTGGTGAAGGTAAGATCATAGAGCCCGTCGAGTTCTTCAGGTGTTAGCGGGGCCGGCGCAGGATGTTGCAGAATCCAGTGACTCTGCTGTTTTTGCAGGATAACTCTTGAGGAGTAGGCACGCAGGTTGCGGTCAATCTCAATTTCAGCTTGAAGAAAGAGCTTTCTGTCGGTGAAAATATCATTTAACGATGGAAGGAGAGCGACTTTCCTGGAATGTTTCAGTTCAATTTGAGGATAGTTCGTCTGCAGCTCACGTTCTGTAAGCCGTTGACATGTCCCTGAAATTCCATTGAGATGTTCACCTTTCTTCAGTCGTTTTGCGACCTCCAGGATAGCCTTCTCCCCCATTCCATACACCAGGATATCGGCCTTTGCATCTGTGAGAAAGGATCCACGGAGCTTGTCCTGCTTATAATCATAATGGACAAATCGTCTGAGTGAAGCTTCAACTCCACCAAGAACGATAGGGATCCCACTGAAGGCTGATTTGGCGAGGCTGGTGTAGATCAGTGTTGCCCTGTCCGGCCGAAGTCGGTCAGTTTTTTTTCTTTCCCCGCTTCGCCATGGATTGCCATTGGGGGAATATTCATCTCTGTTGCGGACTTTGCCGTTACTGCTGTAGTTGGCAACGATGGAATCGAGGCAGCCTGCTGTAATGCCGCAAAAGAGCTTTGGAGAAGGAAATTGGAGAAAATCTCTATTGGTGTCAAATCGAGGCTGGGCAAGGAGGGCAACCTTATAGCCATGGCTTTCAAGAAGACGGCCTATGAGCGCAACACCAAATGAAGGATGATCAATATAAGCATCTCCGGTAATGAGCAGTATATCAATATGCGACCATCCCCGCATCCTGCACTCTTCCCATGAAACAGGAAGAGGCAGGGGATAATCGGATGATCTGTCCATAAAGCAGGAGGGTAATAAAAGATCACTTATTGGAAGGAAGATATTGCGTCAGCGGGCAATCCTTGCAGCCGGCTTCCGGCAGGTCGGTTCCTCTGTGGACGCGATCTACCAGGGCAGTAACAGCAGCCTTACTGTCGGCAAAAATATGTTCTTTGCCAATTTCATTTATGAGACCGGTACGTTCCATAACTGCAAGTACCTGGCCCTTTACCCCGCACATGGCAAAACCAAGCTTGGCACTGCGCACCCTTTTACAGAGCATCTCCAGGGCTTCTTCACCGGAGGCATCCATATCGTTGATACCTCGGGCATCCAAAAGTATATAGCGTAAATCCGGTTGCTCTGTTCTGAATTTTGCTACCTGCTCATCAAGATAACTTGCATTGGCAAAGAAAAGAGCGCCGTCAAAACGGACAACAGAAATATGTCGGCAACCTTTAAGCCTGAAATGCTCTGCGCTTTTCAGCACATTATCTTCATTGAGCGAGAGGCTGGCGACAACAGGTCTCATGGATTTATAGAGGAAAACTGTCATGGAGAGCGCAACACCAACCATGATACCCTTATCCAGGTGTGGTGCAAAATAGAGAGTAACCACAAAGCTGAGGATGGAAATAGCACCATCATACCACTGAGCCTTCCATGAATGGACAAACCCTTTAATATTAACGAGTCCGATAACCGCCATCATAATTACCGCAGCAAGAACAGCCTGGGGCAGATGGTAGAGCAGAGGGGTAAAAAACAGCAGGGTAATTACCACCACTATTGACGTTATGACCGAGGAGACGCCGGATACTGCACCTGCCTGCAGATTTACTGCAGAACGTGAGAAGGAACCTGAAACGGAATAGCTGGATCCGATTGAGCCAAAAATATTTGCAAGTCCCTGGCCTATCAGCTCCTGGTTTGGATCGAGCTTCTGGCCGGTTTGGGCTGCCATGGCTTTGGCAATTGCTATTGCCTCCATAAAGCCTAAAAGGGAAATAATGATTGCTGTCGGCAGCAGTTTAAAAAATGACTTTAAGGTAAGGTCAGGTACTGTAAAGGTAGGCAATCCTTCGGGGATTTTTCCTACCACTGCCCCACCACCCATAACAAGCAGGTTAAAGGGATCAAGTGCGGAATTGCCAACCTTTAAGCGCCAGGTTTTTCCATCTGTTGCAATGCCCTGGGGTATATTGTCGGCCGGGTGGAATGTATATGTGTCATTATTCTTCTCTGCTTCAAATTTCAGACCCCTTAAATAAGTACGAATAAGGTGACTGTGATGTTTGGCCTCATCAATTTTAGCAGTGAGAATTGCAACCCGGCTTTCAAGGTTTATAACCTCGATAGACTTTCCATGTCCTTTACCCTGATTTTTCAGTTCTTCGTCAAGTTCCTCGCCGGTATCCGCCCTTTTATTTCCAAGCAGGTTTATTTCCTGAACAGAGTGGTTGAAGTCATTAATTTTTCCTGCAATGGCAGGCATCTTGATGGCAGAACTGTCGACATGGGCATCATTGCTGAAACTGGTAAAATAGGAAATAACAGTGGTGATAGCAACAGCAATAAGTACATTTGGAATCCTCGGGTTGATCTTTCTTAATACTACCATGATCACCACCGCACCAATGCCGTAGAGCAGTGTTGCAAAATGGGTATAATCAAATGCTGCCCGGGCAACCCGCATCATTGTTTCATAGTGGTGTGGTGCCTTATCAACATAAACACCGAAAAATTTTGAAAACTGGGAAGAGGCGATGATGATAGCTGCCGCGTTTGTAAAACCGTTAACCACCGGGTGGGACAGAAAGTTCACCACCAGGCCAAGACGCAGGACACCAAGGGAGAACTGGAAGATGCCGACGATAAGGGCAAGCAGAATAGAGTAGGCGATAAATTCGGGTGACCCTGCTGTTGCCAGCGGCTCAAGCGAGGCCGCGGACATAAGGGAGACCACTGCTACCGGACCTGTTGCCAGTTGGCGGCTGGATCCGAAAAGTGCTGCGACCATCGGCGGCAGGAAGGCGGCATAAAGGCCGTAATAGGCCGGTAGACCCGCAAGTTGCGCATAGGCCATCGATTGTGGAATAAGGACAAGAGCTACTGTGATGCCTGCGAGAAGATCAATCTTAAACTTCCCGCCATTGTAGCCTTTAAACCAGCTGAGAAAGGGAAATATTTTTAAAATCATTAAGTCACCTGTATTATTACAATTAGCAGTTAGC
>MAXH01000157.1 GCA_001750925.1 Desulfobulbaceae bacterium S3730MH12
AAACTGCCTGTATATGAGCGATTTTATCTTGGCGGCCTGAATTCAGTCCGCGGTTTTGAATATGGTAAGATCAGTCCCATCGACCCGACAACCCTTGATCGTATCGGTGGTGATAAAATGTGGTACACCAACGTTGAGTTTGTATTCCCTCTTCTTAAAACCCAGGGTGTACATGGTGCGATATTTTATGACTCCGGGCAAGTGCTCAACGACGACGAAGATTTTTTCACAGTGAATGATTCGATCAAAAACTCAGCAGGACTTGAGGTAAGATGGCTCTCTCCCATGGGACCGTTACGGGTTGTCTGGGGATATAATCTCGACCCGCTTCCTGATGAAGACCAGGCTGTATGGGATTTCAGCATAGGTGGCAGTTTCTAAGGTACCAACACCAACAGCTTTTAACTAGTTTATTTCTGCCGGTTGCACTGCCTGTGCAACCGGCCTTTTTGTTATGATACAAAAATCCATCATAGAGCACCTGGGCAGGGCAAAGCGTATGGCAGTCTCAGGCCTGCGCGGCTCCAGCAGTGCCTGGCTGGCTGCTATTATTGCTAAAGAGGATAACTGCTGCTGTATTGTCCCCGACGAACATCTAGTTTCAATATTCAAACAGGATCTGAAACTTTTCACAGACAAATATCTGTTGAGTTATCCGGGCCATGAAATCCCTCCCTATACCCCTCTTTCCCCGGATCAGCAGATCACTGCCGCACGACTCGCCACTTTATATCAGTTAAACGAGAGAGACTCCGGCTCTATCATGATTACCTCCATTGAGGCACTGCTGCGAAGAGTCATGCCGAAAACCCTGCTGACCCACGTATCGGAGTATCTGATGGCCGGGGAAGAGTGCGACCAGGACAACCTGATTTCAAGCCTTATCTACCTCGGTTATGAAAAAGTCGCCCTGGCACAATCAGTGGGGGATTTTTCTGTTCGCGGCGGCATCATCGATATATTCCCGCCTCCTTTTCTTCTCGACGGAGGGGATGTACACGAAGGACCAATCCGTCTCGATTTCTTTGATGATACCATCGAATCTCTTCGCTCCTTTGACCCCTTCAGCCAAAGGTCAAAGAGAGACATTGTCGATGCCACCCTGCTGCCGGTAACCGATATCCTTCTTGACTATGAGTCTGCTGACAGACGTAAAAGAATAATTAGAGAATTTCAGGTATGCGGCAACAGTTCCGGATGGGATAACGATGAAACTGTTCGGATCATTGAGAGGATTAAAAGTGGTCAGCGCTTTGCCGGTATGGAATTTTTCCTGCCCCTTTTTTATAAGGGTGAGGAACAGGTAAGTTCCACTGTTCTTGACTTCCTTTCCCCGAATACCACGCTTCTCCTTATCGACCCTGAATCGATTTTTCAATCTATGGATATCACCTATGAAAGAATAGATTCAAATTATCAGTCAGCACTGGCCACCAGGAGCCCGGCCTTGATACCTTCAGATCTCTTTGTCGAAAAGGAAGAAATCTGCAGCCGGATAGACACATTTCGCCAGCTTTGGCTTACTGATTTTCCACCGGAAAAGATTGAGAACATCAATGTCTCGACCAATGACCACCGGCTACTCAAACAGGATATCTCATTAAAACGAGCAAAACTGGGGCTTCTGGCTCCTCTTACCGATCAAATATTTCAATGGCAGGCTGACGGTGATCAGGTTGTTATCTGCTGTCGTTCTTCACGCCATACCAAAAATCTGGCGGAACTACTCTCCAAACATAACCATGATATAGAACTGCTTGATTGCCCGATAAATCTGACATCATTACCCGGTTCTGCTGAACAGAGACTCTTTCTCTGCAACCATCCACTGTCTCAAGGCTTTTCCCTTACCAGGGAAAAACTCCACCTGCTCTCCGAAAGCGAACTTTTCGGTGAAATGCGGATAGGAACCAAATCAAAGAAACAAAAGCAAAAAGGAGAGCCGGTACGGTTTGCCGAACTTCAGAGTGGAGACATTGTAGTCCACCGGGATCACGGGCTCGGTATTTACCAGGGATTATCCACTGTAGAGTTCCAAGCCATTATCAACGATTTTATGCTCATTGAATATCGTGATGGCGACAAACTCTACCTGCCGGTGGATAGACTCAACCTGATCAGCAAGTATGAAGGTCTGTCCGACAGACAACCTAAAATAGATAAACTTGGCAGTCAAAGCTGGAAAATCACCAAATCGAAAATTAAAAAAGAGGTTTGGAAAGTCGCCCAGGAACTGCTCAACATTTATGCACAAAGAGAAATTCATGAGGGCAGACAGTTCTCACCACCGGGTTCACTTTTTCATGAACTTGAAGAATCTTTCGCCTTTGAAGAAACTCCCGACCAGGAAAAGGCAATTAACGATGTACTCGATGACCTGACAAACAGCACGCCCATGGATCGCCTTATATGCGGTGACGTGGGTTACGGTAAAACTGAGGTGGCGATCAGGGCGGCCTTTAAGGTAGTTGAAGATGGATTTCAGGCAGCAGTACTTGTTCCTACTACGGTGCTGGCCGAACAACATGTTACAACCTTCAGGGAACGGCTGAAAGGCTTCCCTGTCAATATCGGATGTATCAACCGATTTCGTACCGCCGCTGAGCAGCGAAAAATCCTCAAAGATCTAAATTCAGGAACTATTGATATCATTATCGGCACCCACCGGCTGCTCTCAAAAGACGTGGTCTTTCATAATCTCGGCCTGCTTGTTGTCGATGAAGAACACAGATTCGGTGTCGCCCATAAGGAGAAGGTAAAAAGAATGCGGGCAGAAGTTGATATACTGACCCTGACCGCCACACCAATCCCCAGAACCCTACAGATGTCACTCTTAAGCATCCGGGATTTATCCATAATCTCCAGCCCCCCAGAGCACCGGCTACCAGTAAAAACCTTTGTTGCCCGCTACGATGACCTGGTGATAAAGGAGGCGGTGAGTAAAGAACTTCGCAGGCAGGGCCAGGTATTCTTAGTCCATAACCGTGTAAAATCAATACACAAGATGGCGGCAGCAATCCAAAAACTTGTGCCGGGAGCACGGATCGCTGTTGCCCACGGGCAGATGGGAGGAAAAGAACTCGAAGAGATCATGGTATCGTTTGTCAATAAAAAAATTGATGTTCTTGTCAGTACAACGATAATAGAATCGGGGCTGGATATCCCCTCAGCCAATACAATTATAATTAATCGTGCGGATATGCTTGGACTGGCCGAAATTTATCAGCTTCGAGGA
>MAXH01000158.1 GCA_001750925.1 Desulfobulbaceae bacterium S3730MH12
AAACGCATCATCTCAGCTACAAGCTCGCTGAATGTGGTCTTTGGCTCCCAACCAAGTTCTTCTTTGGCCTTAGTTGGATCCCCAAGCAGGGTTTCGACCTCTGTGGGTCTGAAATATCGAGGGTCTACACGAACAATAACATCGCCAGCCTTCATCACATTGCCGGTTCCTGCACCAGGCACACGTTCAACAACCCCGATTTCTTCAACGCCGGAACCGTCCCATCTTAGCCCAACTCCCAACTCGGCAGCTGCACCATTAACAAAATCTCTTACCGAATGCTGCACTCCAGTGGCAATGACAAAATCTTCAGGACTCTCCTGCTGCAGCATCAGCCACTGCATCTCCACATAATCCCTGGCATGTCCCCAGTCGCGCTTGGCATCCAGATTTCCCAGATACAGACAATCCTGCAATCCCAGGAAAATCCTCGCCAGAGCTCTGGTTATTTTTCTAGTGACAAAAGTTTCTCCACGCAGTGGGGATTCATGATTAAAAAGAATACCATTGCAGCCATAGATATTATATGCCTCACGATAATTGACCACTATCCAGTAGGCATACATCTTGGCAACAGCGTAGGGTGAGCGCGGATAAAACGGTGTCTTTTCAGTCTGAGGAGTTTCCTGCACTTTACCGAATAATTCTGAGGTGGAGGCCTGGTAGAATCGCGTCTTTTCAGTTAGGCCAAGAATTCGAATAGCTTCAAGTACACGCAAAGTACCTAACGCATCCGAATTAGCTGTATATTCCGGTTCCTCAAAAGAAACAGCCACATGGGACTGGGCAGCAAGGTTATATATCTCATCCGGTTGCACCTTACCGATGATATGAATCAGGCTGGAAGAGTCGGTCAAATCACCATGGTAGAGAATAAAATTCCTCTCTCCCGCATGCGGATCCTGGTAAAGATGATCTATCCTGTCTGTGTTAAAAAGAGAAGCTCTTCTCTTGATGCCATGTACCTCATATCCTT
The DNA here is from genome assembly GCA_001750925.1 of Desulfobulbaceae bacterium S3730MH12. Taxonomy (GTDB): domain Bacteria; phylum Desulfobacterota; class Desulfobulbia; order Desulfobulbales; family Desulfocapsaceae; genus Desulfomarina. The sequence continues at coordinate 977 of MAXH01000158.1, forward strand.
TTTTCAGCAGAAACTCCGCCAGATAGGCTCCATCTTGCCCGGTAATGCCTGTAATCAACGCTTTTTTCATTGTATTCTTCATATTTGAATTGAACGTCCCCGGCCAATACCATAATAGACTAATCCGATTGCCTCTACCCTTGCCGGATCATACAAATTTCGCCCGTCAAAGATCACCTTGTCCTGCAACTCTGTTTTCAGTTGCTCAAAATCAGGCACCCGAAAGCTTTTCCACTCGGTAACTATAACCAGTCCGTCCGCACCATGTAAGGCCGCTTCTTTAGTCCCCATCAACAGCAGATCATCTCTTGTCCCATAGATTCGCTGAGCCTCTTCCATTGCCTGGGGGTCATAGGCCTGCACCCGGGCACCACCCGCCCATAACGCCTCCAGGAGCACCCGACTTGAAGCTTCACGCATATCATCTGTGTTCGGTTTAAAAGACAAACCCCAAACAGCAAAAGTTTTACCGGCGACCCCATCTCTGTAAAAGGAGGAAATATGGCTGAAGAGTTTTTCTTTCTGCTTATAATTTACACTCTCCACCGCCTTCAGTATCTTTGCCTCGAAGCCGACCTCACTGGCAGATCTTTCCAGCGCCTGCACATCTTTCGGGAAACAGGATCCACCATACCCGCACCCAGGGTAGATAAACTGGTAACCTATACGGGAATCAGAACCGATCCCTCTGCGCACCTGCTCAATATCCACTCCCAATTTTTCCGCCAGGTTGGACATCTCATTCATAAAGGAGATCTTAGTGGCAAGCAGGCAGTTGGCTGCATATTTGGTAAACTCTGCACTGCGTACATCCATAACCATAATTTTATCAAAACTACGACTGAACGGTTCGTACAGTTCCCGTATTTTTTCTTCTACCTCGCTACTATCGGTTCCAACAACAATCCTCTCCGGCCGCATACAGTCCTCAAGGGCTGAACCTTCTTTTAAAAATTCCGGGTTGGAAGCTACATAAAAAGATGCATCAAGAGTTCTGCCTTCAAGGATTTCACTCATATGCGCTTTTACCTTATCTGCGGTACCTACAGGGACAGTTGACTTGTTAATAACAATCTTACTATCGCTCATAAACTCGGCGATCTTGCCAGCAACTGCAATCACATACTGTAAATCTGCGCTCCCGTCCTCATCAGGCGGAGTACCCACAGCGATGAATTGAAGTTCGGCGTGATCCACACCTCTTTTCGCATCGGTAGTAAAATTAAGCCGCTTTTTCTCATAATTCTGCAGTACCAGCTCGGATAGACCGGGTTCGAAGATTGGAACTACGCCATTTTTCAGATCTTCTATCTTCTTCTCATCGACATCTACACAGCATACATGATGCCCCACATCGGCAAGCACTGCCGCCTGAACAAGGCCAACGTACCCAACACCAAATACAGTTACATTCATACTATCCTCAAAACTGAAAAGTTATCTATTGGGAGACAAATCAACGACGCAATGATATCCATCAACCCCTAAGTAATCAACCCTTGTCCTTTCTTAAAAACCTCTAACAACACTTTCACACAATATACCCCTGATCCTCAAGATAGAGTAAAATCTCCTGCACAGCCTCCTTAGGTGTTATATTGGCAGTATCGATGGTTAATTCCGGACTGGACGGAGGTATATATGGATCAGTGACCCCGGTTACTCCTTTCACTTTTCCAGCTCTGGCCTTGGCATATAAACCTTTTCTGTCACGCTGTTCACAAACCTCTAACGGCGTTGACACAAAAACCTCTATATAGCCACCATAACGGGAAATTAATTCACGATTGGCTTGCCGAGATTCTTCATAGGGTGCGATTGGAGCACAGAGAGCAATACCTCCATTCTTCGTGATTTCACTGGCAACAAATCCTATACGGGTGATATTAAGGTTCCGGTCTTCTTTAGAAAAAGTAAGCTCTGATGAAAGATTTTTCCGAACAATATCACCGTCAAGCAAGGTCACAGGGCGATCACACATCTCCATGAACTTCACCAGCAATACCTTGGCAATGGTCGACTTGCCGGAGCCTGAAAAGCCAGTCATAAAAATGGTAAAGCCCTGTTTTGATTTTGGGGGGAAAGAGCATTGAAGCTGATCAACAACTTCAGGGTAAGAAAACCAGGTTGGAACATCTTCACCTGCTATCAGCCTGCGCCGCAGTTCTCTGGACGAAATCATTGCAACGTCTTCTTCCCCAACCTTATCGAGTGCCACGTATTTTTTCAGTTCCTGGTGATATCCCATTTCCCGCTGAGGAACCATAGCTATCCCGGTTTCTTCTGCATAATCGGCAACCATTTTTTGAGCCGCTCCACGGGAGTAAAATAAGTCTTCACCTTCCCTGCCTACCAACGGGTCAGCATGGTCCTCCGCCACCATAAAATGGCTGCAGCCAAAATTCTTGCGGATGATTGCCTGCCATAATGCCTCCTTCGGCCCCGCCTTCCTGCCGGCAAAGGGCGTCAACCCAAGCTGGATCATATTCATTGGAAATTTTTCGGTAAAAGCCTGGTAACAACGAACCTGGGTATAGTAATCGAGGTTGCCGGGATGGCTGAGATCTGCCACCGGTTGCAAAAATATAGCCGATCCTACCTCCCTTGCCGCCGAGATGACCATCTCTCTATGAGCACAATGCAGGTATTCATCGGTGTGGAAGCCAAGAACTCGTCGCCAGCCGTTCATGGTGAATATCCGCACAGTTTCAGAAGGACTTAATCTGAGATGCTGAAAGTCATAATGGATGGGCAGACTCACCCCCTCCAGTTTTCCACCAAGATACCAACTGCCAACACGGTCATACAGATGCATAACTCCGGGATGTACAGCAGGATCATCAGTCTCGTAAACAGAGACGGCCTCTCTTTTCTTATCCGGCTGCCAGATATCTTCAACAGTCAAAATTGCCAGTAAGAATCCTTCCGAATCATTGAGAGCCAGGCGCTCCCCAACACCAAGGTTTTCCGCTGTCTGCTCATTCACATCAAGACAGATGGGCATGGGCCAGACAGTACCATCAACAAGACGCATCGTATCGACAACGGAATTGTAGTCTTCCTGCATCATATAGCCGCTCAGGGGGAAAAGACCCCGGTTAAGGAGCAATTCCAGATCACATAATTGCCGCGATGAGAGATCAATCGACTTATAATCAAGCGCTTCATCCCGCAACGCCTCTACCCGTCGGAAATGAACAAGCAAACTCTCTGAATAATCCATCATATTCTCCAAACAGTAGACAGGAACTACTCTATCCTGTCCTACCTTCGATATATTGTTATCATTTTATAAGATCATCGATTATTCTATCACAGGCCAGTCCATCTCCATAAGGGTTGTGAGTTACGCTCATCTCTTTATGGTAGAAACTGTCATCGAGTAACCTTTCTGTTTCAGCTGCAATCTTTTGTTTATCACTGCCCACCAGTTTGACGGTTCCTGCCTCTACCGCTTCAGGTCGTTCCGTGGTATCCCTCATCACCAGCACCGGAACACCAAGTGATGGAGCTTCTTCCTGAATGCCGCCCGAATCAGTAATAATGAGATGTGATTGTTTCATCAAGTAGACAAAGGGCAGATAGTCAAGTGGTGCTATAAGATGAATATTTTCCTTTTGAGTCAGAAGCCGGTTCACAGGTTCCTGGACATTTGGGTTAAGATGCACCGGATAGACAATCTGAATATCCTTCCTCTCCGCAATATGCAAAAGAGCCCTGCATATATTTTCAAACCCCTCGCCGAAACTCTCCCGCCTGTGACCAGTGACCAAGACAAGCCGTTTATCCATGTCCAGAAAAGAAAAATTATCCCGGAACATTTTTTGGTATCTGTCACTTTCATCAATTTTTCTGCTCACCCAGAGAAGAGCGTCTATAACCGTATTACCTGTAACCAGGATATTATTTTGGTCGACCCCCTCGCTCAACAAGTTCTCTTTAGCTGAAACAGTAGGAGCGTAATGTCTGTCAGCAATAGCCCCGGTAAGTTTACGATTAATCTCTTCCGGCCATGGAGAATAGATATTTCCCGTCCTCAACCCGGCCTCAATATGACCAACCGGGATACGCCCATAATATCCGGCAAGGGAAGCGAAAAGAGTCGTAGTGGTATCGCCATGCACAAGAAGACGATCGGGCTGAAAATCGTTCAAAACTTCACGTAACCCCTGGAGCACATTACAGCTGATATCGGTGAGATCCTGACGGGATTGCATAATATCCAGATCATAATCAGGAGACAGTTGGAACAGTTCGAGAACCTGGTCGAGCATCTGGCGGTGTTGCGCTGTCACACAGAGACATGCTTCCACTCCAGGGGTGGTCTGTAATTTTTTCACCAGAATACCCATTTTTACAGCTTCTGGACGAGTGCCGAATACAGTCAATATTTTCATATAATATTCATACGATATCTTGCCATTTTCTTCTTATATCTGTTACTACCATCAATAAAATGAATTTCACAACGATGACACCGCTTCGCTGGTATGAAAGTAATGTAACCGGGATTCGGGAAGCGGCATGACTTTCAGATAAACACCGACGATCGGGATAAGCACCTTCACAAAATGCATTCATAATTATTCTATTCAAATAACACTTTAGCATAGATAACACCAGGATCTCAAGGTGAGCTGACACCAAGGGAAAAGAGTTATAAAATTATTTCATTTTCTCCTTGACGCCATGCTGCCAATCAAGTAGTTTGCCGCGATCTTTTGTGGTGAGCGGGCTGGTGGTTGATGCAGCTCACCTGAGCAGGAAA
>MAXH01000159.1 GCA_001750925.1 Desulfobulbaceae bacterium S3730MH12
ATCACCTGTTTCAAATTTCTCTTTACCGATCAGGCCGAGAGAAGATGCAGTCGGTTCGTGCAGGTGGGCAGGAGCAAACAAAACCCTGTCCTTTAAAAGAGATCTCCACAGATCGCCATACGTAGTCACTCCATCACCTACCATGACCACAGAATCCGAAAGACTTTCTGCCAGTTTCTCCGGCGAAATCACCACAGGCACCCCGGCCGGAGCTGTCAATCCTTCACTATCTGTTCGATAAAAAGCTGCATAAACTTCTTTTTTTCGTGCATCAAGCACCGAGCATATCCAGGGAGCAGGAGCACATTTACTCGCCAACCCGTCAAGGGTAGAAATCCCGATCATCGGTTTATCTGCTGCAAACGCCAGACCTTTTGCTGTGGCCATACCTATTCTCAGACCGGTAAAGCTTCCTGGTCCAAGACTCACAGCAATAGCCTCTATATGGGACCAGTCAACTCCTGTCTCCTTCATTATATAGTCAATTGATACAAGCAGTCTTCTGGAATGGGTCTTCCCACTGCTCAGGCTGAGGGTTGCCAGCACCTCCCCGTTCGTTCTCGATCCCCGGGTGAGAGCAACAGAACTGCAGGAGGTTGCAGTATCGATCGATAATATCAATGGTTGAGGCTGGTCGATCAACTTAACAACCTGACAATATCATTATAGAAGACAAAAATCATAAGGGTCGTGAGAAGGCCGATACCGATCTGCTGAGCAAAGATCTGAGCTCTTTCATTCATCGGTTTTCTCATTATTCCTTCGATGGTTAAAAAGACCAGATGACCACCGTCAAGTACAGGTACCGGAAGAAGATTAAGAAAACCCAGGTTTATACTGAGCAAACCCATAAAATAGAAAAGATTCACCCAGCCCGCTTTCATCTGTTCACCGGCAATCTGGGCAATGAGAATTGGGCCTCCTATTTCCGAGGCTGGAATCACCCGCTGAAAAAGTTTTACAAATCCCATGACGGTTAAAGATATATACATCCAGGTCTGAGCCAGGGCGGTCTGCATAGACTCTATGAGTGTTTTCCTGGTATAAGTCAATTCATCAGCCTTGACAATACCGATCATAAACCGTTTTTCGACTTCTTCGCCAAACACGTTCTTAACACTGTCTATCTTCGGAGTCACTTTAAACTGCAGCCGTTCTGTCCCTCTTTGCACAACGACAGACAGCTCCCGGCCTTCACTGCCCTTCACTCCATTAAGTACATCAAGCCAGCTGAGTGTCGGCTGGCTATTGATCTCGAGAATTACATCATCTGTTTCCAACCCCGCATTCTCGGCAGCTGATTCGGCTGTTACCTTGCCGATACGGGTTGTATCGACCGGAGTCGGCACTCCAACAAAAATAAAAACCATAAAAAACAGAAGTACAGAAAAGAGCAGATTAAACAGGGGTCCGGCCAGGACAATCATAAACCGCTGCCAGACAGGCTTATGGGCAAAAGAAGCTTTTTTATCTCCATCGTCCATCTCCTGTTCATCGGGATTCTCCCCAAACATTTTAACAAAACCGCCCAGGGGTAAAGCGGAAATAACATATTCCGTTTCACCGATTACCTTACCCGCGATTTTAGGGCCAAAACCTAAAGAGAATTTTAAAACACGTACCCGAAACAGTTTGGCAAAGAGGAAATGTCCAAGTTCATGCACAAATATAAGCAGCCCAAGTACCAGTATAAAGGAAAAAAGTGTATTCATATTAAGTTGGTGTTTTCAATCGTTATTGGATGATGCGGAGTGCTTCCCTGCGGGCGCTCTTATCTGCCTGAAGAATATCCTCAAGGCTGTCCTCACTTCCCTCTTGTACAATATCCATTGTTCTGGCAACTGTCTCGGCAATATCCGGGAATTTAATCCTGGAGTCAAGAAAAGCATCTACAGCTATTTCATTTGCCGCATTAAGAACTGCAGGAGCTACTCCACCTGTACTAATTGCCTCAAAAGCGATCTTCAATGCAGGAAAGCTGGTATAATCGGGTTCAAGAAATTCAAGATTTCCACACTGGGAAAGTTGTAGAGGATTCAAGTCCAGTTCGAGTCTCTTTGGGTATGAGAGGGCATAGGAAATAGGAATTCTCATATCAGGAATACCGAGTTGAGCAATAACCGAGCCGTCCATATATTCAACCAGAGAATGAACAATAGACTGAGGGTGAACAACGACCTCTATCTCTTCAGGCCCGACATCAAACAGCCATTTAGCCTCGATCACCTCCAACCCTTTATTCATCAAGGTAGCAGAATCGATGGAGATTTTCCGGCCCATATCCCAGTTCGGATGATTGAGAGCTTGCTCCCTGGTAACAGATCTCAATTCTTCCAGGTTTTTCCCTCTGAAAGGCCCCCCGGATGCGGTGAGAATAATTTTCTTCAAATCATCCTTTTGGCCTGCTTCAAGAGCCTGAAAAATTGCAGAATGCTCAGAATCTATCGGAAACAGTTTAACTCCCTCTCTCTTCACGGCATCCATTACAAATTTACCGGCCATGACAAGGGTTTCCTTGTTTGCCAGACCTATATCCTTTCCTGCACCAATAGCTGCAAGAGTGGGTAACAGGCCGGCAGCACCCACTATCGCCGAGATAGTCATATCAGCTTTTGAATATGCTGCGACCAACTTATTTCCCTCCAATCCCGTCACAATTCGGTTGTGATATTCTTCAGGCAGTAATCCGCGTAACGTTTCAGCCTGGAAGTCATCATAGATGGAGACAAGTTCGGGCCGGAACTCCACAACCTGTTCAGCAAGTCGCTTGACATTCCGCCCGGCAGCCATGGCCACAATCTTATAATGCTTCGGAAACTTCCTCACCACCTTAAGAACGTTCACACCAATTGAACCGGTAGTTCCCAAAAGAGAAATAAACTTCATTACACTCCAGTAAAAACAAGAAGATAATAGAGAACGGGAGCAGCAAAAAGCAGGGAATCGACCCGATCAAGAATACCGCCGTGTCCGGCTAGAATTGTGCCGGAGTCTTTTGTCCCTGTGCCTCGTTTAATAATCGATTCGGTCAGATCACCAGTAATTCCTACACAGGTAACCAATATGGTAGAGAATATCAGGAAGAACCAGTGAATGGCAGGCAGGAGCAGAAATGCAAAAAATACTGCTCCCAGCAGACCGGCACAGATACCGCCGAGAGCTCCCTCTATCGTTTTATTTGGACTGATATGAGGAGAGAGCTTGTGTTTGCCAATGGCACGCCCGACAAAATATGCGCCGCTGTCAGAACCGGCTGTAATGGCTGTAACAATAATCAGCCAGCTACCCCCCTCCGGCAGGTGACGTAAAAGTATTACGTGTGCACCAAGCAGTCCTATATAGGCAAGACCAAAAACTAGACGACAAAAACGAAGGTAACTATCCTCAATATACTGATATTTAATAATAAAATATCCAGACAGGAAAAAAAACGAAATAAGAGTAAAAAGCGGCAGGAGGGAGGTTTGAGGGAAGATGCAGACAGCAACTACCGGCATTGCCAGAATCGAATCAATAAGCCACCGTTCTATACGATTGGTTACCTCTCCTGCTGCCATTCTTACATATTCGTCACAGCCAATCAAAACAACGAATATCACAACAATATTAAACAGCAGTATTGACCCTTTTAAGAGGAGCAGGAGCCAGAAACCGGCAATAAAGAGACCGGGTACAATACGTTTCATAATCTACCCGGGGTGCAGTTGTTCTCCAGTGCGACCAAAACGCCTCTCCCGCAACTGATATTCGGACAATGCCTGCAAAAATTCATCTTTTCGAAATTCAGGCCACATGATATCTGTAAAGTAGACCTCAGAATAAGACACCTGCCAAAGCATGAAATTGGAAAGCCTGGACTCCCCCCCTGTTCGAATGAGAAGATCAGGATCCGGCAAACCGGCAGTGTCCAGATGGTTACTTAGAACCTCACTGGATATTGATTCAACCGTCCGTTCTCCTGAAATACACTCCCGTGATAACGCCTTCACCGCCCTGACAATCTCATCACGAGCTCCATAGCTGAGTGCAAGGTTAAGAATCAACTCAGAATTGTCGGAAGTTTCTTCGATAACATGTTCAAGGATTTCCCTTACCTGATCAGGTAATCGATCACGATCCCCAATGGACATCAGCCGTATTCCATTTTTCTGCATTCGTGGAAGCTCAGCCTCCAGGTACCTTTTCAAAATGGACATCAACCCGGTAACCTCATGCCTGGGCCTGTTCCAGTTCTCAGAAGAAAACGCATAAAGAGTCAGAACTTTTATATCTATTTCTCTGGATATTTCGACAATATCGCTAACAGAATCAGCTCCGACCTTATGTCCGAACAACCTGGGTTTTTTTCTCCTCTTCGCCCACCTTCCATTTCCATCCATAATGATCGCAACATGGTGTGGAAGACGTTCTAAATCAACAACAGTTGTAGAAACCATAATCAACGAGGAGCATCAAACTTCCAGCACCTCTTTTTCCTTAGAACCAGTGATACCGTCAATATCTTTTATATAAGAATCAGTTTCGGCCTGGGCATCATCCTGGAGCTTGAACAAATCATCTTCAGATATATCCTTGTCCTTTTTCTGTTTCTTGAGAGTGTCTATAGCCTCTCTTCGGATATTCCGAATGGCCACCCGAAACTCCTCTGCCGATTTTTTTACCGACTTTACAAGCTCTTTTCTTCGTTCTTCTGTGAGCTGTGGAATATTGAGACGTATAATTTTTCCGTCATTGACGGGAGTCAGACCAACATCAGATTTAAGAATAGCCTTCTCAATGGCAGGCAGCATCTGTGGATCCCAGGGTTGAATGGCGATAAGTCTGCTTTCCGGAATGGTAAGTGTACACACCTGATTAAGAGGCATTCCACTACCGTAAGCATCTACCGAGATATCATCGAGTATCGAAATAGAAGCTCTCCCGGTTCGAACCTTGGAGAGTTCCTTTTTAAAAGATTCAACACTCTTTTCCATTTTTTCGGACATTATCAAAATTACTTCACTCATGATGTCACCCTCTGTCAGAATAGTTCCTTATTCAGTAATAAGCGTGCCGACTGCTTTCCCCAATGCTGCCTGCCTGATATTCCCTGATTTCGCCATATTAAGAACCATGATAGGCAAACCATCTTCACGGGCCAGAGCAATACCAGCGGCATCCATAATTTTCAATCCCTTCTGCAACACCTCGTCATAGGAAAGACTCTCATATTTCTTGGCATCCTTATGTACAACAGGGTCTTTATCATAAACACCATCAACCTTGGTTGCTTTGATAACGACTTCTGCATCGATCTCCAAAGCTCTAAGCACAGCTGCAGAGTCAGTCGTAAAATACGGATTACCAGTTCCAGCAGCAAAAATCACAACCCGCCCTTTTTCCAGATGCCTGGTTGCACGTCTTCTGATATATGGTTCAGACACTGACTGCATGGGAATTGCCGACATAACGCGGGTTATAATGCCATTGCGCTCCAGAGCATCCTGCAGTGCCAGACTGTTCATTACAGTAGCAAGCATACCCATGCTGTCCGCTGTAGTCCGATCCATTCCTCTGCTTGCACCGGCAACCCCTCTGAAGATATTACCTGCACCTATAACTATCCCAATCTCGATACCTTTCTCGACCACTGCCTTGACTTCTCCAGCTACGAATTCCAGAACGCCGGGGTTGATACCATATGAATCTTCTCCCATCAACGCCTCACCACTCAGCTTGAGCAGTATCCGTTTATACGTTGCAATCATATGCTTTTTCCTCTCAAATAAAGGCGATAAAGACAGGCAGCCAAATAACCCGACTAGTCAGAAAACTTTCAGTCACGCTGGATAAGTGCCTTGATGCTGGTATTAATCATTTGAATTAAATAGCACTTTAGATTTTCTTATTTTTTATTACAGCTTTTATGGAGTAAGGCACTAAAGCCAATAAACAACCAGTTGCTATTCTGTACCAACCTGAAATCGTGCGAAGCGCTTAATGGAGATATTTTCACCCATTTTTCCTACAAGCTCATTCAACAAATCCTGTACAGTAAGGTCAGGATTCTTAACATACTGCTGTTCGAGGAGACATATTTCGGAAAGAAATTTTTCAATCTTTCCAGTCACCATTTTCTCTACAATAGCCTCCGGTTTACCAGAATCCAGCGCCTGCTGAACGTAAATTTCTTTCTCCCGGGAAACTACCTCAGGTGATACTTCTTCTCTGATCACAGCGACAGGATTAAGAGCAGCAATATGCATGGCTATATCACGGGCGAATGCTCTGAAATCATCGTTTTTAGCGACAAAATCAGTCTCACATCCGAGTTCAATCATAACACCTAGATTTCCCCCCGCATGGATATAGGTCTCAACTACTCCCTGATTCGTTGCCCTTCCCGCACGCTTAGCAGCTACAGCAAGCCCCTTTTGCCTCAAAAGATCTACAGCTTTTTCCATATCCCCGCCTGTATCAGTGAGGGCTTTTTTGCAGTCCATCATACCTGCTGCTGTCTTATCTCTGAGGTCTTTTACCATCTTGGCAGTTATATTCATGGTAAATCTCCTTTAGTCTTCTTTAATTTTATAAAATCTCATATAGTAAAAAAGGGCAGTCATAAGACAGCCCTTTTTTCAATCATTTCAACTTATCGATCTCTTCGGATTAGCCAAAGCTTAGTGACACTAACCAGGGAATATACTATTCTCTGGTTTCAGCAGGCTTTTCGGCAACCTTTTCAACAACCTCTTCGACCGGCTTTTCAACTACTTCTTTGACAACCTTTTCGGCAACCTTTTCGACCGGCTTTTCAACTACTTCTTTGACAACCTTTTCAGCAACCTCCTCGACCGGCTTTTCAGCAACCTCTTCAGCGGGTACTTCTGCCGCCATCTCACTTCCGGCATCCCCCATTGCTGCAGCCACAGCTTCCTCAGAAGCCTCCTCTCCATCTTTCAATGCCTGTCCGGTAAGCACTGCTTCAGCAACATGATTAGTGATCAAACGAATTGATCTGATTGCATCATCATTGCCGGGAATTATAAAATCTACATTGTCGGGATCGCAGTTTGTATCAGTTATAGCAACAACAGGAATATTCAGTTTAATTGCCTCATTAATTGCAATGGATTCCTTTCTGGGATCAACCAGAAATATGACCGATGGCAACTTACGCATATCTTTGATACCACCAACATTGCGCTCCAATTTTACTCTCTCTTTTTCCATCAGGAGAATCTCTTTTTTGGGAAAACGGTTAATCGAACCATCCTCTTGCATAGATTCTATAGATTTGAGCCTTTCAATTGAATTTTTTATGGTTTGAAAGTTTGTAAGCATGCCGCCAAGCCAACGGTGGTCAACATAGAACATACCACACCGTTTAGCTTCTTCATTAATTATGGATTGAGCCTGCCTCTTCGTACCTACAAAGAGTATAGATCCGCCATTTTTAACCTCGCCGGTTATAAAGTCACATGCCTTATCAAAAAGACGCTTGGTCAAATCTAAATTGACAATATATATTCCGTTGCGGGGTCCATAAATATACGGTTTCATCTTTGGGTTCCAACGTCTCGTTTGATGCCCAAAATGAAGCCCTGCCTGCAGCATTTCCCTTACAGTAACATTTGCCATAATTTTCTCCGATTCCGGTTAGACCTCCATCTTCTAAAATCACAGAACAGGTTCAAGTCAGCTCTGCGACACCAGATGTAATTGAAGATGTGTGTTTTATAAAATGGTCAGATCATTATTAATCTGACTCGCAAAAAATAACTTTTCTTTATAACATGGGCTGCCGGTTTATGCAACATTTGACATTTAGAGGTTTTCAAAGATTATCATCTTTTGATAAGTGATGATCTCCCTGTTAAAATAGCCTTTAACCACTCAAAACCAAATTTCAGCAGTTCACCATCCTCCCTTGCAATTCGTCTCTTAAAATCTTTTTCTATTTTAAACTGCTTTATCAACTGATACTCTCCTGCAAATCTACGAAAACCATCAATATTATAACAGACCATAAATGCCAGTTGCTGCTTTTCACCTCCAGCCCCCTCACCTTTCCATGGATTTGCAGCAAACAGTGTATCAACGGCTACCCATAGTGCATTCATTGAATTATACTCGATTAACTGCTGATTTCGGATCCAGCTGTCAACAGTAAATTCCTTTTCCTCTTTATGTCCAAGACAGTAAGGATGATTGGTCATAAAATAGAATTCTTCAGATTCTCCCTTTACAGCCATCCTGTCTACTGCCCTCTCCAGGGGATAGGTACGACATGCGGATGGTCTCTCTCTATATACGGAACATCCTTTATTATTTAAAAAGGGACATGATTTTTCGCGGTCATCGCCAAGCTTAAGCTTAACCGCAGGGAAAAAAGGATTATCACCCTGCACCAGATAACTGTGTTCCCTCATAAAATCTTCAGAGTCCATACCGAGTGAACTTTTCAGCTTAATGACATCATATGGATAAAGAGTAATATTGACATCTTTACAGCAAGAGGTAAAGCAAGCCACTCCGGAATGACATTCGAAGGCAAATTTCGAATCCTTCAGGGGGATCATGCCCTCAGGAAATTCCTTACCGGGATCACTCATACACCAGAACCTCCTTGCAACATGAGGAAGAAAAAAGAAAAAAAAAGCTGGATGGAAACAATGTTCCATCCAGCTTTTATGAAAATTGAGTCTGATCTGCTAATTTTCGTTCTCATCCAGATCAAGCACTTCTTCATAACCAACTAATTCTATAATGGCCATGGGTGCAGAATCTCCCTTCCTGGATCCGGTTTGCAGAATACGGGTATATCCACCCTTCCTGTCGACAAACTGTTCCTGTATATCAGTAAAGAGCTTCTCTACAATATCCTTACTTCTGATATAACTTAAAGCCTGACGCCGTGCATGTAGATCACCACGCTTGGCAAGAGTAATCATCTTTTCAGCAATTGGCCTGAGTTCTTTCGCCTTTTCCCTGGTTGTAACAATACGTTCATGCTCGAACAGGGAAGTAACCATATTTCTGAACATTGCCTCTCTGTGTGCACTGGTGCGGCCCAACTTTCTTCCTGATTTTCTATGTCTCATCTCACTATCCTCGGCGACTGCTAAAAACCAAGAGAACTTGGCATTTTTAATTTCCTGAAAACCTCAATCCACAACTACTACCCGGTCTGATCATTGGTTTCTTTAATATCAGGTGGTGTCCAATTTTCAAATTTCATCCCAAGAGTGAGATCCATCTCTGCCAGCAACGCCTTAATCTCATTTAGAGACTTACGTCCAAAGTTCTTGGTTTTCAGCATTTCTTGATCACTCTTCTGAGCAAGATCTCCTATGAAATGGATATCAGCATTCTTCAAACAGTTAGCCGATCTCACTGAAAGCTCCAAATCCTCAACAGGTTTGTCCAGAAATGGATTCGCAGGCTCATCAGTTTCTTCAATTATATCAATCTCAGGTTCTGCTTCTTCTTCATCAAAATTGATGAAGATGGTCATCTGCTCTTTCAATATCTTGGCTGCATAAGCTAGAGCACTCTCAGGTTTCAAACTGCCATCTGTTTCAATTTCCATGGTCAGCTTGTCAAAATCTGTCTGCTGCCCTACACGAGCCTGTGACGTCACATACTGAATCATTTTGATCGGAGTAAATATGGCATCAATAGGAATCTGTCCAATAGAGAGATTTTCCTTATTCTGCAATTCAGCAGGCTGATACCCCTTCCCCCACTCAACAGTAAGCTCAGCTCTAAATACAGTCTCACCGGTGAGGGTACAGATGATCTGTTCTTTGTTCATAACTTCAACAAAACTATTGCCGGTAATATCTGCAGCAGTAACAGTTCCAGGCCCGCTTTTGTCGATAACCACCTGTTGCGAATCACCGGAGTGAAGTTTAATCCTGACCATCTTGACATTAAGGATTATCTCACTCACATCTTCCATAATATCTTTCATGGAAGTGAACTCGTGTAAAGCACCTTCTATCTTAATACTTGTTATTGCAGCACCCTGAATAGAGGAGAGAAGTATCCTTCGGAGTGAGTTGCCTATAGTTACGGCAAATCCTCTCTCAAGTGGCTCACAAACAAACTTCCCGTAACTGTCGGTATGTTTTGCTCTGTCAACTTCAAGCTTCTCTGGTTTAATCAGCTCATGCCAGTTACGGTAAAATGGTATTTTTTCGTCGGCAGCTTGAGTCATAAATTACCTTCCCTGCTTTTCATCAAACTTTTATTAATATCAGTCTTTAAGCAAACCAGAGGTATAATAATATACACCCCGTGTTCTATCAACAATCGGATAAACTGTGTTTATTTTCGTCTTACCAGATTGAGATGTCGATATTACTTGGAATAAAGCTCTACTATGAGCTGTTCCTGTATAGGCATAGTCATCTCTTCCCTGTTTGGAAGTGCCTTCACTGTGGCCTTGTAGTTGTCTTTATCAAGTTCGAGCCAACTAGGGACTCCTCTACGTACGACAGCCTCAAGATTTTCATTTATAGCTGCATTTGCACGACTCTTTTCTTTTAACGATACAACGTCACCGGCAGAAATAAGAAAAGAAGGAATATCAACCTTTTTCCCGTTAACGAGGATATGCTTATGACGCACCAGCTGTCGAGACTGGCTCCTGGAAGCAGCAAAGCCTAAACGAAATACAGTGTTGTCCAGTCGTCTTTCAAGAAGAATGAGAAGATTTTCGCCTGTTACACCCTTTTGCAGGTCAGCCTTGTGAAAATTCAGGCGAAACTGATTTTCAAGCATACCATACATACTTTTTACTTTCTGCTTTTCGCGAAGCTGAATGGCATAGTTGGAAAGCTTTTTAAATCTTGCCTGTCCATGCTGTCCGGGGCCAAAAGCTCTCCGCTCGTAAGAACATTTATCGGAGTAACAACGGTCACCCTTGAGATATAATTTCAAACCTTCTCTTCTGCACCGACGGCATGCAGCACCTATATTTCTAGCCAACTTAGGCCTCCGTTCAATTGATTTAAATAGCTTGGAATCTGCACATGAAACTATACGCGGCGACGTTTGGGAGGTTTACACCCGTTATGAGGAATAGGAGTAACATCGTATATACGACTAACTTCAAATCCTGTATTGATAAGTGCTCTCAAAGCTGCTTCTCTGCCAGGCCCTGGTCCTTTAACCTTAACCTCAACCTTGCGCATACCAACATCTGCTGCTTTCTTGGCAGCATCAGCCAGGGCATTCTGGGCAGCAAATGGAGTGCTTTTCCGAGATCCCTTAAACCCTAAAACGCCTGCACTGCACCATGCAACGACATTTCCCTGTTTATCGGAAATCGTTACAATTGTATTATTAAAAGTGGAATAGATAAAAACAATACCCTCAGGAATATTCTTTTTCACCTTCCGTTTTTTTGCTACAGCCATATCTTACACCTGGATTAAATTCAACTATTTACGACGAGCAGCGCCTCTTCTTGGGCCTTTCTTAGTACGAGCATTCGTCTTTGTTTTCTGTCCACGACAGGGCAGACCCATACGATGGCGACGCCCTCGATAACACCCAAGATCAGTAAGTCTCTTAATATCCATAGAGACCTCACGACGTCGATCACCTTCAACGGAATAATCTGCTTCGATCACCTTCCTGATCCGATTAACGTCATCTCCATTGAGATCATCACTGTTCATTGTATAAGGTAGATCCACCTCATCAAGAATCTTGCGAGCCGATGTCAACCCGATACCGTGTATGTAAGTTAATGCCCGATCAATGTGTTTGTTTTTCGGTAGGTCAATTCCTGATATACGTGCCAAGATCTATCTCCTTAGAAGAAGTAGGTAATTAAAACGGTCAAGCCAGTCTATCCCTGCCTCTGTTTATGTTTCTTAACTTTACAAGATACGCGAACAACACCTTTTCGTTTGTATATCTTACAATCACTGCATATTTTTTTTACTGATGCGCGTACTTTCATGATAAACGGACTCTATTTTTTCTTTTTGGCGTTTTTCGCCCGAAATGTTACCCTTCCCCTGGTCAGGTCATAGGGAGAAAGTTCAATAGTAACCCTGTCACCAGGTAAAATCTTGATAAAATGCATCCGCATTTTACCTGAAATGTGTGCCAGCACCTTATGCCCGTTATCAAGCTCAACCCTAAACATTGCATTAGGCAGCGGCTCAATAATAGTTCCTTCTACTTCAATCGCTTCTTCTTTAGCCATGGAGATCCCTGAGTAATCAATGTTTCAATTAAAAACGGAGAAATATAATACATCTCTTCAAAAAAGAGAAGTTTTTTTTAATGGTGCCCTAAAAACTCTTCATCTGACCTGATAACCGCCTAACTCTCACAACGGCTTAATATTGCCGGACCATTTTCTGTCACCGCAACTGAATGTTCAAAGTGAGCCGATGGCTGTTTATCGCTGGTTATTACAGTCCAACCGTCTTTTAATACCTTAACCTTATGTGAACCCATGTTGACCATGGGTTCAATGGCTAATACCATTCCCGGAAGCAACCTTGGTGTGCGTTCTCCCTGAAAAAAATTAGGTATCTCCGGAGGCTCATGGAGTGCACTACCGATACCATGCCCTACAAACTGCCTGACAATAGATAATCCGTGTCCTTCAACATGATTCTGGATAGCCCGGGAGATATCACCTACACGATTGCCTGCAATAACCTGTCCTATCCCTTTACCGAGGGACTCTTCAGTCACCTTTAGCAACTTCGCCACCTCGGCATCTATCTTTCCAACCGGAACTGTTATAGCGGAATCACCAAAAAAGCCTTTGAATTCAACTCCAAAATCAATAGATATGATATCGCCATCTTTCAGTTTTGTTTTTCTAGACGGAATGCCGTGTACCACTTCTTCATTTACTGAAACACAAAGACTCCCGGGAAACCCTCTGTATCCCTTAAATGCAGGTTTTCCGTGGCGTTTAATACATAACTCTTCAGCAGATTTGTCAAGCTCCCAGGTTGTAATCCCGGGTTCTACTAATTCTTTCAGCATTGTCAGGGTATCTGATACAATTCGATTAGCCTCACGCATAACCAAAATTTGATCAGCAGTTTTAACTATAATAGACTTTCTTTCTCTTCTATCAGCTTTCCCTGCCACTACCTATCTACGTCCTTTGATTCTACCCTGCTTCATAAACCCTTCGTAATTCCTCATGTGAAGGTGAGATTCAATCTGTGAAATTGTATCAATTCCTACACCAACTACAATAAGCAACGCAGTTCCGCCAAAAAAGAACGGTATATTAAATTGGCCAATCAAAATCGTAGGCAGCACGCAAACAGCACTGAGGTAAATTGACCCTACAACAGTTAACCTGGTGAGCACCTTATCTAAAAATTCGGCTGTTCTTTTACCAGGCCTTATACCAGGAATAAAACCACCATTCTTCTTCAGGTTCTCCGCAACATCATCCGGCTTGAATTGAACTGCAGTATAAAAAAAACAGAAGAAAACTATCATTGCCACATAACAGATATAGTAATAGACAGTTCCCGGAGACATTGCTGCAGATACCTTCTGTACCCAGTCAATCTGGATAAAACTCCCAATTGTAGCGGGAAACATCATAATAGATGATGCAAAAATCGGGGGAATAACTCCGGAAATATTAATTTTCAGTGGAAGGTGAGAACTCTGACCTCCATACACCTTCCTCCCAACAACCCGCTTTGCATACTGGATCGGAATTCTTCGCTGAGCTGTCTCAAAAAACACAATCACAGCGACAATAAAAAACATGAAAAGAACCAGAAAAGGTACAAAGAAGAGAGCAATTTCTCCAGCCTTGATAAGCTGAATTGAATTCACAATCGCTGCAGGTCCACGGGCAACAATTCCGGCAAAAATAATCAGTGATATCCCATTACCGATACCCCTTTCAGTCATCTGCTCACCAAGCCACATGATAAAAGCGGTCCCCGACGTCAAGGTGAGCATGGTCATAAGCTTAAACTGAATACCGGGATTAAGTACAATGGCCGCCCCTCCTGGTCCAGTCATACTTTCAAGCCCGGTGGCAATAAAAGTACCCTGAATAATTGACAACACGACAGTACCGTACCTTGTATACTGTGTAATTTTGCGATTCCCGGCTGGTCCCTCTTTTTTAAGGGCTTCAAGCTGTGGTACAACCACAGTCATAAGCTGGATTATAATGGAGGCGCTGATATACGGCATGATCCCCAGGGCGAAAATGGAAAAATTTTCAAGGGCACCACCAGAAAACATATTGAACATACCAAACAACGTGCTGGCATTCTGTTCAAAAAAAGCTGAAAGGGCTTCTCCATTGATACCAGGAGTAGGTATCTGTACGCCCATTCTGTAAACTGCGAGCATAATAAGCGTAAAAAGTACACGCCTACGCAACTCCGGTATATTAGCAGCACTCTGCAATCCGCTCATTATATCATCCTATCTGCGCTTCGATCAAAGATTCTGGACTCATTGCCAACAGCCAAGGAATAATTATTCACTATCAGACTGGCTGGAGGTGATAACTTTTCCACCTGCTTCTTCTATTTTGCTTTTCGCAGAACCACTGATTTTATCAACATTGATATTCAGAGCTTTAGTAACCTCACCATTGGCAAGGACTTTTACCAGAGTACCTTCTTTAACAATTCCAGCTCCTACCAGTGCAGCTTTATCAATTTCCTTATTCCCATCAAATGAGTCGAGTTGAGAAAGGGAAACAATTGTATATTCTTTTCTGAAAATATTAGTAAAACCTCGCTTTGGCAGCCTGCGCTGCAGAGGCATCTGACCACCTTCAAAACCCGGCTTTATTCCAGATCCTGAACGGGATTTATACCCTTTATGTCCACGACCAGCTGTCTTACCATGCCCGCTGCCAGGCCCCCGGCCCAACCGCTTCCGGTTCTTGGTTGCACCCTTTTGCGGGGAAAGGTTTGCCAAAGTCAACATGCTATATCTCCTCAATACGTACAAGATGACTAACCTTATTGAGCATACCACGAAGCTCCGGAGTGTCTTTTCTTGTAATTTTTTTATTCATTTTAGTGAGCCCAAGGCCAACTAAAGTTGCATTGATCTTTTTGGTACTGCCAATGCCACTTTTTACCTGTGAAAAAGTAATTGTCTCAGCCATTTAATTACCGTTATTTATCAAATATTTTGCATACATCTTCCAGCGTCCCCAGATGACGTTATGCGCTAATTTCTTCTACTGTTTTTCCACGCAAATCAGCAATCTTCTGGGCTGAACGCAAAGTCTGCAGCCCGTTGATAGTTGCCTTGACCATATTATGCGGATTATGTGAACCCAGGCACTTGGTCAGTATATTCGATACCCCCGCAGCTTCAAGAACAGCTCGCACAGGCCCCCCGGCAATAAGACCGGTACCTTCGGAGGCAGGTTTAAGCAAAACCTTTCCAGCGCCATACTTTCCAATGATAGTATGGGGAATCGAGGTTTCTGTAAGATGGACAGATACCATCGCTTTTCTGGCCTTTTCAACCCCTTTCCGGATAGCCTCAGGAACTTGATTAGCTTTGCCAAGTCCGTATCCAACCTTACCTTTGCCGTCACCAACAACAACGATTGCGCTAAAACTAAATCTGCGACCACCTTTTACAACTTTTGCTACCCTGTTGATAAAAACAATTTTTTCTATAAGTTCCTCAGCATTTGCACTTTTGGAACGTTTGAAATCAGACAAGGGACACCCCCCTTTTATTTAAAAATCTTTAAAATTCCAGACCACCTTCCCTGGCACCTTCAGAAAGAGATTTGACCCTGCCGTGATAAATCGACCCGCCACGATCAAATACGACTTTAGTAATGCCAGCGGCTTTTGCACGGGCTCCTATCGCCTCACCGACTTTTTTGGCTGCTCCGATTTTGCCTTTTTCATCGCCTAGAGCAAACTCTTTGTCTATAGTGGACATGGAGATCAGGGTATGCCCTGCTGCGTCGTCGATAATTTGTGCGTAGATATGCTTATTGCTTTTGAAGACACGGAGCCTTGGGCGTTCACTTGTACCAATTACCTTTTTCCTGATACGTTTGACTCGCTTTGCCCTTGCTATACTCTTAGGATTCGTCCTAGCCATTGTAATTTTCCGTTAAATTTTTATACGTAGGTTTCAAAATCAGACAGCAGCCCCTGCTTTACCGGCTTTACGAACGATGTGCTCATTTTCGTAACGAATTCCTTTTCCCTTATAGGGCTCAGGTTTTCTTATCTGCCGTATCCGGGAAGCTGTCAAACCCAGGAGTTCTTTGTCTATCGACTCAAGCACAATTTTAGTGTTGCCATCAACAGAAGCAGCAACCCCTTTTGGCAATTTGAAATCTACCGGATTTGAATATCCAACATTCAGAGTCAACATTGAACCGCCGACACTGGCCTTATATCCAACACCTTCAATAACCAGAACTCGTCTAAATCCGTCAGTAACTCCAATAACCATATTATTGATAAGACTCCTAGTTAATCCTCTGAATGCATTAACTTTACTACTATCAATACGGTTGTTTAATGTAATCACATTATCCTCTAGCACAACTTCCACTTCCGGGATAATTTCACGCTTCAGGGTTCCTTTTGCTCCAGTTACCGATATCTGTTGATCCTTGAGATCAATTTTAACCCCAGCAGGAACCGGAATTGGTTGTTTACCAATACGAGACATACTTACCTCCGTAATTTATGAGACCTACCAGACCTCACAAATAATCTCCCCACCAAAATTCAGGGCTCTAGCTGTTTTATCTGTCACAACGCCTTTAGATGTAGAAATAATTGCAATTCCAAGCCCATTCAATACTTTGGGTATTGCATTAGCCTTAGCGTATTTCCTCAGTCCGGGTTTACTTACCCGCTTTAACCCGGTAATCGCCGACTCACTGTCAGGTCCATATTTAAGATCAACCTTCAGAACCCCCTGGACAGAGTCATCGATTACACGGTAGTCGATAATGTAGCCCTCATCTTTCAAGACTTTCGCAATATCAACCTTAACTGTTGATGAAGGCATTTCTACAGAATCAAATTTTACCATTACTGCATTTCGTATCCTGGTCAGCATATCTGCCAGGGGATCGCTCATTGACATAGCGAACACTCCTTATTTTTCAATATAGTAGACAAGTTCAATCAAAGAAGGCACCAATATGCTACCAACTTGATTTAGTCACTCCCGTTATTTCACCACCCAACGCCAACTTTCTGAAACAGATCCTGCAAATACCGAATTTCCTGATAAACCCCCTTGGACGACCACACAGAGGGCATCGGTTATACTTCCGTACGGCAAACTTTGGTTCACGTTGGGCCTTTGCAATTATGGATTTCTTAGCCAAATCGACCTCCAAATAATCTCTTGATATGTAATAAACTAATCCGATTAGATCGGAACTTTGTAAAATGCCAGGATAAGTACCTGCACACAATAATGTTTCTGCCGAACAAAAGCAGAAGGTTTTCTATGGTACTAATTCTTTTTGAAGGGCATCCCGAGTTTTTTCAACAGTGAACGTCCCTCGTTATCTGTGCCCGCAGATGTGACTACAGTAATATTCAGCCCTTTAATTTTATCAATTTTATCGTAGTCAATCTCAGGAAAGATGATCTGTTCCTGTATGCCCATTGAAAAGTTTCCCCTGCCGTCAAACCCTTTCGGCGACAAGCCACGAAAATCCCTTACCCGGGGCAGTGCAATATTTACAAGTTTACTGAAAAAATCATACATCTTCTCTCCCCTCAGGGTAACACGGCACCCAATCGGCATTCCTTCACGGAGTTTGAATGTAGCAATCGATTTCTTCGCTTTTGTAATCACAGCCTTTTGCCCGGCAATCCTGGTAAGCTCGTCTGCAGCCCCATCTACAATTTTAGGATTCTGAACAGCTTCACCCAGTCCCATATTGAGAACAATCTTTTTTAATTGAGGTAATTGCATGCTATTTGTATAGCCAAATTCCTCTTTAAGGGCAGGAACACACTCGTTTAAATATTTATCTTTCAGCGCACCCATGTATAACTCCTGGCGTAAACCTTGTTGATTACCTGTTATTTATTCTCGATGGATTCGCCACAGTTTTTACAAAAACGAACCTTCGTACTATCTTCTAATATCTTCTTACCAATTCGCCCTGTTTTAGTACACTCTGGACATATCAGTTGTATATTGGATACGTGAATCGGAGCTTCTTTATCGACTATCTGTCCCTGCTGATTCATCTCGGTTGGTTTGGTGTGGCGCTTAATCATATTAATACGCTCCACAACAACCTTATCCTGATCCTTTAAAACGCGAAGAATTTTTCCAACCCGGCCCTTATCCTTGCCGGTTATTACTTCAACCTGATCATTTTTTTTCAGGTATGTTCTACCCTGTCTCATTTCTATACCTTTTCTCAGTCAATGTATCTAACCCTGCAAATCTGGATCAGACTCTTTAACATAGAGTCCAAAACCCTTGCGCTGCAGAGAGGTTAAAGTGCTTCCGGAGCAAGTGAAATAATCTTCATGAAACCTTGGTTTCTCAACTCACGAGCAACGGGGCCAAAAATACGTGTCCCAATAGGTTCTCCGGCGGTCCCGAGCATAACTGCAGCGTTATCATCAAATCCGACCCAAGTGTCATCCATCCTTTTCATAGCCTTTGCAGTCCTGACAATAACCGCCTTCATCACATCGCCCTTCTTTACTTTAGCATGGGGCAGTGCCTCTTTCACCGTCACAACAATCACATCACCAATTGAGGCATACCGCTTTCGAGTTCCTCCAAGAACACGGATACAAAGAACCTTTTTGGCTCCGGAGTTGTCTGCCACATTAAGTACTGTCTCTGTCTGTATCATAATTTCACCAGATATCTCATACGAAACTAAACGTTTCCACTAACTCACAATTACTTTCTGTACCAACCCCAATAGACAGGGTTCTTTACAATAGTAGCCTGCAGGAAGCTTTCTCTTATATCCTTTGACAGCAACTCTTTTCAGGTACCGGGTAAAGAGGTAGGACAAAGCTGAAAGCAATTTCCAGGTTATTAAACTGCCTGCTCTAATATTGACCTGACCCGCCATCGTTTTCTTTTACTCAGAGGCCGACATTCTTCAATTAGAACCGTGTCCCCAACGGAACAACTGTTTTCAGGATCGTCTGCGAGATATTTGACACTGGTTTTAACAAATTTACCATAACGCTTATGGCGAAACTTACGTTCTACCCGAACAACGACGCTTTTTTCCATTCTGTTGCTTACCACAGAACCAGTTCTTGTCTTTTTAGATTTTTTAATTTCACTCATTGTTTAATCACTTAGTGATGAGAATATAGAATGCGGCCGACCAAGGTCAAATTTTTAAATTATCAACTAGCTGGCAGTTTGTTTTTGAATGGTCGCAATCCTGGCAATGTCTCTTCTTATTTTTAATAACCGTGAAGTATCTTCGAGCGGCCTGATACGGTGCTGAAAGGTCAGCTTACTCAATTCCTCCCGCAGATCAGTATCAGTCTTCAGCAGGTCTTCAGCGGACATTTTACGAATATCTTCTACGTTCATAAAGTGTTCCTCTTAGTTACAACTTTGGTTGAAAACGGTAACTTATTCCCGGCAAGATTCAAAGCTTTTACTGCCAGTTCCTCGCTCACCCCTGCAATCTCATAGAGTATCATACCAGGCTTTACTACTGCTACCCAGGATTCAGGGCTACCCTTACCTTTCCCCATCCGAGTCTCTGCAGGTTTTTTGGTAAGCGGTTTATCAGGAAATACACGTATCCACACCCTGCCACCACGTTTCATTGTTCTATTAATTGTTATCCGAGCAGCCTCAATCTGTTGCGCCGTCATAAAACCACAACACGTTGCCTTAATCGCATAGTCACCAAAAGAGATGGAAGATCCGCGGTATGCCATTCCTTTTGACCGACCCTTAAAAACTTTTCTATGTTTGACCTTTTTGGGACTTAACATCTTTTACTCCAAATTGTGGTATGGAAACAGTACCGAACCAGTGGTTCGCCCCTGTTACACCGCACCCGTATCTTTATCGCTTAAAACTTCACCGTTAAAAACCCAGACCTTAACACCAATTATCCCATAGGTTGTATTTGCCTCAGCAAGCGCATAATCAACATCAGCTCTCAAGGTATGCAGCGGAACCCTGCCTTCACGCACCCATTCACATCTCGACATCTCAGCGCCACCGAGACGACCGGAACAGGATATTTTAATTCCCTGAACACCAAACCGAAGTGCTGAAGTCACTGCCTTTTTCATTGCCCGACGAAAAGCTACCCTTCTGATCAATTGCTGAGCTATATTCTCTGCAATCAACTGAGCATCTGCCTCAGGACGCCTGACTTCCTGAATGTCAAGAGTAACCTTGCGTGTTATAAGTTTCTCCAGTTCCTTTTTAGTCAGCTCAATTTCAATACCTTTTTTTCCAATTACTATTCCAGGTCTTGCTGTAAAAAGTTTGATGCGTACCTGATCACCGGTACGTTCAATTTTAACCTTAGACAATCCGGCATGATGGAGACGTTTCTTGAGAAACTTTTTAATTTTCTGATCTTCGATCAGAAAGGTTGCATATTCTTTGTCTGCATACCAGATCGAATCCCATGTCCGGGTAATGTTCAGTCTCATTCCTAATGGATTAACCTTCTGCCCCAAAACAGTCCTCCAACAAATCCAATTTTCCCTTTAATCTTAATAGTAAGTAGTCCCTGGGGATTTACTTACCGAAATGTACACTAACTCTCGTCTATAACTACAGTTATATGACTGGTTCTCTTAATGATTCCGGTGGCTCTACCCATGGCTCTTGGCCGAATTCTCTTCAGGGAAGGTCCACCGTCAATCATTATTTTTTTTATATAAAGATTATCAACATCAGCAGAGTCATCCTGTGTTGCGTTAGCAACAGCTGATTCAACGACCTTCTGAATAATCCCGGCCCCTTTTTTGGGCATAAAACGAAGGGTTGTAATAGCCTGATCAACCCCCATACCTCTCACAACATCTGCAACAAGACGCGCCTTTTGCGGAGAGATCCTGATGTATTTGCCTACGGCTCGTGCTTCCATAGTGTCTGCTCCCGGTAGAAACTACCACTTCAAATTATTTTCTTCCTTTTCTGTCTGATGTGTGTCCATAGTAGGTACGAGTAGGCGAGAATTCACCAAGCTTGTGTCCAACCATGTTCTCTGTGACAAATACAGGTATAAATTTTTTCCCGTTATGCACCGCAAATGTGAGGCCAACCATCTCCGGACTTATATCGGATCGTCTGGACCAGGTCTGAATAACCTTTCGAGATCCGGCTTCAATGGCAGCAGTCACTTTCCTCTGCAGATGATCGTCGATGAAAGGCCCTTTTTTAATTGAACGAGACATTCCTTGCTCCTTTTCTTTTATGATCTCTTCTTAACAATCAGTTTGTCAGAAGCCTTTCTCTTCTTCCTTGTTTTGAACCCCTTGGTAGGCCGTCCCCACGGAGTACAGGGATGACGCCCGCCTGAACTCTTACCCTCACCGCCACCCATAGGATGGTCTACCGGGTTCATGGCAACGCCCCGAACGTGAGGTCTCTTACCTTTCCATCTATTTCTGCCGGCCTTACCGAGTTTCTGGCTCTCATGTTCACGATTGCCAACCTGTCCGATGCAGGCCCGGCATCGATTATGAAATTTTCTTACCTCGCCGGATGGCAGACGAACCAGGACATACCCACCTTCCTTTGCCATGAGTTGGGCAGAAGCACCAGCACTGCGTACCAATTGTGCTCCTTTGCCGATTTTCATTTCAAGGTTATGAATGATAGTACCCAGCGGAATGTTATTCATCGGCAGACAATTGCCGGGTTGAATATCAACGTTATCTCCGGCGATCACCTGATCTCCTACCGAGATGCCATCAGGGGAGAGAATATAACTCTTTTCTCCATCGAGGTAGCTCAGCAAAGCAATATTAGATGATCTGTTCGGATCATATTCAATAGATATTACCTTCGCTCCGATATCGGTTTTATTTCTCTTGAAATCAATAATTCGATATCGACGTTTATGCCCGCCACCTATATGTCTAGAGGTGATACGTCCGTAATTATTTCGTCCACCACTCTTCGAAAGACTGCAAACAAGCCTCTTTTCGGGGCTGTTCTTAGATAGATCCGGGTTTTTAATCGACACGTGGTGTCGTTTACCAGGTGATGTAGGTTTATAAGTTTTTATTGCCATTATTTCCCAATCGCTCCATCAAAATTAGGTTAGATAAAATCACTTAGTGAAGAAAGTAGATGAACTTTATTCCGGTTATCGGACTACAGTTCATCTGCAAAGTTAATTTCACCTTCAGATAAGGTTACATAGGCTTTTTTCCAATCCTTTGTAAAACCTATGGTTTTTCCAACCCGTTTTTGCTTACCATGCATATTGGCGGTTCGAACATCTTTCACTTTGACATTAAAAAGTTGTTCGACCGCTCTCTTAACTTCTACCTTGTTTGCTTTGGGATGAACCTTAAAAACCACTTTACCTTCCACTTCCTGAAGTAAAGCAGCCTTTTCAGTAAGGCAGGGCCCCTTTAAAATGCTATATATATTTTTCATGCCGCCAACCTCTTTTCAAGGCTCTCAATTACCGGTTGAACCAAAATAAGCTTTTTATGCAAGAGGATATCATACACGTTCAAACCGTCGACTGGTAATACCTTATACCCATTTACGTTTCTTGAAGACTTGTCAAGCTGTTCGTTACCATTGTCAGCAATTATTAGTGCATTATCTGCATCCAGTATATCCATGATCCCGACGAAATCCTTTGTCTTGATCCTGTCCATGCTGAAATCATCAAGAATAATAAGGTTACCTTCCTGCAATCTTGCACTCATGGCCATTGCAATCGCCTGCTTTTTAACCTTACGATTAAGTTTAAAGCTATAATCTCTCGGTTTGGGACCAAAGGCAACACCACCTCCTCTCCAGATTGGAGAGTTACGGGTTCCTGCTCTGGCCCGCCCTGTTCCCTTCTGCCTCCAAGGCTTAGCACCGCCACCCCTCACCTCGACCCGTGTTTTAGTACTGGCATTACCTGCACGGCGCGCGGCTCGCTGCATCCGAACCACATCATGCAGAACATACTCTTTAACCTTACGATTGAACAGTTCATCGCTGAGTTCGACCTCACCGACACTTTCATTTTTGGTGTTAACAACTTTTACAGTAGACATATGTATCTCCTCGAGCCTGTTTCAACTCAAAACAATTATTTAGAGAAAATTTTTAACAGGCTGTTCTTGGCTCCAGGAAGAGGCCCTTTCAAAAGCACAACATTATCTTCAGGGCGAATGTCGATAACAATCACGTTCTTTCTTAAGACAGTGTCATTACCCATTCTACCAGGCATTTTCTTACCTTTGAAGACTCTTCCGGGATGAGCACTACATCCTATGGAACCGGGTGCCCTGTGAAATTTAGAACCATGCCCCGCACCACCTCCTGCGAAGCCATATCTCTTGACAACACCCTGAAATCCTTTGCCCTTACTACTACCTTGCACATCGACCAAGTCACCTACCTTGAAAACTGTATCAAGTGCGATATCCTGTCCTACCTGGTATTCCCCTGAGTCACTTACTCTGAACTCACGTACAAAATAGAACCCCTGGGAACCTGACTTTTTCAAATGACCGGCAATAGCTTTATTCTGTCGTGAAGCTTTTTTCTCTGAGAAACCAACCTGAATAGCATTGTATCCATCAAGTGCTTCCTTTTTTACCTGAAGGACTCTGCATGGACCAGCTTCAACTACAGTGACAGGAGTTGCTTGACCTAGTTCACTATAAACACGGGTCATCCCGATTTTTTTTCCTAATATACCCATTGACTTTGGCATTATTCTACCCGATGCTTCAATTTACAATTGATATGGTGCCACCTAAGGCAGCTTTATCTCTACATCAACGCCTGCTGACAACTCAAGCTTCATCAGAAGATCTATAGTCTGCTGAGTTGGCTCCAGAATATCAAGTAGGCGGCGATGGGTCCTCATTTCAAATTGTTCACGTGATTTTTTATCCACGTGGGGTGAACGCAGAACACAAACCTTGTTCACCGATGTAGGCAAAGGAATCGGTCC
Organism: Desulfobulbaceae bacterium S3730MH12; assembly: GCA_001750925.1. GTDB lineage: Bacteria > Desulfobacterota > Desulfobulbia > Desulfobulbales > Desulfocapsaceae > Desulfomarina. Next base: position 24,134 of record MAXH01000159.1, read on the forward strand.
TGCGACTGCAGATCCGGTTCTTCTGGCAGTTTCAACAATTTCAGAAGTTGACTGATCCAGCAGTTTATGATCGTACGCTTTTAAGCGAATACGAATTTTTTCTGTAGGTATCATTACGCACCCTTTTTATAAAATTTCACTAATAACACCTGCACCAACTGTACGCCCACCCTCACGGATAGCAAACCGCAAACCGGCATCCATAGCAATTGGGGTGATCAGCTCAACTTCAGCAGCTATATTATCACCCGGCATTACCATTTCTACACCTTCGGCCAACGTCAATACACCGGTTACATCAGTAGTTCTGAAGTAAAACTGAGGCCGATATCCGTTAAAGAAAGGAGTGTGCCGACCGCCCTCATCCTTACCGAGAATGTAACACTCAGCCTTGAACTTGGTGTGCGGATTTATAGACTTGGGAGCGGCAAGAACCTGGCCCCTTTCAATTTCTTCACGTTTAACCCCACGCAGCAATGCGCCGATATTGTCACCCGCCTGACCTTCATCAAGGAGCTTACGAAACATCTCAACTCCAGTACAGGTAGTCTTCTGTGTCTCTTTAATACCGACGATCTCCACCTCGTCACCGACATGGACAACCCCGCGCTCAACACGACCTGTTGCAACCGTTCCACGCCCGGAAATGGAAAAAACATCCTCGACCGGCATAAGAAAAGGCTGGTCTACATCACGTTCAGGCTCAGGAATATATGTATCGATCGCGTCCATGAGTTCCCAGATACACTTCGTAGCTTCTTCGTCATCCGGATTTTCAAGAGCCTGCAGGGCAGAACCCTGAACAAATGGAATATCGTCTCCGGGGAATTCGTATTTATCAAGAAGTTCACGCAACTCCATGTCAACCAGCTCGATCAGTTCCTCGTCATCAACCATGTCACATTTATTAAGAAACACCACCATGGCAGGAACACCAACCTGACGTGCGAGAAGGATATGCTCCCTGGTCTGGGGCATAGCACCATCTGTTGCAGCAACTACCAGAATAGCACCATCCATCTGAGCAGCGCCGGTAATCATGTTTTTAATGTAATCAGCATGCCCTGGGCAGTCCACATGTGCATAGTGCCGGTTTTCGGTTTCATACTCCACATGAGCGGTGGCAATGGTAATTCCACGTTCTTTCTCTTCAGGAGCTTTGTCGATTTCACTGAAATCAGTAAATGAAGCCATTCCTTTAGTCGATAAAACACGGGTTATCGCTGCGGTCAATGTTGTCTTACCGTGATCAATGTGACCAATAGTCCCCACATTAACATGCGGCTTAGTCCTTTCAAATTTTTCCTTTGACATGATTGTTCCTCAATATACTTGGACTTAAATCCCTCTAATTTTTTTAATAATAATATCTGCCTTTGAGGCCGGCACAACACCATACTCAAAGAACTGCATTGTAAAAGTTGCCCGTCCCTGTGTTGAAGACCGCAGGGACGTTGAATAGCCGAACATTTCTGCGAGGGGTACCTGCCCTTTTAAGACCTGCAGATCTCCTTCTGCCTCAACGCCAATAATCTTACCTCTCTTGGAGTTAAGATCGGAAATCACATCGCCGACATATGCCTCAGGCGTCACAACTTCCAGACTCATAACCGGCTCCAGCAACTTCGGCTCCGCCTCGGCCGAAGCCCTTCTGATAGCCATTGCTGCTGAGATCCCAAAAGCCATATCGGTAGAATCTTCTTCGTGATATGACCCACCAACCAGGCTGACCACCAGATCGGTAAGCGGATAACCAATCAGAGGCCCTGAATCAAGGGAATCTGCAATACCTTTTTCAATAGAGGCCAGGAACTCACCGGGTACCTGTTTCTCGTCAACACAGTTTTTAAACTCGAAACCACTCCCCCTGGCAGCCGGCTCAATTTCGATCACCACATGGCCATACTGACCTTTTGCCCCGGTCAACTGATCAAACTTTCCTTCTCCCTTCTGGAGCCTGCCAATCGTCTCTTTATAGGCAACCTGCGGGGTACCGACCTTTGCCGAAACTTTAAATTCATTCAGCAGCCGATCAACAATTACTTCCAGGTGAAGCTCCCCCATCCCGGAGATAATAGTCTGACCTGTATCAGCGTTCGTCATAATAGTGAACGAAGGATCTTCAAGAGCAATCTTGTCAAGGGTTTCAGTCAGCTTTTTCTCTTCTGCCTTGCTCTTTGGCTCTATCGCTACACCAATTACCGGGTCGGGGAAGTCCATACTCTCGAGAACTATATAATCACCCTTTGCACAAAGCGTATCCCCGGTAGTGGTAAACTTAAGTCCGACAATTGCGCCAATATCCCCCGCTGAAATCTCATCAACTTCTTCACGCTTATTTGCATGGAGTTTCAGCAGTTTAACTATTTTTTCCTGTTTTTTCTTCCCAGGATTAAAAACTTTGTCCCCGACTGCAATCCTGCCGGAGTATATTCTCACAAAGGCAAGATTTTCCACAAAAGTATCAGACATCAACTTAAACACTAATCCGGAGAATTTCTCCTTAGGATCGGTTTTCCTGCTGGTGCTCCCACCATCTCTTCCCTCCCCTTCGATGCTTTTCACATCCAGAGGTGAAGGCAGATAACGGATAACCCCATCAAGTAAAGGTTGAATACCTTTGTTTTTAAACGCGCTTCCACACACGACAGGTACTAAATCAAGTGCGATTGTCACCTTTCTGAGAGCGCTGTAAATCTCAGACGCAGATACTTCGGTATCTTCTAAGTATTTTTCCATGATATCCTCATCGAAGTCGGCCAACTTCTCGAGGAGTATCATCCGTGCGGCCGTGAATATTTCTCTGTATTCGGTAGGAATTTCCAGTTCTTCAATTTCCTGGCCAAAAGACTGCTCGCTAAACTGGAGCATTTTACCTTCGATGAGGTCAATTACTCCACCGAACTCAGCCTCTTTACCAACGGGAATCTGTATAGGAACAGGATTCGCCCCAAGCCTTTCGGCAATCATGTTCACGCATCTGCCAAAGTCAGCACCTGCGCGATCCATCTTATTAACAAAAGCAATCCGTGGAATGGAATATTTATCTGCCTGTCGCCATACTGTTTCTGACTGCGGCTCCACACCACCTACAGCACAAAAGACTGCTATTGCCCCATCAAGCACCCGAAGAGATCGTTCAACTTCAACAGTAAAATCAACGTGACCGGGTGTATCTATGATGTTAATCTTTTTTTCTTTCCAGTAACAGGTAGTAGCTGCCGAGGTAATGGTGATTCCCCGATCCTGCTCCTGCTCCATCCAATCCATGACTGCGGTACCATCATGAACTTCGCCCATCTTATAAGATCGGCCTGTATAATAAAGAATTCTCTCAGTAGTGGTTGTTTTTCCCGCGTCAATATGAGCCATTATGCCAATATTACGCACATCCGATAAATCACCCGGGGTTGCCATGGTTACCTCACTTTCGGAGCAAACTTAATACACCAGCTCTTCTTCAGGCAAGCAACCCGACAACAAGAACCTACTACCAGCGATAGTGTGCAAAGGCCTTATTTGCCTCAGCCATTCGGTGAGTATCATCTTTTTTCTTCACCGAGGAACCACGCTTATTGTATGCATCAACCAGCTCAGCTGCAAGTTTTTCCGACATTGATTTGCCTGACTTTGACTTGGAAAAATCAATAATCCATCGAATCGCCAGGGCATTCCTCCTGGTCTGTCGAACCTCCATCGGCACCTGATATGTGGCACCACCGACGCGACGGGACTTCACCTCAACGCGGGGTCTCACATTACCCATTGCCTCTTCGAAGACAGTCAGGGGATCCTCGTCTTTTACACGCTCTGCGACAAGATCCATTGCAGTATAAAATATTCTCTGGGCAACTGTTTTTTTCCCTCGCTCCATCAGGCTGTTGGTAAACTTAGTCACCAGCATGCTGTTGTAGCGGGGATCTGGATCTATAGGTCGTTTTTCAGCACTTCTTCTTCGCGACATTACTTAAAACCTCTCCCAATTAGACACATCCTCTAGGATGGTCGTTTGGCTCCATATTTTGAACGACCTTGACGTCTATCGGAAACACCCAACGTATCCAACGTGCCTCGAATTACGTGATAACGTACACCAGGCAAATCTTTAACCCTGCCGCCACGGATCATAATCACAGAGTGCTCCTGGAGATTATGACCAATACCAGGAATATAAGAGGTCACCTCAATTCCGTTTGTCAACCGGACTCTTGCGACCTTGCGCAGGGCTGAGTTTGGTTTCTTCGGCGTTGTAGTGTACACTCTTACACATACACCCCGTTTCTGGGGACATCCTTTCAAGGCAGGAGTATTTGTCTTCTTAACAGACTTTTTCCTCCCAAACCTTACGAGTTGGTTAATTGTCGGCATTACGTTAACTGCTCCTGTGTTACATAACCTATTAATAAATAGCTGACAGTTTCCTGGCGGATCAGGCGACCTGTCATAAACACGAAAAAGATCATTTTTAACCCAATGGGACAATAGTGTCAAGGAAAAAGTCTGATAATATATCAATTATTCCTGCTCCAATTATACCTTCAGGAGGTACTGAAAAGAGCAGGTTAATTTCCTCTAATACCGGTGCCCGCAGAAATTAATCTTCCCATGATCACATTCTCTTTCAGCCCCGCAAGTTCATCGACCTTTCCAGCCATTGCGGCATTGGTCAAAACCTTTGTGGTTTCCTGAAAGGACGCCGCAGAGATAAAGCTTTCTGTTGAGAGCGAGGCCTTTGTCACACCTAATAACAGCGGCTCTGCCGCCCCGGGCTGTTTACCCTCAGCAATAAGACGATCACGTTCTTCCTCAAATTTCCACCATTCGACCTGCTGGCCGATCATGAACTTTGAGTCACCAACAATTGTAATCATGACCCGTTTAAGCATCTGACGAACGATAACTTCAATATGCTTATCGTTAATTTTAACACCCTGAAGTCGATATACCTCCTGGATCTCATTCACCAGGAACTTGGCAAGCTCTTTCACTCCAAGTACAGAGAGAATGTCATTGGGAACTACAGTCCCCTCCATCAGAGGCTCACCCGCTTGAACGTAGTCTCCCTCATGGACAATGGTATGCTTGGCTTTTGGCACAAGATATTCCTGTGGCTCACCATATTCAGGAGTGACGACAACTCTTCTTTTTCCCTTAAGTTCTTTGCCAAAATTCACCCTGCCGTCAATCTTGGAGATAATTGCCGGATCTTTTGGTTTTCTTACCTCAAAAAGCTCGGCTACGCGCGGCAAACCACCTGTGATATCCTTGGTTTTTGTTGTCTCCCTGGGGATTTTACCAACGATAGTCCCTGACTGAATGGTATCACCCTCAATCACGCTGATAATCGACCCCACAGGAAGACTGTACCTGGCAAACGCCTCGGAGTCAGGGATTTTAATCGTCTTGCCACGCTCATTTTTCACAGTGACACGCGGGTTAAGCTGCGTTGATCCTGTAGAATGAATTATCACCATCGAAGATCTGCCTGTGACCGGGTCGACCTTTTCCTGCATAGTCACACCCTCAATCACGTCACCAAATTTTATGGTGCCGCCAACCTCTGCAACAATTGGGATTGTATACGCATCCCAGTCAGCAAGAATCGTATCCCTGTCAACTGTTTCACCTTCTTTAACAAGGAGCTGGGCACCATAATTGACTTTAAACCGTTCTCTTTCCCGTCCCAGTTCATCCTTGATGACGATCTCAGCATTCCGATTCATTACAATTCTGGTACCTTCCGCATTTTCCACTGAATGAAGATTGGAAAACAGAACCTCACCACCTATATGGGTCTGCAGTTCAGCCTGCTCAACGGATCTACTTGCAGTTCCACCCACATGGAAGGTACGCATGGTAAGCTGAGTTCCCGGCTCGCCGATGGATTGAGCGGCAATTACACCTACAGCCTCGCCGATATTAACCATATGACCGCGACCGAGGTCACGGCCGTAGCATGCCGCGCATACTCCACGTTTAGCCCGGCAGCTGAGCACGGATCGGATTGCTACTTTATCGATACCCGTCTCCATGATCAGCTTGACCTTCTCCTCGGTTATCTCTTCTCCAGCCTCAACGATAACAGTGTCATTAAAAGGGTCTACAACATCGTCAAGGGTTACTCTTCCTAAAATCCTGTCACTTAAAGGAACAATAATCTCACCACCATCCATCAACGGCTCTGCGATCATGCCATCAATGGTTTTGCAGTCCTTTTCAACGATCGTCGACTCCTGGGCTACATCCACCAGCCTTCTCGTCAGATAACCCGAATTTGCAGTCTTCAATGCTGTATCTGCCAGACCTTTACGCGCCCCATGGGTGGAAATGAAATATTCAAGAACACCCAGACCTTCCCTGAAATTAGCCTTGATCGGAGTTTCAATAATAGCTCCCGACGGCTTGGCCATAAGACCACGCATGCCGGCGAGCTGACGAATCTGATCCCTGGAGCCTCGAGCCCCGGAATCCGCCATTATGAAAATTGAATTAAAACTTGGAGCCTCAACAACCTTGCCCTCTTTGTCATGGAAGTAATCAACCTTGATTTCATCCATCATGGCAGTAGCGACATCTTCTGTAACCTTGGACCAGATATCAACGACTTTATTATACTTCTCGCCTGAAGTTATGAGACCATCCGTATACTGCTGTTCAACATCTAAAACATCCCCTTCAGCCTTTTCTACAAATTCTTCCTTGCCAAGAGGAATCTTCATATCATTTATGCAGATAGAGATTCCTGCCCTGGTGGCATATTCATAACCGATATCCTTCAGTCTGTCTGCGAGGATAACAGTCTCTTTAGTTCCAGCATTTCGGTATGTATGGTCAATGAGCTCGGCAAGTGCCTTTTTGGTCATGACCTTATTTACTTTGTCGAATTTTACAGCATCCGGTAGAAGTTGACCGAGAAGCACTCTTCCCACAGTTGTTTCAGTCAGTTCACCATTTTTCCTGACCTTTATCCTGGCCTGGAGATGAACTACCCCGTAATCATAGGCAATAATAGCCTCTTCATCGGAACTGAAAGCCTTCCCCTCACCGGCAACGTTGATTCGGTCACGGGTCATATAGTAGAGACCGAGCACAATATCCTGGGATGGAATAATCACCGGTTCTCCATTGGCCGGCGAAAGTATATTATTAGTCGACATCATCAAAACTCTGGCTTCAACCTGAGCTTCAACCGACAAAGGCACATGGACAGCCATCTGGTCACCGTCAAAGTCTGCGTTAAACGCCATACAGACCAGCGGGTGAAGCTGGATAGCCTTGCCCTCTATGAGTACTGCCTCAAAAGCCTGCATTCCCAGTCTATGCAAAGTGGGAGCACGGTTTAAAATGACAGGATATTCGGTGACGACCTCATCAAGGACATCCCATACCTCTTTGGCCCCTTTTTCCACCATTTTACGGCCACTTTTTATGGTCGTAACATAGCCTTTTCGCTCAAGTTTATTATAAATAAACGGTTTGAAGAGCTCGAGAGCCATTTTTTTGGGAATACCGCACTGATGAAGGCGAAGATGGGGACCGACAACAATAACAGAACGACCTGAATAGTCGACACGCTTACCAAGCAAGTTCTGCCTGAAACGTCCCTGCTTACCCTTGAGCATATCAGACAAGGACTTGAGAGGCCGCTTGTTTCCACCGGTAATAACCCTGCCGCGCCTGCCATTGTCAAACAAGACATCAACAGCCTCCTGCAGCATCCTCTTCTCATTACGAATAATAATATCGGGTGCGTCGAGTTCCAGCAGACGTTTAAGTCTGTTATTACGATTAATAACCCGCCTGTAGAGGTCATTGAGATCGGAGGTGGCAAAACGGCCACCTTCAAGCGGCACAAGCGGACGAAGATCAGGGGGAAGAACAGGTATAACTTGAAGGATCATCCATTCAGGCTGATTACCCGAGTCCCTGAATGCCTCAATAACAAAGAGTCGCTTACCAAGTTTTTGCCTTTTGGTCTTCGAATTAGTGCTGGCCATTTCATCGCGCAATCGCTGTGAAAGCTCGATGAGTTTTTTAGAAGCGAGCAGTGTCCTGATCGCCTCAGCACCAATACCAACTTTAAACTGCCCGGGGTACTCTTCTCGGGCCGCCCTGTATTTCTCCTCTGTCAGCAGTGTCCCGGGCTTTAAAGTATCCACCTCAGATTCGACAACTGCATATTGTTCAAAGTAGAGAATTTTTTCCAGCTGTTTCAGGGTCATATCCAGAACAGCTCCAATTTTACTCGGGAGACTTTTCAAAAACCAGATATGAGCCACAGGTGCAGCAAGCTTAATATGGCCCAGTCGTTCCCGGCGAACCTTTGACTGAATGACTTCTACACCACATTTTTCGCAGACGACTCCTCGATGCTTCATGCGCTTATACTTACCGCAATTACACTCAAAGTCTTTGACCGGGCCAAATATTTTGGCACAGAACAGACCATCCCTCTCAGGTTTGAAGGTTCTGTAGTTGATAGTCTCAGGCTTCTTCACCTCACCATGGGTCCATTCCATGATTTTCTCGGGGGAAGCAAGGGATATCTTTACATTTTTAAATTCTACTGGGGCTTTCGGTTTTTGAAAAAAATTAAATAACTCTTCCACGAAATCACCTCTCCCTTACGTTATAAGACTGCTCCAGCACTCGGCATCGTTTCAGCCACTGAAGAGTTCTTGCCAAACTCCAGGATAATAGAGAATAGAAGCCAAAACATCACAGGATTCTATCTCTTATTCTTGATGGCGCGGCAAAATACCTTCACCCGGCCATCTAACATTTAGAGTTTTTACGACACCATCATTCTTCAATAAGTTCCATATTCAAACAAAGAGCCTGGAGTTCTTTCACAAGAACATTGAATGATTCAGGCAGACCGGTTGTCAGAAAATTATTACCTTTAACTATACGTTCATACATGGTTGTACGACCCTCAACGTCATCTGACTTTGCAGTCAGAAACTCCTTCAGGGTATATGCTGCACCGTACGCCTCCATAGCCCAGACCTCCATCTCGCCAAGTCGCTGCCCGCCAAATTGAGCCTTACCGCCCAGGGGCTGCTGTGTGACAAGAGAATATGGTCCTGTGGATCTGGCATGAATCTTGTTGTCAACGAGGTGATGCAATTTCAGCATATACATCACACCGACTGTGACCTTGTTGGCAAATGGTTC
>MAXH01000160.1 GCA_001750925.1 Desulfobulbaceae bacterium S3730MH12
CACTATTACATACGACCACGGAAACTTAACCATACAGAAGCAACACTGGTACACAGGATCACACCGGATCAACTATGGGAAGCACCACCCCTTTCAGAGGTTATCCCAAAATTTGTCTCTTTTATCGGAATGGATATCCTGGTCGGACATCACATTGGACTGGATATGAGCTTTCTGCATGACGCCACCAGGAGGGTTCTCAATGGCACGCTGGTCAACCCGGGTATAGATACCATGCGAATGGCCAAAGGATATAAACGGGTCATGCTGGGCCACTACCATGACATGGGAGAAATGTCACCAAGATATAACCTGAGGGATCTCAGCCATGATTTCAATCTGCCGGACTTTGAAGCCCATGACGCTCTTGAAGATGCCCTGCAGACAGCCTATCTATTTCTGTTCCTGACCAAGAAATTCAAAGCAGGGGGCTTAATCTCCCTCCGCGACCTGTACCTTGCCGACCGTTCGGGAGGAATGACGGACGAATAGTTTTACCTTGTTAAAATTATAGCAACAAAAATATTTTCCAGATTATTCATCTACACGTTCTGGTGGGAAAAGCCGTGTCAGGAAGGATCGTTTTTGAACCGGTTGATTCAAGAGAATATTAAGATTGTCCTGCGCTGTATAATTTCTGTCCCAGAGGGCGATAGCCTTTTCGTAATTATGCCGGGCCTCCTCCAACTCTCCACGATATCTGTTAATCATGCCAAGGTTGGTCAATGACACAGAGATCCTGCGAGGTGTTTCAATTTGTGCATCCACAATACTGTCTACTCTTTTTTTAACTACCTTACTTATCTTCATACCGGCAAATGCCGGGTCATCAGGTTTGAAAAATGGTGCGATGCGTGTTTCAATCTGCTCCTTTGACAGGTTTCCCATATCAGTGAGCCATTTTTCATAATTATCGATTGCCTGCCGGGTATAATCCGCGGCCGACTGAAGATATTTGTTCATTGCTGCCTGGTCGATATCTTTTTCAGTAAGTAGAGCTGTTTCAAGTTCAACAAGATAGACTGTTGCCTTATTGTTTAGCAGTACGCCTAACTCGTAAGAAGACTCATAGCCCGGAGTGTTGCGATATATGTCGAGCATAGTGTCGAGCATTCTCAACGCCTCAACATATTCGTCACTCTCCAGCTCCTTATCATACTCCAGAAAAAGCGTTTTGGCCGGCATAATACGGGGATCTTCAGCACTGTTAATGCTCTCGTAATACAAATAGGAACCGATAAAAATAGTAGCTGTGATAGTGAGAGTTATTGCAAGGACTTTCTTTGTACCTGATTGCATTGAAAACTGTTACCTCGGATAGTCTGACTAAAAAAAATCCGGTCTCCCCGCACCAGGCGAAGAGACCGGATAACTACATACTAACTTACTCTACTTCCTTATACCATGAACTTCTTCCGCCAGGTGCTTCCTGATAGGCTCAGGAGTTGGTTCCCCCATACCTGAGAAAACAATATTAGCGAGAATGGCGAGTGGAGCTGCGATCCAGGCAAAATACCATGGATTCAACCAGTAGCCGACAAAGGTAGCACCGGGAAGAGCTACCCCGAATTTAGCACAAATAAAGTAGAATATAGAAAATACGGTAAAAAATCCTCCGACTGTCAGGCTGGCAATACCTCCCGACCTGTTAGACCCGGACCACCAGATTCCAAGCAGGAACAGTGGGAAAATCGTACAACCGGCAATGGAGAATGCCAAGGCGACAAGCTGGGCAACGAGTGCCAGCTTCAAGAGGGCAACAAGCATAACACCCACTGCCATGACAACAGTGGCAATTTTGGCCATCCTTACCTGCTGATCACCAGTTGCTTCAGGATTAATGATCTTGAAATAAATATCATTTGCAAACGCCGAGGAACCTGCCACCAGAAGGCCGGAGACAGTTGAAAAAGCAGCAGAAACCGCACCTGCAGCAAGGAAGCCGACGATTATCGGATTTACAGAGCCTAGTTGCGCGGTATAGACCACGATCGCATCTTTTGCCAGCGCGCCTACTTCCGGACTGGAGGAGAGAACCTTACCAAATGCGGAGTAAAGCGGAGCGGTCCAGTAAAGCAGACAGATAAAGAACAGTCCCCAGGTTACAGACCAGCGGGCATCAGCCGGTTTGGGTACAACATAGAACTTCTGGATAACATGGGGTAAGCCGGCAGTACCGATCATCAATGCGAAACAGGTAGCCATCCACTGGAAAAAATCCTTGCCCGTGGCAGTATCCCATGGCATGGCATATTCCGGACTGGGAACCGTCTGCATGGCATGTCCAAACGAATTGACGAACGGGGTCGCATTACCTGCGACGATATCAGAAACCACACGGCCGTAGCCGAGTTCGGGAATGAGCCAGAAATATTTAAACTTGAAAGTCAAAATAAAGGCCGGAATCAGGAAGGCAGAGATCAGGATGACATACTGTACGATCTGATTCTTGGTAACACCGAGCATACCGGAGACGAGAGTATAGGCGAGGACGACAGATCCGCCGACAATAACCGATGCTGCATACGGCATTCCGAAGATCCATTTGAACATCAGGCCGATACCGCCGAACTGACCAACGGTGTAACAGAATGAAATAAAGATGGCGATAATTGCCGTCCAAAACCGCATTCCGTTAGAATAATAGCGGTCACCAATAAAATCTGTGGCAGTATATTTTCCAAAGCGCCTGATCTGTGAGGCCATAAGCAACAGGAGCAGACAATATCCGCCAGTCCAGCCTACCACATAAGACAAGCCATGATAACCACTGCCGTACATGATTGCAGCCATACCGAGAAAGGAAGCGGCGGACATCCAGTTGGAGGCAATAGCCATACCTGCACCAACCCGGGAAATGGAACGTCCAGCGGCATAATAATCAGACGTACCCTCGGCCTTGTTCATAAACCCGACCCACAAAAACAGCAGAATACAGGCAGTAAGAATAATGGCCGGTACCAGTTTAAAACTACCTTCGAGCTTGACTCCTGCAAAGGCAGGGGAAGCAATAAACACCATGACCGGTAGTAAGAATAATAACGCTTTACATTTGATTTTATTCATTTGCATCCCTCCTATTCGAATGATTTTTCCATTTCATATTTTTTCATTAATCCGTCGATTACAAAACAGTACACGAGGCAGATAAGCACAAACAATGTCAGCAGTATAAGTGCTGTGTACAGATAATGAAATGGAAAACCGAAGACGATAGTATCGGTGAGAAATGACTGATTATGGATGAAAAATTTGTCCATAACCGGCTTAAGAGCCGGGTCGGTCATAGCCAACTTGTCAGGGGTGACAGCGATAAGGGCATAAGGTACCACAGCCATCATGGCAGGATTTTCAGTAATCCCCAGCGCACTATTAATAAAACCAACATCAACCTTACTGTCTGTTGCTGCCTTAGTAGCGGCTGCCATAAGGGTATCTTTCCCATCACCGGGGAGCAGATCGTACACGGTTGAGGTAAATGCAGTCTTTAAGGCGTCATTTTTCAGCAGAGCACCACTTTTTCCAAGAAGAGCAAGATACGTATTTGCAGCAGCAACCTTTTCCTCAGCTGTAGCACTACCATCAGCAAGTTTTGGCTCAATCTGCTGATAAGCCGTGTAGACGGCCTCGGGGGTTGGGGTTTCTACAATTTTCAGCAGAAACTGGAATCCGTAAGTGGCTACGAACCATATAACCAGTCCAATGGTAATTGCCCTGAGGTTCTCCTTTAAGAATGGTGTTGATGGCTTGAAAAAGTTAACTTCATAACTCCTACTTTCTTCCATTGTACTCCTCCTTTTAATTGACGGCTTTCTGTTCTCGGAATAAACTTTATCTCCTCTTCCAAAAACAACCAATCCCTTAGTAATACGGGCATGCTTCACACCGGACATCATCACTACAGCTGGCCACATCAGAATAACCCTGCCATATTGAACAATGTCAGGTTGGTACAACAACTAAAGATAGTTCAGAATTTTTTCCACCAATAAATATCTCATTTCTGCTCATGCTCAATATTCACAACTCATTGCTGGCTGCGCAAATTGAACAATAGACACTCTACTTCAAGCTCAGCTGGTCACTAATCAATTTTATTTATCAAATATTTAAGCAACACTCAAGTAAAAAAATTGGTATGGCTAAACATTACTCCCTTATTTCCCTATTAAAGATAACTAATCTCATTTCAGCCCCTTACACATCTGCACGACTATTTAATTTTTAAACGTAATACTGAAGCACTTTTGTCCGGATCGAGTAATAATTCCAAATGATATCACCAAAACGATCCGTCCCCTTTTCTCCATTATCGTAAATTTTCTGCCAAACGAGCGCTCAATCTAGATGGAATAAACGCGATATTAGCAGCTGTTGAGAATTTTTATAAAAATGCAGTTCAATTTTCGACTAGCCGACGACTGGAGCCTGAGAAAAGTGAATGTGCTGCTAAATCCGGTCAGGAAAATCTCTGCTCATTAGAACTCTTTTTTTACTGCCACTCGTTCCTTCTTGACATACTCATTAATACGAAGTATTTTTCTTCTTTTTTGAGTTTGGTAATGACAGCAGACTCGCCCACCCTGTCAGTGGCGGTGGAATTCTGTTTTTTATATGATGAAATAATTTCACGAAATAAACAGCAAGAAACTGACACAAGCCTTTTTTCGGTTTTTTGCTGGTATTGCTATGCACTCACTTTATGTTTGAAAATTTGACAGACAGGCTCGAAGGAGTATTCAAAAAACTCCGGGGCCGTGGCACACTCACTGAAGATAATATCAGGGAGGCGATGCGTGAGGTGCGCGTTGCCCTGCTTGAAGCAGATGTAAACTTCAAAGTTGCCAAAGATTTTGTTGCGCTCGTAACTGAAAAAGCAATAGGAAGGGAGGTCTCCAAAAGTCTTTCACCCGGACAGCAGATCATCAAAGTAGTCCACGAAGAACTGGTTAATCTTCTTGGAACTACAGCAGAACCGATTCAGCTTGATGGACGTCAACCTGTTATCATAATGATGGCAGGTCTCCAGGGATCAGGAAAAACAACGACCGCCGGGAAGCTTGCCGCAATGCTCAAAGACCGGGGGAGAAAACCATACCTTATCCCTGCTGATATTTACCGGCCGGCAGCTATTGAACAACTCCAGGTGCTTGGAAAACAGATCGATGTCCCGGTACATCCCTCAACAGCGGATATCAAACCTGTAGATATTTGCAGACAGGCAGTCAACGAGGCCGCACTCAAAGAATATGACACCCTGATCATTGACACCGCCGGACGCCTTCACGTTGACGAAGAGCTGATGGGAGAGCTCAAAGATATCCAGTCTGCAATACCGCTTACCGAGATACTCTTTGTGGCAGATGCCATGACCGGCCAGGATGCGGTAACAGTTGCAGATAAGTTTAATCAGGATCTTGAGATTTCAGGAGTTGTACTGACCAAGATTGAAGGTGACGCCCGGGGCGGTGCTGCCCTTTCCATCAAGCATATCACCGGAAAACCGATTAAATTCGTCGGTATCGGTGAAGGACTCGATGCCCTGGAAGTTTTCCATCCGGATAGAATTGCCTCCCGCATCCTTGGCATGGGTGATATTCTCACCTTAATAGAAAAAGCTGAAGCGGTAGTTGATAAAAAGGAAGCAGATAAGCTAGCCCAAAAATTAAAAAAGAACCTGTTCACTCTTGAAGATTTTCTTGAACAGATACAACAGATCAAGAAGATGGGATCCCTTGAACAGATTCTTGACATGGTTCCTGGTATCAACAAGCTCAAACAGCTCAAAGATGCTCCTAAACCTGATGAGAGAGAACTTGTCAAGACCGAGGCAATTATCCGTTCGATGACGTTTAAGGAGAGAAAAAACCACAAAATCATCAATACCAGCAGACGCAGTCGTATCGCCGCAGGGTCAGGCACTACCTTGACCGATGTCAACAAAGTGCTGAAGAGTTATACCCAGATGCTGAAAATGATGAAAAAGATCCGTGGGAAACCAGGGGCGATTATGGGCCGCAAACGCAGAAAATTGCCGAAAGGCATGAAAAGAAGATAAGGAGTTCTGGGCTGAATCAGCTCAGGAAATCATAGGGTAAACCTGTATATATCAACCGGAGGATTAACCGGAATGGCAGTACGTATTCGATTAACTCGATTTGGCAGAAAGAAGAAACCTTTCTATCGTATTATTGTTGCAGACAGCGAAGCAAAACGTGATGGGAAATTCCTTGACATTGTCGGCACCTACGACCCGCTTCAGGATCCGGCTGCAATAAAAATTGACAACCAGAAGCTTGAGAACTGGCTGGGTAAGGGTGCGCTCCCTACTACAACCGTCATGAGTTTGATTAAAAAAGCCTCAGTTGCAGAGTAGTGCAATGCAAGAATTAATAGTCTGCATTGCAAAATCACTGGTAGATCAGCCGGATGAAGTGAATGTTACACTGACGGAAGAAGATGACACAGTGACTATTGAACTGGGTGTTGCACCTGAAGATCTGGGAAAGGTGATCGGCAAACAGGGCAGAACTGCCCGGGCTATGCGTTCTCTGCTCTCAGCTGCAGCTGCAAAGTTTGACAAACGATCCAGGCTTGAGATCATAGAGTAGTTGTTCTCTGGTTATGGTGCAGGACTATTCTTACCCCACTGAGAGTTTTTTACTCCTGGGAAAGGTTGCCAAAGCCCATGGCATGCGAGGAGAGGTAAAGATATTTCCTTTCTCCGGACAGCCAGAGAATATCAGGACATACAGAGAGCTTGTTCTGGTTAACAGTAAAGGTGACTTGTCGCCACCTTTGGCGATTCTAGGCTGTAGAGTGCAGGGCAAGGTGGCTATTACCAGCCTCGATTCAATCACCAGCCGTAATAAAGCTGAAGATATTGAAGGTATGGGAGTGCTTCTTGCCAAAGCAAATCTACCTGAACTTGGGGAAAATGAATTTTACTGGCACCAGTATATCGGTAAAACAGTGAGAGATCTGAAAGACCGACGGATAGGGAAAATAGAAGCCATTTTCCCCAGCGGCAGTCAAGACATAATGGTTATCAATTCCGGAACTGAAGAAATACTCGTTCCGATTTCGAAAACCATTGTGATAAAAGAGAGCAGTGAGGAGATAACCATAGACCCTCCTCCAGGATTGCTCGAACTCTACACCAACTATTCCAGTGGGCGGGACGATTAAATTCCCGGATGATATTTGACATAGTAACAATTTTCCCGGATCTCCTTGATTCCCCCCTTAATGAGGGTATCCTCAAGAGGGCCAGGCAAAAGGGCCAGATCGAAATCAATCTGGTTGACATTCGCAACTTTACCTTTGACCGCCACAACACCACCGATGATCGACCATTTGGCGGTGGTGAAGGTATGGTAATGAAAGCTGAACCCCTTGCTCTGGCAGTCGGGCAGAGAAGGAAAGTTAACCCTTCAGGGAAAGTAGTACTGCTCAGTCCCCAGGGAGTGAGTTACGATCAAACCGTCGCCCGAAAGCTTTCCCGGGAATCAGGCCTTATTCTTGTTTGCGGAAGATATGAGGGTGTTGATGAGCGGTTTCGTGTGGAATATGTGGATGAAGAGATTTCCCTGGGAGACTTTATCCTGACCGGAGGAGAGCTCGCGGCCATGGTGATCATTGACTCTGTTACACGTCTTCTACCCGGTGTTCTCGGATGTGCTGACTCGGCAGATAAAGATACATTCAGCAGAAACCTGCTGAAACATCCCCAGTATACCAGGCCACGAGTTTTTAATGGAACAGAAGTACCGGCAGAGCTCCTCTCTGGAGACCACAAGTTGATTGCAACTTACCGTTTTGTTGCTTCAGTAAAAAGGACCCTGCAGAGACGTCCGGAATTAGTAAAAAAAGAACAGTTCAGCAAGGATGAACTCAAGATATTACAACAGCATGGCCTCTACCAAAAGGTAGTACAGCTACAAAGAGATAGGGAATGAGATGACGTACCGGGGTGTAACCAGTCTAAATATAGCCCTTATACATCATCCTGTAGTAAATAAAAGGGCTGAAATAATCGGTTCTGCCGTGACTAATCTTGACCTTCATGATATAGCACGAATGGCACGAACTTTTGGAGTTGCAAATTATTATATTACAACTCCCTATAAAGACCAGCAGCATCTGGTAGAGGAGTTGCTGACCCACTGGCGAACTGGTCATGGAGCCACTTATAACCCGGCGAGAAAAGAGGCCCTGAGTATAGTCAGCCTGCTTGACTCCATTGATGAGGTTATAGAGCAACTGACCAGACAGTATGGCAGAAAACCTCTGGTTATAACCACCAGTGCGCATAAACAGAATAATTTGATTTCCTACGGGGAACTACGCGGCAAAATAGACAAAAAGGAGCCTGTTGTCCTGCTTCTCGGTACGGCCCACGGCCTTTCCCCTGAAATTATGCAGAACGCAGACGGAACGTTGCCGCCTATAACCGGTACAACAGACTACAACCATCTTTCAGTCCGCTCAGCCGCATCGATTATTATTGACAGGCTGCTGGGCTCGAGAGAAAAGTAAAAATAATCTACTAACTGGTATCTTTTTATAGATACCAAAACTATAGAACTATAGAAGACAAAGATATTATGAGCACAGTAATAGAGAGGATCAATCAGGAGCAGATGCGGCAGGATCATCCCGATTTTCGACCGGGTGACACAATCAAGGTATATATTCGCATCATTGAAGGCAACAAAGAACGTGTCCAGATCTTCCAGGGCGTAGTTATCAAACGTAAACGGGGTTCCATGGATGCCTCCTATACCGTACGTAAAATCTCACACGGTGTAGGCGTGGAAAAAACATTTGCCCTGCACAATCCCCGTATTGAGAAAATCGAGGTTGTTTCCCGAGGTCGCGTGCGACGCTCCCGCCTTTATTATCTGCGTCAACTTAAAGGTAAGGCAGCACGTATTCGTGACCGGGGCATAACCCGCTGAAAAAGCACCTTGCTTGCTCATCTCTGATTTTTTAAAATTGTCAGAGATGAGTTCTTTCTAACGCCCATGAAATGAATTTCACAGCGACGCATGAAAGTAATCCCCCCGGGAGAAGATAATTTCCGATTCGAACGTCTTCTCTATGCCCGCGGATTTCTTAAGGTCGCAGGATGTGATGAAGTTGGCCGGGGACCTCTGGCAGGTCCCGTGGTTGCTGCATGTGTCATTCTTCCCCTGGGCTGCGATCACTCAATTTTCCTCGACTCCAAAAAACTCACCCACCCCAAAAGAGTTGCTCTGAACCATAAATTGCAGGAAATCGGTGCTGTTGTTGGAATCGGTCAGGCCTCAGAGAAGATAATAGACGACATAAATATTCTCCAGGCTTCGTTACTTGCCATGAAACTGGCTGTTAACAACCTGAGTGCGCGTGGTGATGATCCGGACTATCTCCTTGTTGACGGGAAATTCTCTATCCCCCTGGCTACCCCTCAGGAAACCCTTATAAAAGGTGAGTCCAAAAGTGCTTCAGTGGCCGCAGCATCCATAGCTGCAAAAGTTGAAAGGGACCGGCTTATGGTTGAACTCCATAAAAAATACCCTGTTTATAATTTCACCCAGAACAAGGGCTACCCCACCAGAGAACATCGTCATGCGATTCTCGTCCATGGTCCGAGTCCCGTCCATCGATATTCCTTCAGAGGGGTAAAAGAGGATGGTTGACAACCGTCAAAACCTGGGCGAAACTGGAGAAGCAATTGCTTCTACATTTCTTAAAGAAAACGGCTATACAATCCTCGCACAAAATTATCGCCGCAAATTTGGTGAAATTGATATCATTGCCAGAGAAGGTGATTATCTTGTCTTCATTGAAGTAAAGACAAGAACAGGGGTTTCCCACGGGCACCCGTTCGATGCAATAACCTTCAAAAAGCAAAAACAGATCAGTAAAGTTGCACAATGTTACCTGGCAGAGAAAAATCTCTTTGATACAGCGGCACGATTTGATGTCATATCTGTTATCATATCGAAAAACAGCCCGGTAAATATAGAGGTGCTGACAAACGCTTTTGATCTTTGCTGAACAGTCTATCCTTTTACCCGCCATGCTTATTTTATTTTTACTGCAAACTGCCTGATATGACTACCATCGGTATAACAATGGGATGCCCAGCAGGTATCGGGCCTGAAATCATCCTCCGCTATTTTGAACAACGATCCAGGGATCTTTTCTGCAACCCGGTTGTTCTTGGGGATCTTGCTGTACTTGAGAAATGCAGAAATGAATTGGGTTTTACCGTTGCACTGACTCCATGGCAGCCCGGTACTCCTCTCCCCGACAATACTATACCCGTAATTGAGCTGTCCTCGCTCTCTGCTGACACCATCCAGTGGGGGAAGCCAACTCGAACCACAGCGGAGGCTATGGCAGCCTACATAAGAAAAGGGGTAGAGTATACACAGCAAGGGTACCTTGACGGGATTACTACCTGCCCCATCTCCAAGGACGCCCTGAACAGTGCGGGTTATACTTTTCCGGGCCATACGGAAATGCTTGCACACCTTACGGCAACTAAAGAATACGCAATGATGATGGCTGGCAGCAAGCTGAGAGTTACTCTGGTAACCATCCACTGCCCCCTCAGTGAAGTTCCTGCAGCAATGTCTACTCAGCGTATTCTCCAGCTTATCCGAATTACCTACAAGGCACTGAAAATAGATTTTAATATACAAAGACCACGAATTGCTGTGGCCGGACTCAATCCCCACGGAGGGGAAAACCAACTGTTTGGCAGTGAAGAGGTCCATGCCATCTCCCCGGCCGTATCTCTAGGGTGTGATGAGGGTATTGATGTTTCAGGCCCCTATCCGCCTGACACTGTTTTTTTTAAAAGTGCCCGGGGAGACTACGATGCAGTAGTCTGTATGTACCATGATCAGGGCTTGATTCCATTCAAGCTCCTTCATTTTAATGACGGTGTCAATGTAACACTGGGATTGCCGATTGTGCGAACATCCGTCGACCATGGCACTGCATACGATATTGCAGGCAAAGGTGTCGCAAGCTCTGACAGCTTACGCGAAGCTGTCAAGCTTGCTGCTGAAATCAGCTGTAATCGGACAAGACACAATGCCCGGGAAGGATAAAAAATGGATCACACCGAAAAAAAGGGACTGCTGATTGTTTTCGAAGGAACCGACGGCACCGGCAAATCTACACAGTTGCAGCTCCTCTATAAGGTCTTGCACGACAAGGGCTATCCTGTTGTAGCAACACGAGAACCAACCGATGGGAAATATGGTCGTGAAATCAGACAACTCTACGTAAACCGCAAAAAATTCAGCCATGAAAAAGAGTTAGAACTTTTTCTGGCGGATCGCAGAGAGCATGTGGATGAACTCCTCAACCCGGCCCTGAGAAATGGCAAAATAATATTATGCGATAGATATTTTCTTTCGACGGCCGCTTACCAGGGAGCTATTGGTTTTGATCCTGAAACTATCCTGAACCGCAATAGTTTTGCCCCCGACCCGGATCTCGCACTACTTTTCCAAACACCTGTTGACATAGGTGTAACCAGGATTGTATCTGACAGGGGAGACACTTTAAACGATTTTGAACAGATTGAGAGCCTGAAAAAAGTTGCCGAAATATTTTCAGGAATTGATCGTCCATACATAAAAAGAATTGATGCAACAGACTCAATTGAATCTGTTCATCAAACAGTGATGGGGCATATTGCCACCCTCTTTGCCAGTTCCTCATTTCTCCCATTAAATTAGAAATGACCCTCCTCCGTCCATGCCTGCTTCTGGTTTTCTGCCTGCTCATTGGATCCTGTTCCTTTAACCGGACTGCAACTCTTGAGCAGGTTGAAGAGGAGGATCGTGATCTCTCCTGCTCCTATTTTTATTTCCTCTGGGGCTCCCACGCGGAAATCAGCGAACGGTATACGGAAGCCTTTGAGGCATATGAAAAAGCACTTATCTGTGACTCAAATGCCGATTATGTTAGACGTAAAATCCCGATACTCCTCCTTAAGATGGGTGAAACAGGAAAAGCAATTGCTTGGCTGCAGCAGGCCATAAAAGAACAACCGGGAACCATCCCTTTATATCTTTTTCTGGCCAACCTCCATATCCAGGAAGATAACTCCGATGAGGCTATTCTTTTATATGACGAGGTCTTAAAACTAGAACCGGACAATGAAGATGTCCAGTTGCGCCTGGCCTTCCTCTATACGCGGCAGGAACAATATGCAATTGCAGAAGTTATTTTAAGGAAGCTGAGTAAAAAGAATGCTGAACACTATTTTGCCCATTTTTACCTGGCCAGGCTGCTGAAGAAAACGAACCGCTATGTGGAGGCCGCGGTTGAATTTGAGAAGGCACTTTCCTTGAACTGGTCAAAAGAACTTGCCTACGAAATCGGCCATTTCTACACTACACAGCATCTCTATGAAGATGCATTGAGGATATATACTTCTATTACTGAAAACGATCCATATGACGAGCGGGCTATCCTGAGCCGAATCCAACCACTTCTCGACCTGGATCGCAATGATGAAGCACTGGCAGACCTTGAACAGATACGCCTTTTCAGCCAGAACAAACCAGCTATCGACCTGATATCAGCAAAAATCCTGTTAAGGAAAAAGGAATCTGACAAAGCCAGGGAGATGCTCATCCAACTTACTGAAAATACAGATAATTCCGAACCTCACTATCTACTCGGACTACTGTTTTTCCAGGAAGAAAAATATGATTCAGCTCTCCACCATCTTGCGCTGGTCAAGCCGGAAAATGAGATCTTCGAAGAATCAACATACCTGCAGACCCGAATCTTCAAAAAACTGGATCAACCGGGTAAGATAGTGGAACTGCTGGAAAAGCATATCTCAAACCCGGCAAGCCGCAGCCCGCTTTTTTACGCCCTGCTTTCATCTCTCTATCAGGATCTGGGCAAAACCCGGTTGGCAGTTACTCTTCTTGAAAATGCAACACAGATATACAAGGAAAACTCTCAACTCTTCTTTGAATATGGTCTGTTGCTTGAGAGAAACGGTATGTATCAACGGGCGATCATCAATATGGAAAAAGTACTTGAACTCCAGCCTGATCACGCCGAGGCACTCAACTTCATCGGCTACACCTGGGCCGACAATAATATTAACCTTGAACGTGCACTGGACTATATCAGTAAGGCCATGGAACTCAAACCGGATAACGGTTATATAACAGACAGTCTTGGCTGGGTCTATTTTCGACTGGGAGAACTTCAAAAAGCTGCAGCAGCCCTTGAAGATGCTCTAGAACTGGAGCCGAACGATCCGCATATTTATGACCACCTGGGGGATGTCTACTACTCCCTTGATAAAAAAGTGGAAGCACTTCAGACATATAAAAAAGCGTATGAACTGTTTGAGGACGAGAAAAAACGAGCAAGAGTGAGAGACAAAATTGATTCACTCAAGAAACTTCTGGAAAAGTAGTCACAATCTCACATTCTCACTTTTCCTGTTTTGCCTGATATGTTCCGGCTGTGCCCGAACACCATGGACAGCCCCCCTGGATGAAAGACAGGCGGACAGTATCGTCCAGTTCCTGCAATCAGATAACCTCCGTGCAGAATCCTGCCCGGAATCCATTGATGGCGACATCTCTCTGTCCTATCGGAATGTTTTCGATAGGAAAAATATGGCAGGATATTTTCAAATCATCTCCCCATCCTTTATAAAACTCGTTGTATCCAACCCTTTCGGTCAACCGATTCTGATATTCACAAGTGATCAGAAAAGTTTCCAACTCATCAATACTATGAGAAGGGTGTACACTGCCGGCAGTCTCTATTCCTATGGATTGCAAAACGATATTCCTCTCGCCCTGCTCAAAGGTAACTGGCAGGACTGGATAAGAGGGACAATCAGTGTTAAACCTTCTGCTATCACCAGTGTCCGTGGAGACGCAGAAAACAGGGGAAGCTGGATTACAGTTGAAAGCGAAGCAGAGGGCAATTTTCTGAGGACTCATCTTTTAATAGACCCCGAAGAGGGTGTTCTCCTGTCACGAATAATTGAGGATGATAAAGGCAATCGCCTTAGTGAGTTTACCTACAATGACTGGAAGTCGGTGGGAGGCTGCAGACAACCTTATAGAATCAGGGTTACCGGACTTGAATATCATACCGAAATAACAATAAAACTATCTGACGTACTGGTTGCAGAGAAGGTGGCTGAAAATGAGTTCCTGCTAACAGCTCCTGCGAACTATTTACAACAGATTATTCCGTAGCCAGGTCTGAATTTTTAACTACTTCAGGTTGCAATTCATTTACAATAATAACAAAGAGGTTATCATTTTTAAAAAATACCTGCTGTAGATCATAATCTCTGTCGGCTGAGAGATCCAGAGAAACTCTCACCTTGTCCGGCCCCTTATGTTGAGTGGTGCGAATGCGTTCGACAAATTTACCGTTTGCAAATATTTCTTTATTCACATCAGCACCAAGCTGCATATCCATAAAATCACAAAGGACACGGGGAGTCTCCTTTTCAATCGCTGATACTGTAGGAGGGAAAAAATCGTTCAACCGAAATATAACCATCTCACCCTTATTCGACGAATCATCAAAAGTGATCTCAAGCAGTTGAGGATCTCCTTCCTGCCCGGTTGCGCCGGTTTCCTCCTGTGGAGCTGGGGCCGGTTTCTGCAGCACTGCTGCAGGTGGAACGGCTTTCTCCGCTTCCGGTTCGACATCGACGACCTTCTTCTCAGTTACAGCTTGAACCTTAACCTCCTCTTGCTCCACCTTTTTAACCTCAGGTGAAGAGAGAGTAAGTGTTAACGTATTGGACTGATCAGAAAAACTCTTTTCATACGTACTCTTATGGTCACGGGAGAGATCAATAACAACCCGTGTCTTCAATGCCGGAGTCTTATGTACTGCTATGCGAATTCCGTTTGCCAGTGTACTTTCCGGCAACGGCATAACACTTTTCCCTTTATAGAGAGCTTGCGGAAAATCCATAACCAGACGAGGATTGTCTCCCTTTATCCTGAAAATTTTCGGGGTTCTGTGACCACTCAGTTTTATAGCTACACTTTCTCCTTTGTCTGTTTCCGAATTGTATAAAATTGATTCTATATTAACAACCGCCGGCAACTCAGCACAAACAGCCGACAGGGGGGAAAAAAACAGAACAGCAATGAGAAAGAAATAACGACGAAAACACTTCATGAGGCAAATCCTTTTTTGTGTACTATCGAATGGTTATACCCATACTCCGACGTTGATTCTCTGATTACATCATCCTGACTTGAAAAGTCAACCAAATTCCAGTAAATGAAGGAGTCGGCAAATAAGAGAAGAATAACTGAGATATAAGTCTTGTCAACGCATATTATCTCATATGATCTGTAATGGATTTAAAAAATGACGGACAGTAAAATACTACCCTACGTTACAAAGCCCGGTCGATATCTGGGCCGCGAATATAACTCAATTGAAAAACCATGGGAATCGGCTCAGGTCAGATGTGCCCTCATTTTTCCTGACCTGTATGAAATAGGTATGTCCCACCAGGGATTGCAGATACTTTACCACATACTCAACAGCAATGAAAAGTTTCTGGCAGAACGATGTTATTGCCCTGATATCGACGTAGAAAATCTGATCAGAGAAAAAAAACAGACATTAACCACACTCGAGTCAGGTCATCCTCTGACCGATTTTGATCTACTCGGTATTACCCTCCCCTACGAACTTTGCTACAGCAATATACTTACTATTCTTGATCTGGCAGGCCTGCCTTTTTTGGCCTGTGAGAGAAACATTTCTCACCCTCTGGTTGTTGGAGGAGGAGCAGGTGCATTGAACCCGGAACCCGTCGCAGATTTTTTTGATGCTGTCCTGCTTGGCGATGGTGAAGAAGCGATGGTTGAAATCGCTGAATTTGTCAGGCAGGAAAAAGACGCAGTAAGTAACAGGGCAAGGCTGCTCGACAAACTCAGTGAGATAAAAGGTGTCTATATCCCCTCTCATTTCAGACCACAATACGATGAGAATAATCGTATTGCTGAAATAAAACAGCTCGGTGGTAGCAAATCCCGGATAAGTCGCAGGATTCTACCTAACCTTGACGCGATTGACCACCTTAAGTACCCGATAGTACCCAATGCGAGGATTGTCCATGATCGGCTGGGCATCGAGATAGCCCGTGGGTGCACCCGGGGTTGCCGTTTTTGTCAGGCTGGAATAACTTACAGGCCTGTCAGGGAACGAAGCCCCAAACAGATCACAGAGCTCGCCATTGAGGGAATTAATGACTCTGGGTTTGAGGAGCTTGCCCTCCTGTCCCTCTCCACCGGTGACTACTCCTGTATTGAACAAATCCTGCCTGAACTGATGAACAGATTTGCTGACGGCTTTACCTCTGTCTCCATGCCTTCGATGAGGGTAGGAACCTTAACCTCAACCATCATGGATCAGATCAAACGAGTGCGAAAAACCGGCTTCACTCTTGCCCCCGAAGCGGGCAGTGAAAGGCTGCGACGGGTCATCAACAAGGGTATTTCCGAGGAAGATCTTATCACCACCTGCAAAGATGCCTTCACCCTTGGCTGGAAGGTTATTAAACTCTACTTTATGATCGGCCTGCCAACTGAAACCGAGGAGGATATAGATGAAATTATCCAGCTTGTCAAAAAGGTGAAAGCAGAACGGGATAGAGGAAGTGCAAGGGGTAAAAAGCAGGTTAATGTCAGTGTCGGAACCTTTGTGCCTAAACCTCATACCCCTTTCCAGTGGGAAAGACAACTCACCCTTGAGGAAAGTAACAAATATCTGCGAAAACTGAAAGACAAGCTTCCCCATAAAGGTGTGAATCTGAAATACCATAACCCCAGAACCAGCTATCTTGAGGGTGTATTCTCCCGTGGAGACAGGCGCCTCGCAGAACTATTGGCAACCGCCTGGCAAGATGGCGCCCGACTTGACGGCTGGACTGAACATTTCAATCTGGATCTCTGGCAGCGGGCAGCAGAGAAGTGCAATATCGATCTGGATGACTATCTGCGGGCACGGAGTACAGATGACATTCTGCCGTGGCAGCATCTCCACTCCGGCGTCGACACTGAGTTTCTAAAGGAAGAACTTGAAAAGGGCAAAGCAGAAGTTTACACTCCCGATTGCAGATATCATGCATGTCAGGAATGCGGAAGTTGTGATTTTGAAACCATTTTCCCCATTGTCCATAATCGCTCAAGAAAGGTGACTGATACACCGGTTATTCCAGCCAGAACAGCAGAGCATGTCCAGGAGAAAAGTGAACAGCATAACAGGTACATTGTTCACTATTCACGGATCGGTAGTATCTGCTTTCTTGGACATCTGGAAATCCTCCAGGTTGTCTTCAGGGCGTTGCGCAGAGCTGAAATAGAGACTAACTACAGTAAGGGATTCAACCCGTCACCAAAAATCTCTTTCGGTCCCGCTTTAGCTGTGGGCACCGAAAGTCTGTCAGAGTTTTTTATTATGGATCTGCCTGAACAATTGCCGGATACGGAAAAAGTGGTAAAGCGGCTGAACAGTAAATTACCACCAGGTCTTAAAGTGTCCGCGGTCAAAAAACACCCCTGTAAAATAGCCCAGAAAATCCTTACATCCTACACCCTGACACTGGATCGGCCGTTGACCGGAGAGGAAGTCGAACTGGTTGATCTATTTGTAAAAAGTTCTTCATTTATTATAGAAAGGATCCGTAAGGGAAAAATGAAACCACTTGATATTCGACCTCTTATCAGGAAAATACGCTGCTCCAGTCCCAACACGATCAAGCTTAAAACTATAAATGTTACCTCCAGTCCAGGTATAAAACCAATTGAGGCTTTGCTCACTATTCTAAAAATAGACAAAGATACAGCCCTGCGAACCTCGATACTCAAAACCGGCTGGCTCCCTCTGCAAAGCAGGAAAAAAGATTGAAACTCTCTCTGTTCAGTGCCCTTATCCTGTTCCTGACCCTGGCTCCCTGTTGCGCGCAACCAGCAGAAACATTTGATCATCTCATCGATAATGGCGGCTTCATCGTAAAAGACGGATCCGGTCACCTTCAATACCGCGAAAGAGAGACCTTTATCCCTGCTTCAACTCTCAAGATTATAACCTGCCTGGCAGCCCTTGAAATTCTGGGAGAAGATTACCGCTTTGAAACTCACTTCTTCCTTGACGACAGGAAGAACCTTTATATAAAAGGATTTGGAGACCCTTTTCTCACCTCCGAGGCCCTGAGCGCCATTGCAGAGAAACTGTATAGTCAGGGAATCAGGCAGCTCTCATCCATAATCCTTGATGATACTTCCTACGCACTGGACTCTTTGGCCGATGGCGCAGGTCACTCCCCCAACCCCTTCGATGCACCAAACGGTGCACTGGCTGTTAATTTCAACAGTGTGCCTGTTTCTGTTGCCCCCGACGGCACCATAACATCGGGCGAACCTCAAACTCCGAACATCCCGCTGATATATGAAATCGGCAACAATTTGCCCCCCGGTCTTCATCGTATAAATATCAATATCCTGCCGAAAGAAAAATCTCTCACTCCTCCTCTTCGTTATGCCGGAGAACTCATTACAAAACTCTTTCATACGGCAGGTATTGTAATTCATAAAAAGTTTCAAGCAGGCCCGACCCCATCCTCACTCCGTACTGTCTATATCCATAAGTCAGAAAAAAAAGTGCTCGACATGGTAAGAGCCTGCTTGAAATATTCCAATAACTATATCGCTAATCAGCTTTTCCTCGCCTGCGGAGCGGTGTCATATGGATATCCTGCAAGCTGGGACAAATCACGCCGCCTGTTCAGGAGTTATGCAAAAAAGAGACTAGGTCTTTCTGTGGAGGAACTTCATCTGACAGAAGGGTCGGGTCTATCGAGAAAAAACAGGATATCTCCCGCCGGGCTGCTGACAGCTGTTGAACTTTTTCAACCCTATATGCACCTCTTAAATCATAGGGGAGATATTTATCTTAAAAGTGGCTCCCTCAGTGATGTTTACAGCTACGCCGGTTTTTTTGTTCACAAGGACAAATCCCTTCCTTTTGTTATTATGCTCAATCAGAGGGCAAATAACAGGTTTAAGCTTCTGACAGCCCTGCAGCGTGCAATTATATCGGAAGATGGAAATGTTATATCTTATTAATGCCTTACTCCAGAACTTCTTTTCTCTGTTTCCTCTGTGTTCTCTGTGGTGAGAGAATGTGGCTTTTGGGTTGCGGGCATCGCCGGCATTAGGTTAATCTGGCTAGCGTCGTAAAAGCATACAATTGGGGTTGGCTGAGTAAACACTGCAAAACCGATGAGAATGTTTATTATCTTTTAAAATTCATCAAGCGATTATTATCATGATCAAATGAATCTCACCAAACAGGATTAATAATCTTCAAAAGGAGAAAGATATGATTGGAAGTCTGTACGAAACACTGGAAAAATTCGGATTCAGTCATCCACTTCATCCGATATTCACCCATTTGCCGATGGGTATGATTATCGGCATGGTTATTTTTTCATTTCTGGGGTTAATCCGACAGGGAAAACACTTTAATACAACAGCATATTACTGTTCAATACTTGCCTTTCTGGGGGTTTTTCCGGTCATTTCTGCGGGAATACTTGACTGGTTGCAACTCATGGAAGGCCAGTGGAATACGTTTATCATTATCAAGATGATACTAGCCACACTCCTCACAATTCTCCTTGCATTTTCAATCAGGGAAAAAAGAAAAGGAAGCACGCCAGGAAAAATTTTCCTGCTCTACATACTTTGTCTGGCCTGTGCGGGAGGCCTTGGATATTCAGGGGGAGAGCTTGTTTTCGGCTAACCCTGCCTTTTCTCCCATGATTTTTTGACCACGCCCAGAGGGCGTGGTTTTACAACTTGCAGTCAGCTGTCGAGCGCTTTTTTAAGATTCTCATCCAATGCTGCCAGAAACTGTTCCGTTGTCAAATAGTGCTTTTCCGTCATAGATGTTCCATGAATGCAAAGGGCGAGATCCTTGGTCATCCTGCCGCTCTCTACAGTTTCTATGCACACCTTCTCCAGGGTTTCGCAAAAATCGATTAAATCCTGATTATGGTCGAGTTTTCCTCGAAAAGCCAACCCTCTGGTCCAGGCAAAGATAGATGCAATCGGATTCGTTGAGGTAGGATTACCTTTCCGGTGCTCCCTGTAGTGGCGCGTAACCGTACCATGTGCCGCCTCCGCCTCCATGGTTTTGCCGTCAGGAGTTACCAGAGTCGAGGTCATCAATCCCAGCGACCCGAAACCCTGAGCCAGAGTGTCTGACTGTACATCCCCATCATAATTTTTACAGGCCCAGACAAAACCTCCCTCCCACTTCAGAGCAGCGGCGACCATATCGTCGATAAGTCTGTGCTCGTAAATAATCCCAAGCTCATCCATCCTGACTTTATAATCTTGTTGATACACTTCTTCAAAAATATCCTTAAACCGGCCGTCATATTTTTTCAGGATTGTATTTTTAGTGGACAGATAAAGCGGCCATTTTTTATTGATGGCCTGATTAAAACATGAATGGGCAAAACCGTAGATTGACTCATCCGTATTATACATGGTCATGGCTACACCATCACCGCGGAAGTCATACACCTCAAAAACCTTCGGTTCGCTTCCATTCTCAGGGGTAAAGGTAACAGTCAATCTTCCTTTTCCTTCCACCACGAAATCGGTGGCCCTGTATTGATCTCCAAATGCATGTCTGCCGATACAGATCGGTTTTTTCCAGGTTGTTACCAGCCGCGGCACGTTTGTTACCATTATCGGTTCTCTGAAAACAGTGCCTCCAAGAATATTACGAATGGTTCCGTTTGGAGATCGGTACATCCTTTTCAGGCCGAATTCCTTCACCCGATCCTCATCCGGAGTAATGGTGGCACATTTTATTCCCACTCCTGTTTTCAAAATAGCATGTGCGGCATCGACTGTGATCTGATCGTCTGTTTCATCCCGTTTTGAAATACCCAGATCATAATACTGAATCTCAAGATCAAGATATGGAAAAATAAGTTTATCTTTTATAAATTGCCAGATAATGCGGGTCATTTCATCGCCATCCAACTCTACTACAGGATTTTCAATTTTAATTTTTTCCATTTTTATTTCATCTGGTTGAAGGTTTTGTACGCAGTTTTTTTGCTGCACGCAAGTTACTGATAACAGTTCACAAAAAACTCACTTATAAAAAAACAATACATTCAGCATAAAAAGAATAACTACAAATCTATAAAGATGCCACTCATCAAACCGCATTTATCAGAGAAATTCCAAATTTTTCCAATAACTCAAAATTTTAAATCATTTTTTATTTCATATAGTTACCCTGTCACTAGGTATAAATACCTAGTGTGAGATAGGGGATTTCCCTATTGTTGACCTTTACACTTTATGATAAAAATAATCATATCTTTTAGAACAGTAGCAGCAAATTTTGTCAGTCAACCAAACTATGATGAAATCAGAGACAGAAGAACATATCGCATCCTTCACTGTGGAAAACAATAATCATGAGCTAAAAAAAGTGGTTATCAGCCAGGACATCCATTCCCACTACAACGGGGACAAAAACTACCCTAAACGTTACCGCCTGGAATCACTTTATGGAGAAGCAGTATACCAAACTGAGGATCCTGATATTCTCAAACTCTCCGATGGATCACTCCTTAAAAGAAAAAGGCAATAAGTTGATCAAGACTTAGACACCAAATA
>MAXH01000161.1 GCA_001750925.1 Desulfobulbaceae bacterium S3730MH12
GTTCAGGAAAATGTTATGGAACTTACCGGCCAGAAGAAAACCCGAATGCTGTTTTTGGATCTGGATAATGGAGATCTGGGAAGATCTCTGCGCCAACATCTGGCTGAGGGACATCTTGAGATTGTTGCCTGGGATGAAAAGCAGAAAACCAGCAAAGATGTACAGACGGCAGTTGCGGGCGGTGACTATCAGGTTGGCATTGTTATACCGGAAGACTCTTCTGTTAAATTTCAGGAAGAGACAGCACGTCTCTTTCAGAAAAATGGTTCACAGGGGAGAGGATATATACCTCTACAGACTCCTGTGCATGTTTTTTTTGACCCCGGAGTTATGCCCGGCTTTCGTTCCGGATTGACTGCCCAGCTGCAGATTGCTCTGAAAACAATTGGTATGGAGGCAAAGATTGGGAACCTGGGCAGGGTGCTAGATTCGTTATTGGAAAATTTCGGCGTCTCACAGGACGTTGCAGGACTGCCGGATGCAGATTTCGCCGGGCTTGTCGGGCAGCCTCTTCTCACCCTGGAGGACAGCAATCCTCTTTCCGGATCAGTACAGGTGGCCAGGTATAATCCGGTTCAGCAAAATGTGCCTGCCTGGGCGCTCTTCGGTATGTTTTTTACCGCCATACCCATTGCCGGAACAATACTGCAGGAACGAAAATCCGGCATCTGGATTCGTTTGACTTCCCTTCCTGTCTCCCATCTTCTTCTTTTTACAGGGAAAGTGCTGGCCTATATTGGTGTCTGCTGTTTTCAGTTTTTGCTTGTTGCTCTTATCGGTTCTTTTCTGTTTCCATATATAGGGCTTCCGGCTTTTATTGTTTCTCCAAATTTTGCTGAAGTACTGCTTACTGTTTTCGTTTCAAGTCTCGCTGTATGCGGATTTGGGATATTTCTGGGGATGGTTTGCTCTACTTATGAGCAGGCGTCTACACTGGGAGCCACTGCAGTTGTGTCGGCGGCCGCCATTGGCGGGGTGATGGTACCGGTTTATGCCATGCCCCGGGTAATGCAGCAATTGAGTATCATATCGCCGCTCAACTGGGGCTTGACGGCTTTTCAAGATCTGCTGATGCGAGGATATTCCTTTTCTGCTGTTTTGGATGATCTCGGTCGACTTGTGCTATTTTTTTCCCTCACTCTTCTTCTTGCCTGGAAACTGGCTCGAACACCAGGGTAATGGTGTATTTTAAATATCTATGGAATCTTTTGAACGAGAACTGCTGGAATTAATTTGTACAACATGCAACCTGTATGATGTGGAAATGGACAAGATTGTTCGTGATGATCCCCTGATAGGGCCTGATTCTCCTCTGGGAACCGACTCTCTGGATGCACTCGAGATTGCAGTAACCATTCAGCAGGAATATGGTGTGAGAATGGACTCGGAAAATACAAGCCGGATTGTTTTGCAGTCTCTGGCAACTCTTGCTGAATATATCAAAAAGAATGAGTAGAAATGCACAGACATTCTTTCTCGGGAATATCGAGAGTGGAATCCATCTACCTTGACCTGAAAGGTATTATACTGTATTTACATGGCCACAAGCAGGAACAGATAAGAGATAAATGAGATAAAAGGTCAGACCGGCCGCCCTGGTCAAGTGATAGAAAGAAATTAAAAAAGGGATTACAGATAAAAATAGTCTGCAATCCCTTTGAAATTCATGGAGGCGGCGATCGGAGTCGAACCGATGAATAATGGTTTTGCAGACCACTGCCTTAGCCACTTGGCTACGCCGCCGTACTGTTGAGGCAATCTTTATACCACAGTTTTAGTTTTTGACAAGGGAAATGTTTGAAAATGGGTATGGATATTGATTCACTTGTTCGAATGAACAAAGCGACATTGAGCAGGTTTGAGAGAATAATAGACTATCGCTTTACTGATCTGCGGTTGTTGCAGAGGGCGCTGGTGCACTCTTCCTATGCTTTTGAAGAGGTCCAGGCCGGGCAGGACAATCAGACCCTGGAATTTCTGGGAGACGCTGTACTTGATCTGGTTGTTGGACATATTCTCTATCAGAAATATCCGCAAATGAGGGAAGGTGAATTGACCAGGCTGCGGTCTGCACTTGTTAATGAGACGCATCTTGCAAATATGGCAAGGGATATTATGCTGGGTGAGTTTCTCTCTTTAGGCAAGGGAGAGGACGCATCCAATGGAAGAAACAAATCCTCCATTCTTTCATGTGGCTATGAGGCTGTTATAGGGGCTATTTTTGAAGATACAGGATACCAGACTGTTCGTGAGCTTATTGAGAAATTTTTTATGCCCGCCATCGAGGGGAAACAGGAAGAACTGTTAATTGCCGATGCAAAGAGCCGTCTGCAGGAAGCTTTGCAGGACAAACATAATGAAGGTCCTTTATATATAGTTGAGGCTGAAGAAGGGCCATCACATCAAAAACTGTTCACTATCGCGGCTCATTTCCACGGGACGGTGTTGGGCACGGGGCAGGCCGGTTCGAAAAAAGAGGCGGAGCAGAGAGCGGCTGCCGCAGCCCTGGAAAAACTGCAAAACGATTCCACTTAGGCAATATGGCTCTGGTAATCCCCATTTTTATTCCCCATCGCGGATGTCCGCATCAATGTCTTTTTTGCAACCAGCAGTCGATTACAGGCCAGGATGGCCAGGCTCCGCCTGTAGAGGAAAATACAGTCCGAACCATTGAAGAGTGGCTGGCACGGAGCCGCGGGCGAAACGAGGTTCAGGTTGCCTTTTACGGGGGTTCATTTACCTGTCTTGCCATGGAGGAGCAGATTGATATGTTGTTATCTGTCCGTCCATTTGTTGAGTCAGGACTGGTAACATCCATTCGTCTTTCAACACGGCCTGACTGCATCGACCGGGATATCTGCAGTTTTTTACAGGAGTTCAGGGTGAAGACTGTGGAGCTGGGTGTGCAGTCTCTGAACGACCATGTTCTTAGAAAATCCCAACGTGGCCACACTGCTCTGCAAAGTAGAGAAGCGGTAAAAATGCTGCGGGGGGCCGGCATGCAGGTGGGAGTCCAGCTTATGGTTGGCTTGCCCTCTGAGACTACGGTCTCATTTCTGCAGGGTATTGATGAAGTTATACGGCTGCAACCCGATTTTGTCCGTTTATATCCGGTGGTTGTTGTGAAGAATTCCGGACTGGAAGATCTCTGTCATCAGGGAATGTATCATCCGCTTACTCTGAATAAGGCTATAGCATTAACAGCAATGGGCTATTCACGCTTGAAAGGGGCGGCAATTCCAGTTGTACGTATGGGACTGCAACCTTCCAAATCTCTGGAAGAGAGTGTTGTTGACGGACCTTTCCATCCCTCCTTCGGCGAGCTTGTTAAATCAAGAATCTGGTTTAGACGGATTCGAAAAAAGCTGAATACTCTGCTTCCTGAAGAAAAAGTGACAATATTTGTCTCTCACCGTGATCTTTCGGCGGTAAACGGGATGAAAAGGCAGAATATCAAGCGATTGATCGAACTGGGGTTCGGTGATCGTTTTGGAATAACAGCAGATAAAAGTATGGAACGAGGTAGTATCAGGTATGATTTCGGTCAATAATCTGGATTTGCGGTTTGGCAAGAAACATCTGTTCAATGATATTTCCGTGCAGGTATATGGCGGTAACCGAATCGGACTGGTAGGGGTAAACGGTTCCGGTAAATCGACGCTGTTGAAGATCATGGCCGGGATTTCAGCTACCGATGATGGAGTAGTCAGCAGATCAAAGTATTTCTCTGTCGGTTATCTGCCTCAGGAATCAGATGATCTGCTGTCGGATAAATCCCTTTATGATGAAGCCGAAACAGCTTTTTCACATCTGCTGGAATTGCAGAAAGAGGCTCTCGTTCTCAATGAGAAGATGGGCGAGGCTGGTGCTGAATCGGCAGATTTCCAGAAGTTGCTTCGACGTCAGGGAGAGATCCAGCATCAGCTGGATGGCAGCGATATCTATGCCATCCGTGGAAAAATTGAGAAGGTGCTGAATGGCCTGGGGTTTTTGCAGGAAGATCTGGAAAAACCGGTTTCGTCTTTTTCCGGAGGTTGGCAGATGAGGTTAAAGCTGGCCAAAATGCTGCTCGAAGCACCTTCTCTATTACTTCTGGATGAGCCTACAAACCACCTTGATCTTGATTCTCTCACATGGGTTGAGCAGTTTCTGCGCTCATATAAAGGAGCGATGGTTATAATTTCCCATGATCGAACTTTCCTGGATAAGACAACGGAGTTTACCTGGGAAATCAGTCTGGGCAGCCTGGATGTATATAAGGGGAATTACACCTACTATCTTAAAGAGAAGGCGGAACGGAGAGCCATTACTAAAAGTGCCTATGATAATCAGCAGGCCAAAATCAGGCAGACAATGCGGTTTGTTGAGAGGTTTCGAGCCAAATCGACCAAGGCAAAACAGGTGCAGAGCAGGGTAAAGCAACTGGAAAAGATGGAGCGTATTGAACTGGAGAATGAAGATCGTCAGATTAAGTTTTCTTTTCCTCCGGCGCCGTCATCGGGGCGGGATGTTCTTCAGGTTGACAATCTCAGTAAAAGTTATAATGGAAAACCCGTCTTTACAGGTGCAGAGCTGATGCTCCATCGTGGGGATAAGGTGGCCGTTGTCGGGGTGAATGGTGCCGGTAAATCAACTTTCATAAAGATTCTTGCAGGGGAAATTGAACACGACTCCGGCACCGTTCGGCTGGGGGCAAATGTCGAAATGTCTTATTTTGGCCAGCACCAAGCCCGGGAACTCTCTCCTCAGTTTTCCGTTCTTGAAACCATGGTGCTGGGTGGTGAAGAGATGACCATTACCCGCACCCGTTCTTTGCTGGGGGCTTTTCTCTTTCGGGGAGATGATGTTGATAAGAAAGTTGCTGTTCTCTCCGGCGGGGAAAAGAGTCGGCTGGCTCTCGCCAAAATGATTGCAACCCCTGCTAACTGCATGCTTCTGGATGAACCGACCAATCATCTGGATATGAGCTCCCAGGAGGTGCTGCAGGAGGCCATGGCACAGTACGATGGAACCATTATTGTTGTCTCCCATAATCGTTATTTTCTCGACTCTTTTGTAAATAAGGTGCTGGAAGTTAAAAATGGTCAAATAACTCTTTATGAAGGCAATGTGGCCGAGTATCTGCAAAAGCAGGAATTGGATCGGGCCAGGGAAAAAGAGAAGGAGGAAAAGAATCGCGGTGCGGCTGCAAAAGATGAAAAAGACACTGCGTTGGAATTAAAAGAGGGGAGAAAGGAACGTAAAAGGCTGGAAGCCGAGAGACGACAGGAACGAAGCAGGCGGGCCGGGCCTTGGCTGAAAAAAGTCAAAGAGGCGGAAAAAAAAGTAGAGCTGCTGGAACAGCAGAAAGAAGAGCTCGAAGGCCGCATGGCCGACCCTGACCTCTATTCAGATGAACACGGCTGGGCTGAGGCTGGCAGGGACTATGAGACATGCAAGCGGCGTCTTGAGCGCTGGTATGATAAATGGGAAACCGCTCAGGAAAAAGTTGAGGAGATTGACGCAGAACTTGATATGAAAAATCCGGGTTAAATACTATTTGTCGGTTGCGAGTAGCTGGTCTTCCGCCCTGACAATCTTTTGATCAACCTGTCCGTAATTAAAGAGCAGGATATAAAGCAGCCAGCCGTAGCAGAAGACAGCTGCAATGGCTATAAGCGGGAAAAAATATCCCAGCGGGCAGAGGATGAGAACAGTGAGCCAGTGGAGCAGGATCACTTTCCGGGAATGCAGCTGGATCGGGAAATCGCCATGCCGGCTGATAACCACAAGTCCGCTTAGGTTCCAGCCGTAAAGAGCGGTAAATGCATGCATCCTCAGAAGTGGCAGGGTTTCCTGTGGGTTGTAGTCAACAGAAAATTCCAGAAGAATATAGATAATACCGGTAATCGCTGTAATCACCAGAAAGAAAATCCCCGACGTCAGAAAGGCCTTTTGCTGCAGCCGAACACCCTGGTGCAGGTATAAATAGAGAATAAAAGAGACGGTGAAAAACAGTGTTGTAGCTATGGCAACCTGGGGTAGAAACCAGTTGGCAAGAATAAAGAGAAAGAAAATGATAACCCCGAGATTAATTATCCAGAAGGATATCTCTTTGAGCATACAGATGAGTGGCTGACATTCCTCCTTCATCAGGGAGAAAATAACCGACATGCTGATAAGTGAAATGGGAAAGGAAAAGCCGAGAAAAAATGTGTCCAGTTTGAGTTTGTCCAAAGTAATCCAGTGACCATAAACGGAGTTGAGGGTGGCAGGGATTGAGATAAACAGGCCCAGAGAAAGACAGAGGAGTGCGGCTTGATGGAATTTTCTTGCAGTACTTTCACCGGGTGAAAAGAGTCCCTTTGGAAGGCAACTGCCAAAGTGCTGTACGCGCACTGTCTCGGTGATTGCTGCCAGCGCCAGGGGGATTATCAGGGTAAGTGCATACCACTCCATAAAGGCACAGAAGGCAAAACTTACGGCAAGCAGAAGGAAAATGAGAGCTTTGGGGCTTAAGTTCTGTCTATCCTCGGTAAAATAGATAAGCAGAGTGCCACCACCGCAGAGATTGAAGAGAAAAATATGTAAGCGCTCAAAGTTCAGCACCTCCGGCGGAATAAGGTGATGGAGAAAACCGCATGTTAAGGCTGTGGTCATAATGACCCAGAATGTTGCTTTTAATTTCCTGCTCATATTCTATATCTTTTCCTGAGTATCTAACACCCCTCCCAACCCCTTTTCTTCCGGATAGCACATGATTTTCATATAAATCCCAGCAGGTTTCGTAGTGTTGTTTCCAGGTTGGGGTGGCGGAAATGAAAACCTGAATCCTGAAGTTTTTTGCTGGAAACAGAGCACCCTGAAAGTATAATTTCCCTGGCCATCTGTCCATACATACTTTGGAAAAGTCTGGCGGGCAGGGGAAAGAGTAAAGGGCGGCCTGTTATTTTTGCCAGCACACGCATTAGCTCTCTATTAGTTACAGGTTCAGGTGCTGCCATGTTCACAGGCCCTTCAAGGCTTGAACAGGTGAGGACATGGAGCATGGCAGATATGAGATCATCGTCACTTATCCAGCTTATATACTGATTACCTGAGCCGAAATACCGTATAAAGCCCAAGGGAGATGTGGAGAGAATCCGTTTCAGCGCACCCCCCGCAGGTGTCATGCTTACTCCCATACGCAAGAAAACGGTTCTGATACCTGCCTGCCTGGCCGGTTGGGCCGCTTCTTCCCACTGATGACATACGGTGGAAATAAAATCTTTTCCCGCCGGCTCAGTTTCATCAATGTTCCTGTCCTGGCAGTCTCCATAATACCCAACGGCGGATGCGCTGAGCAGCACCTTGGGTGGTTTACTTAGTGTTGCAAGTGTATGGGTAAGGAGTTTCGTACCTTTAACTCTGCTTTCAAATACCCGCCGTTTGCTCTCTATAGTCCAGCGTTTAAGACCGATGGGTTCGCCCGCCAGATGGATGACTCCGTCAAGTTCCGGTAGATCATTCTTGCTTAAAAACCCTGTTTCCGGATCCCAGAAGATTTCATTTTTATTCGGATAAGGACGTCTGCGAACCAGGGTGTAAATGGTATGTCCGCCTGTTCTGAGCAGTGGGATGAGTCTTTTTCCCAGGACACCGCTTGCTCCGGTAATAAGTATTTTTAGGGGGATCTGGCTGCATTGCTGATGCAGGGCAATATCTGCTGTGAGGGTGCGTTGACGGTGGCGAAAACTTCCTGTGAGTTTTTTTTCTACATGGTTTTTAACAAACGAGGGCAAAAAGCGGTGGGCCGGGAGAGTGTATTCTATCCTGTCTTCGAGTAGAGATCCTCTTTCGGTATTATGAAAGAAGTGAGAGTGGGACCAACTGGAAAAAGGACCTTTTTCCTGGATATCCCGGAACATTATTCCGGGTTTGTCTTCAATATGGAGAGCCTGAAAATAGAAGGGGAAGGGCCCTGCGTACATTTTCAATTTCACTCGACTGCCGGGGCTGATATTCCCCTGTTTGGAGATCAGAGTGTTTTTTTCCCAGGGGGGAAGAAGTCGTTGAAGAGCACCCTCCCTGCTGTGATATGTATAGAGATCGTCTGCTGAACAGGGGTATTCTGACTGATACACAAAGGAACTGGGCTGGTTTTTCAAGGCAATCTTCTTGCTGAGGTTTCATTTACGGATCCCATCTGCTCAGACAGGTTAGCGCCAGACTGTAATTAACGTTGACTGCTGCGATCGGTCGCTGAATAGGTAAAGGTTATTGCGGCAGACCCGGGTGGAACATCCAATGTCTTCTGAAAAACACGATTCGACCCCTTTGTATTACCTGACCTGTAACCTGATGAATATATTATCTTCTGCTGCAGAATAACTCCTGTAGCATCCAGAAACAGGATGCGAACATCCAATGAATCGGCACCACCCTGATAAGATGCCTTCCCCGCCAGAATCATGTTACTGCCGCCAACAACCATATTACTGCCGGTCACTGTATAACTATAGTCAACTGTCAGCGGCCCATAGCTGAAATTTCCCGGATTGTTTTCCCCTTCAACCAGGGGCTCTCTTCTTTCCGGAGGAATATTCGATCCCACCCCTGCGCATCCCAGGGCACCAAGGAAGGTTAGAACAAGCATATATAACAGGCTGGTTTTAAAAAACGATATGGTTGGATATTTTTTCATGTTCATCTCCCTGTTTTAATATTAACATGTTAGCCAGCTACTTTAAGCATATGTGCAGCAAATGCCAATGCAGAACAAAGTAATAATATTAGAAATCAATTGAGTTGTTATGGAACCCTTTGTTTTTACTCTTCCTCCTGGAAAGAACCTGAAGAAATTACGTCGTCATCTGGATAATGATACGTTGTATGATCTTGTTGTTAAAAAAGGTGAACTGGTTGATTGTTCTATTTTGGACACCTTTGATAACGAAATAAGACTTTCAAAGCGAATTCTATTACTAACAGGGCAGGCCCTGCTGCTGATAAATCTTGCAAACGGCCGGATTATTGAACAACAGTCGGGATCGACATGGTCCTTCCTGTCCGAACTGGAAGATGGGCCCGTGGCCGGATCATTGAAAGGTGTTTCCAGGCTTCGGGCATTCATGGTTGTGTCGAGGTTAAAAATACGGCGTGACATGGGGTTGATCCTGGATGATGAGGGAAAGACCCGGGCGCGGTTGCACATCGTTTCTTTTTTTCGAAAAAAACGATCATTGCAGCTTGGGATTACGCAATCTCTTCGTGGTTATGAGCGTGCCCATGCAGATCTGAAAAGTTGGCTGATGAAAATGGGGGCGAACCTGTGTAGAGATGTTGGAGAAATGTACAGCCGGTTAGGGGTAAAGCCGAAAAATTATTCTGCAAAACCTGATATCTTTCTTGCTTCTGAGGATCCGATTAAAGAGAGTGCTACAACAATTATTCGTACCTACATAAACGTTTCAAGGCAAAATGAAACCGGTGTGGTAGCTGATTACGATACGGAATTTCTGCATGACTATCGTGTCAGCTTTCGAAAGGTCAGATCCGTCTTGAGTCTTTTTAAGGGAGTCTATGGCGCTGAACAAACTGCACAGTTGAAGCAGGAGTTTGCTGACCTGATGAAGCAGACAAATCGTCTCCGTGATCTGGATGTCTATCTGCTTGGTCGGGAGGACTATTTTCAGATGGTTCCGGAGAGTAGTCATGAGGGACTTGGAATTCTGTTCGATGCTATTTCGAAAGAGAGAGTGAATGAGCACAAAAAAGTCTGTAAGATGATAGAGAGGAAATCCTATCGTCGGCAAATTGACGAATGGGTTGATCTGTATGCTGGTGGCAACCTTACATCCGGCCCCAATGCGATGAAGAGTTCAAATCAGTATGTTGCCGGGCTGATTCTTAAACGATACCGGAAAGTGTGCAGGATTGCCCGTGGTATAGATGAAACAACTACCGACGAGGTTGTACATGAACTGCGTATTCACTGTAAAAAGCTGCGTTATCTGATGGAGTTCTCTTTGCCCCTTTTCTCGAAAAAGAAGGTTAAAGTCCTTATCAGGGCATTGAAGGTTCTGCAGGATAATCTGGGTAGGTTTAATGACTATTCTGTACAGCAGGTATCTCTTGGGGTGTTCATGTCGGGACAGTCCATGTCAGGCAAAAAAAGTTTGAAGGTTGCTGAATCTATAGGTGCTCTCACCGCTATGCTCTACCAGTTACAATACAGAGAACGCAATCTTGTAATGGAAAATTTTGCTCACTTTGACAGTGAAAGGATTCACGCGTCTTTTATTGAATTGTTCCAGCTTGAAGAGTAAAAGTGTAGGTTATCTACATCAAGCTTCCAGGAAGTCGTAAAAACCGGGACTGTGAGATGGTTAAGTAAAAAATTTCATATTTGAGGCGTGTTAAAATGAAGATAGTCGCCTGTTACAGTAATAAAGGAGGGGTCGGGAAAACTGCTACCTCTGTTAACCTTGCCTATGCCTGTGCCATGAGTGGTAAACAGACACTGCTCTGTGATATGGATCCGCAGGGTGCATCGGGCTTTTATTTTCGGGTAAAACCTTCCCGTAAATTAAAAAAACAGGCCTTTTTCAAGGATGTGGATTGTTTTACAGGAGCTATACGGGCAAGCGATTATGATAACCTTGATCTTTTGCCGGCCAATATGAGCTATCGTGATTTTGACATTTTCCTGTCAAGGATGAAAAACAGGCGGTCACGTCTTAAAAAGGCTTTAAAGGCAGTGGGTAATGAGTACGATGTGATTATCCTCGATTGTCCGCCCAATATTTCGCTGCTTTCAGAGAATGTTTTCAAGGTGGCAGATAAAATCGTGGTACCGGTAATCCCAACTACATTGTCAGAACGTACACTGGAACAGCTTTACAACTTTTTCAATAATAATAAATATCAGAAAAAAAAGCTGTTGCCTTTTATTTCTATGATGCAGAAGAGGAAAAATCTGCATAAGGAAACGAGGCTGAGACTACAGAAGAAATATAAGAATTTTCTTGATAATTCGATCCCGTTTTCAACTGATATTGAGAAAATGGGCGTGAATCGGGCTCCGGTGCTGGCGTATGCCAGATCGAGTCCTGCCGCAAAGGCGTATGAGAAACTCTGGAGTGCAATTCAGGATAAGGTCAAATTTTAACCTGATCAGGTATAGCATTCAGCTGTTATTCACGGGGAATGGATCTGGGTTATCAGAGAACTGAGAGAATCACTTTTTTTAGCTCGTCAAGAACAATTGGTTTGGCGAGAGCTGCACGAAATCCGTATTTCCAGTAATTAGCCATCACCGGGTCTGTGGAATATCCGCTTGAGACGATAATCCTGGCATCGGGATCTACTTTCAGAATTTCTTTTGCAGCATCCTGCCCTCCCATCCCACCAGGTATGGTGAGATCCATGATTATGATATCGACCTGTTCACCGGAACCCCGCATCTTTTTATAAGTGGCCATGGCTTCAATACCATCGGATACAAGTATAACTTTATGACCGAGAAATTCGAGCTGGGATTTCGTCACATTTTTTACCACCTCTTCATCATCCATGACCATGATGGTAGCAGATCTGGAAGGTAGAACCACAGATCCACTGTCTGCTTCTTTTCTCGGCTGATCCAAGGTCGCGGGAAGGTAGATAGTAAAGACGGATCCTTTCCCCGGTGTAGATTCTGCAGTTAAGTAACCGTTATGTTTAGTAATGATTGAATAGCTGATTGCCAGCCCCAGACCGCTTCCTTCCTGTTTGGTCGAAAAATAGGGGTCAAATATCTTGTCTATCAGATCCTTCTGGATGCCTATACCTGAATCGCGTATTGCAATCTTTATGTATTTCCCTGTGTTGCCATTGAGCAGCGGGACGTTGTCGGCATCCTGAATATTTGTGCCTTTGATCTCAATCCTGCCACCATTTGGCATGGCATGTCGTGCATTGATAATAATATTTTGTATAACCTGTCCCATCTGTCCTGTGTCGATATTGACAAACCAGAGGTCGTCAGGGCAATCATAGGTACAGGTAATGTTACTCCCATGCAGGACAAACTCTGCTGACTCTTTTATGATCTCAGGGAGTGCTGTTGTTTCTTTGATGGGTTCGCCGCCCTTTGCAAAAGTAAGGAGTTGCTGGGTTAATTTGGACGCTCTGAAGGTTGCACTTATGGCGTCGGCAAGCAAAGATGAT
Source organism: Desulfobulbaceae bacterium S3730MH12 (assembly GCA_001750925.1). Taxonomy (GTDB): domain Bacteria; phylum Desulfobacterota; class Desulfobulbia; order Desulfobulbales; family Desulfocapsaceae; genus Desulfomarina. The sequence goes on from MAXH01000161.1 coordinate 12,169, forward strand.
ATTTCGTGGTCTTCCCCCACTATTTTAGAGGAAAGTTCAATATTCCCGAGTATGGCAGATAATATATTATTGAAATCGTGGGCAATTCCCCCTGCAAGAACGCCGACTGATTCCAATTTTCGGATTTTGAGAAGTTCCTGTTCCGTCTTCTTCTCATTGGTGATATCTCTGAAAACCAGCACAACACCAATAATTTTACTTTCTTTGTCAAAAATAGGGGCACCGCTGTCGGCAATGGACACTCTGCGACCACCCTTGTTAATAAGGAGTTTTTGAACGGCTCGCTCAAGTAGTTCTCCTGTTTCAAGGATCTGTGCTACAGGGCTTTTGCAGGGTTCTCCTGATCTTTCGTGTACTATGTTGAATATTTCAGATGCCGGCCTGCCCAGAGCCTCTTCAGCTACCCAGCCGGTTATCTGTTCAGCCGTCTTGTTTATAAGGACAATCCTTCCTTCAGTATCTGTTGTAATAACACCATCACCAATACTTCGAAGGGTCACTGCAAGCCGTTCCTGCTCGGCGGCCAGGATTTGCTCAGTTTTTTTCTTCGCATCGATATTTCGCTGGACTGCAATCACAAAGCTTTTGTTGCCAAGTTCCGTCAGGTTCAGGCTGTTTTCCGTCCAGAAAAATTCACCAGTTTTCTTTTTAGCCAGCCATTGAAATGTCTGGGAACCCTCTGTGACGGTCTCTGCTATTCTTTTGCGTGCCTCTCTGTAATCATATGGCGGCGGGCCGAAAATGACGTTTTCCCGAAGGGGGGTTACTGCTTCCTGATGTGTAATACCATACATTTCGAGCATGGCATGATTTACATCCAGGATAGACCCGTCATGGGGATCAAATAAAATGATTGCTTCATTTGGTGCATTGAAAATCGACCTCAGGTAGTTTTGGTTTTCTTTTACTGATTCCCATGCCCGTTGTCTCTCTTTTGCCATCTGGTTGGCAGACGCGGCCAGGGAGTGGAATTCTTTAAAGGTTATCTTCTCCAGCTGGATGGGAATTGCTTTTTGGGCGGAGTCTTTGAAAAAATCAAGAAATAGTCTAAGATTCTGTCCTATTCTGTCTGACAGAAGACGGGTCAGTGCATAGGAAAGTAAACAGAGGAATCCGAGTACCAGCAGACATTGTTTAAGAAAAACTTTAGCGGTTTCTTTTAATTCCCTTTGCTGCTCAGCCACCATGTCTTCAATATAATCGACATATACACCGGTACCAATATACCACTGCCATTCCTCAATGGCAGCCACATAACTAATTTTCGGCACTGATCGCTGTCCGGAGAACTTTGGCATAATATACTCTACAAAGCCCCCGCCTTCTTTTGCTTTGTTAATGAGTTCCTGAACTACTTTTACACCATTGGGGGCCGTAACATGGTACATGTTTTCACCCTTGGCCGGGCCGGTCAGGCTTAAACCTTCCCAGGTGCCGGTGAAGATATACCCATCGACTCTGGGGTGTGTTTTTTCTACCCACTCCAGTATCTCTTTCTTGATAAGCTCCTTTTCATCTTCGACATACATTCCATTGCCGATAATCCAATCCAGCGGTTCAAAGAATTTTATAAACGATATTCTCGGTTCAAGTATTTCGGGTGAATCTGGTCTGCGCCAATAAAAAGAACAGAATCCTTCCCGTGCTTCAGGTTTTGCGAAAGAGAGAATATCCCGCACAATGAAATTGCCATCGTCATCCTGTAGATCAACAATATCCTTGTCCATAATTTCAGGAGAATTATGGTTTACTATCTCTGTGCCTGCGAGATCTTCAACAAAATAGTAGCCATTGCCATTATCCCATGATGCGGCAAACAGAGCATCATGTATCAGGTCGGCGATCTCTGACTCAGGCGTGTCATTGATGTTTTGCTCATAAATATATTGCGCTGTTTTAAATGCCTCCTCTGTCCGTGACTTCACCACTGCTTTGACTCTTTCCTCAGCAAGAGATTTCTGATGCTCAATGTACTGAAGAACATCTTCCACGTCATTTCGAATCAGCTCTTTTTCAGTAGCGAGATATGAGGTGCGGATCTCAGCTATCTCTGATTGTGAACGGGTGATTTCCAAACTCATCCACAAATACCCCAGAACGCCGACAAGTGACAAAACAAGTACGAAAACGTGGAGTTGAAATATGGTCAGCAGGCTTTTTTTGTTCTTCATAAATATTTATCGACAGATGTTTTATCCCTATCAACAACATATTACCAAGTTTTATACGATATTTCTTTAAAATAAATGTTGTAACCAGGTTCGAATAGGTGTGGATTTTTAACATCTCTTGACTCAATTCGATACTTTTTGAGGAGGATAGAACAAAGAGAAATAATTTGGACGTATGAAACTGTATTCTTAAATAATTTTTGTTTCAGTATTATGGTTGTTTAATTTTTTTCGTAAATGTGTATATTCAATATTAATGCAGCAAGGTGATTTGAGAACGTAACTTTATGGTCGTTTTAGTTGTAATAAAGTGGGATGATAATATTGAAAAAATAGAGCATGACAAAAAAACAAGGAGGATCTATGGCACCTAGAACAAAATATGATTTGGATTTATTCAGACAACTCGTATTGAGCGGGAAAACCAAGGGTGAAATAATGGCTGAAATGGCAATTAAAAATCATCCGACGTTTAACAGCCTCAAATTGAAATTGATGGAAGTTGACAAAAAATACTATAGAATCAAGGTTACTAAAAAAGCAGCTGCAAAGAAAGTATTAAAGGCAACTGTTGGAAAAAGAAATACCCTTACCTTGTCGTCTAAATTACTTGAAGGGAGCGGGTTTGAACCGGGAAGTTCCTTTCTCGTCACAATTAAAAAGAATAAGATAAACCTGGCATTGATTGAAGAATAAAAAAGAGAAATGCCAGCAGAAACTGACCTGTCATTCTCATGGCTAGAAAACAATCTTAAATGAATATATTGAGGGTATTATTAACTCTTTTTATATCACTTCCTGGTCTTATGTTATTGCCAATTATCCAGTCAGGTGCAGTTGCTTCTGAATCTCCTTTAGTCGATAGATTTTTAGATATATATGAGCCATCAGGGGTCCTGTATCTTTCAAACGGTGACGTCCTGATAATTGAGGATGATGGCAGAAATCCTCTCCATCTTATTTCTATTGCGGATCATTCAGGTTTTGATTTTTCCGGTCCGCTTGTCACTATGAAACTATCGACACCAGTGGATGATCTGGAAGGTATCACACTGGGCAGAGATGAGACCGTTTTTCTGATTACTTCGTTTTCCCCTGACAAGAAAAAAAAGAGAAAAAAGAAAAGACAACGGTTGATTCAGTTTCAGATTAAAAATGGCAGGATTGTCCATGAATTTCATTTCGATAATCTTCTGCCCTACCTGGTTCAGCAGTTAAATAAGGAAAAAGATATCGATGCCGGAGGTGTCGATACTCTCAATATTGAAGGAATTACTTTTGATGCCGGGAAGAAACACCTTTTTATTGGGCTTCGATCTCCCCTGGTTAATGGTAGAGCTATTATCGCTGTTCTTGAAAATCCTTATGAAATTTTTTCCGGGGCGACTCCTCCCATTTTTACAGGCCGTAATATTATGATGGATCTTGGTGGAGGTGGGATTCGGGGGATTAGCTATGATTACAACCTGGGGGTCTATCTGATCACCAACGAGGTGAAAAATAAAAAAGGGAAATTGCGACCTGGTTTGTGGCTATGGGGTGGAAAGCCTGGAGATAA
>MAXH01000162.1 GCA_001750925.1 Desulfobulbaceae bacterium S3730MH12
ACTGCCCGGGAACTGGAAGCTCATATTTCCGGCAAGAAATCGTTTGTTGCTTATTATCAGCCCGCCGGTAAAACCGGATCTGCGTATCTCTTTGGCAAGGGAGGTAAATGGATAACTCAATCTGGAATATTTATGGCTGAGGGGGGCGCTCACTACCCTGAGGGTAAAGGCGATGTAAACACTCATGGCTGCAAAAAAGGCCGCTAGAAGAAATCGCTTAAACTGTTTTTCAGATATGGTTTTTACATCAAGCCCGGAAAAGAATATCAGAGGAGCGGCGAAAAGAAGTGGCTGCAGCCACCTGTCCTTGACGTAGGTGATCTTAAATGAAATTACAATAACAAGGAGAATGAGAATGAAGATGAGTCCATATCGAAACATGAACCGGGACGAAAAATCTGTTTGGTGGTTTCTGTTTCTCCCCAGCCCTCCCGGGAAAATAAGGAGATAGAAAAAACAGAGTGGGGCCACAAACAGGAATGTGTTGGTGAAAAAACTTTTAACCCCTTTTTCCTGAGGTGTCACAATCGCCTGTTTGAACTTGTGCGTTGCTGAGAAAACAATATCCTGATTATTGAACATCCAGGTAACATAGTATGCATTCATGGCAACGGTGATCAGAAGACTTATAAAAATCATTCTGGAAAAGAGTAGTTTCCTGCCTTCGGGGAAGGTGAGCAGAGTTAAAGAGAGGATGGTAAGAAAGAGAATAAAGTTGGCCTTTGCCAGGAAACCGATACCACAAAATATGCCCAGAAGAGCGTAATTCAGGAAACTCCTGTTCTCAACCAGTCTCAGGGTCAGCCATAAAACTGATGCAGCGGCGAAGACAACCAGGGTGGTATGAGTCATATCACGCTGAGATTCCCATGCAATCTGAGGAATCAGAAGCAGGGAGGATGCCGTTAGAATGGCTGCTCTGGTATCTTTCAACAGCCTGGAAGCGCTGAGATAGACAAAGAGGTAGGTGAGAAAAAGCAGTGCATTTTTTAGCAGGCTGATCGCAAAGACATTTTTACCAAACACTTTAAAAAGAAAATATTGTATCCAGGTATAAAGCGGTGGTTGCTCTGTGTATCCCGGTAGCAGCCATTGGCCGAGAAGTGCCTGTTCAGCCTCGTCATAATCAAGTGAGTCCGATATCAATACCCGCAGCAGAATATGGAGGGAAAAATAACCGAGCAGGAGAAACAGGAATTTCAGGCTGTGATCTTCGTGGTTGGTCTCTGGAGTTGTCATTACATGGCACCATTCGCCTGATCATTGCTGTTTTTGTGTCTCATCCAGAGCAGGATATTTCTTGTATATACGACAAATCCGAAGATCTGACCAACGAAGAGCACAGGATCCTTTCTTATAATAGCGTAGGAGAGAACCATCATGGAGCCTGTAAAACTGATCAGCCAGAACCCTATGGGCAAAAGAGATTCTTTTCTCTTTTCAGTATATATCCATTGGAAAATAAACCGGAAGGTAAAAACGAACTGACTTGCCAGGCCCCAGACCATGAGAAGGGGTGAAATATCCTCATTGGTTATGATTGTACGGAAATTATAGCTGTCACCCCTGATCAGCCAGATGATTGCCAGTACCGGGAAAAGAATGGCTGCGATCCGAATAAGTTTCGGAATTTTGTGCCAGAATCCCTGGAAGTGGAGATTGCGTATATAGACACAGTAGGTTATGGACTGACCGAAAATTATTGCCAGATCGTTACGCAGAATTCCGTATACCATCATCAGAAATGAAGCAAAAATACTGAGCTGCCAGAAGAGCAGAGGGGAGAGAACACGGCCGGCTTTTTCCGAACTTATCCATTGAACAAGCAATCTTGCTGAAAAAAGGATCTGGGAGAGAAAACCTATACTGAAAATCACATACTGGTTCATCTCTTCTCGTCAGCTATCTTGTAGCTGATATACCTGCTTCGCATCCAGCGAAAGGCGAATGTATCAAAGAAAGGGCCGATAAGACGGTTCCAGAGATGATATTTTGCGGTTCCTGCATAACGGGGGTAGTGTGAAACAGGAATCTGCTTCACTGTGCCGTTCTGTAACTTGATCAGGGCAGGCATAAAGCGGTGCATTCCAGTGAAAAGATCCATTTTTTTTGCATAGGAAGTTTTGAAAATTTTCAGGGGGCAGCAACTGTCCTGGATCCCGTCGTTAATCATGAGTCGTCTGTATGCATTGGCAAATTTTGAAGAAAATCTTTTAACCAGTGAGTCTTTTCGCTTCTGCCTGATGCCGTTGACCATGTCATACTTGGGGAAATATTCAAAATAAAGTAAAAAATCTTCCGGTTTTGTCTGCAGATCTGCATCGATGTAGCCGATAAGACTGGTATCACAGGCATCAATGCCGGCTTTTATGGCTGTGCTTAAGCCGTAGTTGGTATCGAGTGTCAGATAGTTGTATTGAGCCGAATTGGCGCATTTCTCCCTGAGAATTGCTGCACTTTGGTCGGTTGAGCCATCGTTGATAAAGAGAACCCTGCTGGTAACGGGAGTAGCACTGATAAACCTGTCCATCTCTGCAAAAAAGGCGGGCAGGCTCTCCTCTTCATTAAATACAGGTACTATGATAGTGAGTTCATTGTCCATGGGGTACTTAGTTATCTCTAAATTTGTATAAACTTCCAACCCTGTATCGTTAACAGAGAACAGAGGCAAACTCAAGTGATTTTGTCCTCGGCCTGGGTCACATAACCGGCCGTGAAACTGTTTGTTTGAATGGGGATATTATTGGCTGATTAGTTTTTGACTGTCGGTGCACTGGATTAATCGATTGACAAGTGATCGGCATGCAGGTAATTTCTTTTATTGTCAGGAGGCTATAGTAGTTTATCCCTTCATGAATAGTGACCCGGATAGTGGTTTAATATAATAAGGAACCAATGGTTTGAAGAGAAGAACTTTCCTGAAATTTGCAGCTCTTGCTGCTGTCTTGAACCCAATTGAAATTCTAGCTGCTGCTTCAGGTAATCATATTGGAAAAGGGAAAACGCAGCTCCGTCAGTTGAAAGTTCATCCTCTTGAACTACCAGCTATGTCTCCCCCTGTCACGAGAGATGCACATGTCAAGGATTATCTGACCAAAGTCCGTCACCCTAATACTCCTCATAAAGATGATATCATATTAGAGCCGGATCAGTTTCAGTTGTTGAGGTCGGTGGTGGAGAGATTTGATAAGATTCAGACCCATGCCGGGCATGGGAATTTTTGTGTTCTCGGGTTTGAGGATGCACTTCTTCTCGGCGAGTACCATCCGGAGATTGGAAGCTTCACACCGCAGGAACTGGATTTTCTGGAAATCATCTATCATCAGGATGCACTGGATTATGGTTTTAAAGGGGAGAAACAGCTTGTTACGTTGAATCAGACTATCAACAGGAAGGATCTCTTTAAAGTTCCTTATAGTGGCAATTATCTCTTCAAGGGGGAGTCTCTGGAGAAATTTAAAAGAGTCAAAAAGAATCTGGGAGCAGACCTTGTCCTGACCTCCGGAATACGGGGAATACCCAAACAATTTTATCTTTTTTTAAACAAGGCATACCGACATGGCGGCAACCTGTCTCTGGCTTCCCGCTCTCTGGCTCCGCCGGGTTATTCATATCATGCGACGGGGGATTTTGACGTTGGGCAGAAGGGTTTTGGTGGTGGTAATTTTTCTGAAAAATTTACCACTACACCCGTTTTCAGGATGCTTGCCAGCGAAGGATTTGTAGAATATCGCTACAAGCGTGATAACATGCT
>MAXH01000163.1 GCA_001750925.1 Desulfobulbaceae bacterium S3730MH12
ATGGGCCATAACATCATGCCGGATTTCCTTTTCTTTGTCTGCTGCAACCTGATAGTCGATTGTTTCTGCATTGTCACGCAATTCCAAAACCATTTCTCTGGTAACAATATCAGTAAGCCCTAATTCATACTGTGCCTCGGCAAGGGCAACCCAGCATTTACGCCAGGTGGTAAATTTCTTTTCTTCTGAGAAAAGATTTTGCATTTCAACGCTGGTATAGCGACCAACCAGGGGTTCCTGGTAAATCTTTCGGGACATAACAAGCTCCAATTCAAATTATAAAAGATGATATCAAATTATTATATCAAGTGGCATAAAGAAATCAGGCAGTATTTATAGCATTTAAACATGGAACTTGGAAGACCAGCCTGGAAGATATTACTTTTCTCCGCCAAACAGGCTGAAAACTAATGTCGCATAATGTATATTATGTTTACTAAACTATTTTTCCTGATTTTACAAAGTGTTGTATGCATGATCAACCACACTACCCATGTAATTTCTATTAAGTTTGGCAGTGACGACTCAAGCTCTATATGTCTATTATGCGGACCTGCCAGCTGGTTGTTCCCCTGAATCTGTTTTTAGTTGGTGTGTATCGTATTGTTCTTTCGGGGTTTTGCTGTATTTCATCTCTATGTTTTCCAAGGCCAAACCCAATGCCTTTGTAATTTGAATATTTACCTCTTAAGGCAATTTGCAAATGCTCTGATGTTCTACCGACACGTTTGGAATTTACAATTTTTGCATTATTGTCTTTAAAAACAGGTAGTTCATTGCCGGGTCCAAAAGGTTCAAGTAGTTGCAGAAAAGCTAAATATTTTTCACTCATCAAGTCTGCAACAGGACAGTAAAAATCGTTTCTACTGGCTGGAACGACAGGCTTTGCATCCATCATTGCAGCGATTACAGATTGTATTTTCTGCCGAAAATCAATAAAATTAACTTCCGACATAGTCAATCCTGCGGCCATATCATGACCACCATATTTCAGGAGAAATTCGGAACATTGGTTAATTGCCTTAACGATACTCACTCCTTCTACCGAGCGTGCAGATCCAACCAGTAAGGTTTCACCTGTTTTACCAGGTTTCACTCCCAGTACAATCACCGGAACACCAAACGTATCGACAAGCCTTGAGGCAACGATGCCGGCTACACCCTGGTGGATATCACCGGCCAAAATGACACACCTGTCCTCCAATACCTGATTCACATTAAGGATGCCCAGTGATTCCTCCAAATCGTTAATGCAGATAGATTTTCTTTTATTATTGAGTCTGACCAGTTTTTTAACTAATTTTCCAGCTTCCGGCGCAAAAGCAGTGGTAAGTAGTTTTACTACAGTTTCACTGTCACCCACCCTGCCCGCCGCATTAATAAGAGGTCCCAGAAGAAAGCCAATATCCTCCGAGCCTACATTCCCATCTTGAATATCACATGAATCTAGAAGTGCGGCAATTCCAGGGAATTGTGTAATTTTCAGCACCTCAATGCCGCCTTTGACCAAAATACGATTGGTCGGGCTGAGGTGCACCAGATCTGCAATAGTACCTAGAGCAACAAAAGCTAAAAATTGTTTTAGATTAATCTCCTGAGCAGTTTCATTGATGCCTCCTGTCGATAAAACTTTCGCTCTCACCCCGGCTGCCAAGTAGAATGCAACACCGACTCCGGCAAGGTATTTGCCGTTAAAACCACAGTTCTCCTGGGAAGGATTAAGAATGATACAGTCAGGTAAAGATATTTTGGGCAGACTATGATGGTCGGTGACAATGACCCTTCCTCCCATCTGTACTATCTGATTAATTACCTCAGCATCAGAAATGCCGCAATCCACAGTAATAAGGAGAAAATCCTGCTTCGCATTGTATTTGCCATTTTTCCGAAACCAGTCAATATTAAGACCGTATCCTTCATGAAGACGGTTTGGGATATGCCAATCAATTTCCTTTCCTATGCTACTGAAAAAATTTACCAGAAGCGCGGTTCCTGTGGTACCGTCAACATCATAGTCTCCCCAAACTAAAATCGGCTTTTCTGCAACCAGGTATTCAAAGATAAGATCTACAGCTTCTGCCATGCCCTGCATAGCGGCGGGTTTTGGCAGATCTGCGAGTTTTGGGAACAAAAAATCTGCTATCTCTTCCCTTCCCTCAAGCCCTCTGTTTTTAAGTATTTCAAGAAATACCGGCGGTATTTCGTCTATATTATATATATCGTTCATTCAGCCATATGCATTTAATAGTTCATCTAATATCTAATAATAATTCAACAGTTTTCATTACCCTGGATATGTTCTTAACTTCGATCCAGTGCAGATCGTCATTTTTACCAAACCATGTTAATTGTCTTTTGGCATATCGCCTTGTGTCTCTCGCCAGCAGTCTTTTCATCTCTTCATATTGGTAATCGCCAAAGATATAATTGATCATATGGCGGTAGCCTATAGAGCTCATTGATTTAAGACCCCTTCCATAACCCATGTCCAGCAGTCCCCTTACCTCTTTTTCAAAATCACTGTCAAGCATAATCTCCGTTCGTAAGTTGATTCGATCATACAGAACAGATCTATCACAGGCGAGACCAATTTGAAGCATATTGGAAAAATGGATCCGTTGCCTGTTGCTCGCTTTAGATTCCAGATACGTTGACCATGACCTGCCGGTTGAGTGATAAATTTCCAGCGCTCTCAACAGTCTTTGTGTGTCATTAGGATGGATTTTATTTGCGGAAATACCATCATATAAGACCAACTCTTTATGTAACGCATGATGACCTTCTTCTTTCAAACGTTGTTTTAGTTTTTTCCGAATTACACTATCAGATGGAGGCCCCTCAAAAATACCGCTGATAAGAGCCCTGAGATATAAACCTGTGCCACCGGTCAGGAGAGGGACTCTCCCCCGTTTATGTATTTCCCTGATTGCCAACAGTGCATCTTCGGTGAATCGTGCAGCATCGTAGGGTTCATCCGGCTCTACTATATTTATGAGGTGATGGGTAATTCCTCCCCGCTCCTCATTTGTTACTTTCGCAGTGCCGATGTCCATATATTTATAGACCTGCATTGAATCAACACTTACAATTTCACAATTAAAACGACGGGCTAATTCTAAAGAAAGTGCTGTTTTACCTATGGCTGTCGGTCCTACAAGAATAAGAACCGGCTGGTCGATGATTTGAACATTCATTTTTCTCTACCAAAAACAAAGAGCGTTTCAAAGTATTTTGCTCGTTTTGAACCAACGCCTTTGATTTTAAGGAGATCTTCAACTTTTGTAAACGGGCCATACTCTAAACGACTCTGCAGTATACTATCGGCAAGTTTGGGGCCGATACCTTTAATGGTCATAAGCAATTCTTTACCAGCTTCGTTGATATCCATTTTCTCAAAGAAAAAAGGACTGAACTCTGCAGGTATTGAATATGTACTTGCCCCCCCCTGCCGATCATTAATTATGCTGTCGAACTGCATGAGATCAGCTTGCAAATCATACGATTTTTGCACCAATATTTCTCTGTTATCGTACAAGACCCTCTGCATGAAAAATAGAAAAAGAAAGATGTATCCTATGATGAGAATGATAGTAAACCGCTCATCTCTCTTTGATTTACTCTCATGATTCATGTTTAAGAAGTCGCCCATGTAAACTCTGATGGTAACTGATTTATATTGTTTAAAGGAGAGACTATGATTATAAACAACTCTTCCCCCAACAAATTATTTAAAGAATAGATATACCATTTTCATGACTGACAGTCCTCTTAATATTGTTCTTGTAGAACCGGAAATTCCACCCAACACCGGATCGATTGCAAGATTGTGCGGTGCTACAAATACATGTCTCCATCTTATTCGTCCATTGGGTTTTTCAACAGATGACAAGCACTTAAAGCGAGCTGGACTCGATTATTGGCAATATGTTTCCATCCGATACTGGGATGATTTTGAAACATTTCTTCAGGCTCAGGATGAATTAAAGTTATTCTTATTTTCAACCAAGGTTAAGAAAAATTATACCGAAGCAAAATTTAAACCGGGGGATTATCTGATTTTCGGTAGAGAAACAAAAGGACTGCCGGAGGACATCATTGGACTTTACCATGACAGATGTTATACCCTCCCTATGGTAAATCCCAATATTCGCAGCCTAAACCTGGCAATGAGTGCCGGAATTGTTTTATATGAGGCATTGAGGCAAAACAGATCACTCTATGAAACGCTAAAATAGATAGTTAAAGAGAGAAAACAAAATGGTAGATCGAGTATATAATTTCAGTCCAGGGCCTGCAACACTCCCCTATGAAGTCCTGGAGAATGCCGGCAGAGATGTTGTCAATTTTCAAGATACGGGTATCGGCCTTATTGAAATCAGCCACCGTTCAAAAGAATTTATGGCTGTTGCTGACGAGACTGAAGCGAATTTGAGGGAATTACTGAAGATACCGGATAATTATAAGGTACTTTTCCTTCAGGGGGGAGCTTCAAGCCAATTTTTTATGATTCCGATGAATCTGCTTGGAAGTCAGAAAAAAGCCACCTATCTCAACACTGGCACCTGGGCTAAGAAGGCCATTAAAGAGGCAAAACTCTTTGGAAATATAGATGTACCTTTTTCCAGTGAGGAGAGCAGCTTCAATAAAGTGCCTCGATCTGGAGAATATGAAATCGCACAGGAATCCGAATATCTCTACTTCGTTTCTAATAACACTATATATGGGACGCAATTTGCTCAATTTCCGGAAACGGACAAAATGCTTATAAGTGATATGTCTTCAGATATTCTGTCACGCCCGGTAGACATAAATAAATTTGGTATCATATTTGCCGGAGCACAGAAAAACCTTGGTCCTGCGGGCGTTACCATTGTAATAATCAGAGAAGATCTTCTTGAGGAGACTCCCGAAAATACACCCTCCATGCTGTCCTATAAGACTCACGCTGATAAAGGGTCCATGTTTAACACCCCACCCTGTTTTGCAATTTATGCAGTGGGCGAAGTACTGAAGTGGCTCAAAAAACAGGGTGGAGTAGACGCCATTGAGAAACGCAATATTGAAAAAGCATCTTTGCTCTATCAGGCAATCGATGCAACCGATTATTATAGAGGGCATGCGGAAAAAGATTCACGATCATTGATGAATATATCGTTTAATTTACCAACTCCTGAACTAGAAGCTAAGTTTATAGACGAGGCAGCTGCCATTGGCCTTAATGGCCTGAAGGGTCATCGTTCAATTGGCGGCTGCAGGGCATCTATCTATAATGCTTTTCCAACCGAAGGCGTTGAAAAACTCGTTCAATTTATGCAAAAGTTTGAAACAGAAAACCCTGTTTCAAACTGACTTGTTCTATGGACTACGTAGGCCATCTGATCAGGCTGCCGAGCGAGGCAAACTCGAATAGATAGAATTCTGGCCGAAATACAGTCGACTTTAGCAGGCAGAAACAAAATTGTTCCATAGAATTTGAGAGCTTTATGACTAAAGATAAAACAGATCTTAAAAATTTTAGTCAGACCCAACTTGTCAATTTCGTTGAAAGCCTTGGGCAGTCTCCATTCAGGGGAAGGCAGATAATGGGCTGGTTGTATCGGCCTGGGATAACTGAATTCTCTCAAATGACTGATCTTGCCAAAGCTTTCAGGAGTGTACTGGAAGAAACCTGCACCATTTCCCAGTTTAAAGATCCGATCACAGAACGTGCTGAAGATGGCTGTGTAAAATTCGGGTTTCGTCTTTATGATAATCATATTATCGAATCTGTTCTTATCCCTGAACCGGATCGTAACACTCTCTGTATTTCTTCCCAGGTTGGCTGTGCAATGAAATGCTCCTTCTGTCTTACCGGCACAATGGGCTTTATAAGAAATCTCAGTCCAGCAGAAATTGTCAATCAGATTTGCGGGGTAAGAGATTTTCTACTTATGCAGCCGGCTGATGATGAGTTTCTCAGATCAAAAAGAATTACAAACGTCGTGTTTATGGGGATGGGTGAACCACTGAATAATTTGGAAAACGTCCTTACCTCGCTGTCAATTATGACTGATCCCAGGGGACTCAATCTGGCTGAACGTAGAATAACTGTCTCCACGTGCGGTATAGCTTCAAAACTTCAGGAACTTGGGGAGAGATCTTCGGCTAATCTGGCTATTTCGTTGCATACCGTTGATGATGGAATCAGAAGTAAGCTAATGCCGGTTAACAATACCTATTCGGTAGATAAATTACTTGATGCTTGTCGTAATTTCCCCATGCCGAAAAGAAAAAGGATTATGTTCGAATATATTCTGCTGAAAGGTATCAATGATTCCGATCAGCAGGCGCGCAGGCTTGCAAAAAAACTGAGGGACATTCCCTGTAAGATCAACCTCCTCCCATACAATGATTCGCCGGAACTCGGGTACAAAGGTTCCGACAGAAACCGCATTTTAGCCTTTCAGGATATTCTGAGAAGAGCACACTACTCTGTATTTATACGACACAGCAGGGGCGGTGATATCTCTGCTGCCTGCGGGCAGCTTGCAGGGAAAAATGGTAGATAGTCGGTCAACTTTGTGCCTTAGAAATTGTTTTCTGCGCTTTTGTGGCAGAGATAAGCGCCCTTATGAAACCAAGGTATAAACTCCGACTTCAAAATCAATTTCGTGAAGGTACTTATCCAGCTATTTAAAAATTCCGATTTATTCGGGTTAGGAGTTCTTAACCACAGTTGTATGTGAAAGCAAATAAACAGAAAAAAGGAGAAAACCAGTATGAAAATCATTTTAACACTTATTACAGCATTGGCATTTTGTAGTCCTCCCCTGGTCGCTCAGGAATTAACAGGAACCCTTCAACAAATTCAAAAAACAGGAAAAATAAAAATCGGGTATCGA
>MAXH01000164.1 GCA_001750925.1 Desulfobulbaceae bacterium S3730MH12
TAAGTAAATTTGTTAACCCTAACGGCTTATCGAAGGCAGGCAGTAATCTCTACGCTGCAACAACATCGTCCGGTCCTCCCCGGACTGGAATCCCGGGACCAGAATTAGGAAAAATCTTCACCAACTCACTGGAACAGTCTAATGTTGACATGGCAGACGAATTTGTCAAAATGATAACCATACAAAGAGGCTTCCAGGCCAACTCTAAAATTATTACTACCGTAGACGAGCTGCTGGGAGAACTGATTAACCTCAAACGATAAATGTCATTTTTTTGACTACATATGTGTCACATAGGAGGCCGGTCAGATAAAACCGGCCTCCTTCCCACCTTTTTTGTACTCTCCCGACCCAAAATATCCAATATCCCCACACTTTCATCCCTTTTTCATTCTTTTTTGATGCATGGACTATTTTTTGCATAAATATATTTACTCATGTAAAAAGTCAACACGATGCTGAATAGTTAGCCGATAAACTTGAGTTTTAGAAAATGAAGGTCTATGATATTAAAACAGGTGGCTATTCTAACGTAATAACGTGGTAATTGATTTTTATACTTACTCTGGTTCATGAATTAGAGTGGAGGAGCTTTTTTGGATCTTTCGACGATAATTGGTATTTGTGCTGCTTTTGGATTAATGATAATGGCCATCCTTCAGGGAGGGCCACTGATAATTTTTTTTAATGTCCCCGCCATAATGATCGTCTTAGGGGGCACTTTTGGCAACACACTGGTTCACTATTCTTTCCGTGATGTATTTGATGCTCTCAAAGTTGCCAGGAAAACCTTCCGACATAAAGAAATTCCAGTTAATTCACTTATAATCCAATTGATGGGATTCGCCAACAAAGCCAGAAAAGAAGGCATCCTGGCCCTGGAAGGTAGTATGGAAGATATTGATGATGAATTTCTTGGAAAGGCCATACAGATGGCAGTAGACGGACAGGAGCCGGAAACATTGCGATCCATGCTTAATACAGAGATCGAATATATCCAGCTTCGACATGAGCAGGGAGCAGATATTTTTACAGCTGTTGCATCCTATGCTCCTGCCATGGGGATGGTTGGAACTCTTATCGGTCTTGTACAGATGCTGCAGACAATGGATGACCCGTCTTCAATTGGTCCCGCAATGGCAGTTGCTCTTCTGACAACATTTTACGGTGCAGTTATAGCCAATGTTATCTGTTCCCCAATGGCAGGCAAACTCAGAAACCGCTCATCGTCAGAAGTGCTTATTAAGACCCTTATCATTGAAGGGATGCAATCCATCCTTTCCGGAGAAAACCCAAGGATAATGGAGCAGAAACTTCATGCCTTTATTGCACCCAAACTCCGTGAATCTTCTTTCAACAGATAGAGATCCTTCTTATGGCATACGGACAAACTCCACTGGAAGAACAGAAAGAAAGAAAACGTAAGTGTGGACCGAAGACACCGTTGTGGATGATTACGTATGCGGATATGGTCACCCTTCTCCTCACATTTTTCATCCTCCTGCTCTCCATGGCAAGTATGGATCCTGTTAAATTTACCAAAGCGTCAAGTTCAATCAGAGATGCTCTTGGTCTCCATTCCGATCCTATCCATATAGATTTTACTATACCTGTTCTCCCCTCACCCCCCATCACCAGATTTTCACCTATCCGGCAGCAGACTACCAAAAAAATTTATGAGAAAATCGAATCACAGATAGACTCACTTCGTCTCAAAGATGATATTGGCCTCCTTAAAAAAAGCCACGAATCTATTATTTTAAGGATCAACGATTCGGTTCTTTTTAAACCAGGGCAGGCAAAGATATCCTCCGATAGTTATTCAACCCTTCGGACTATAGCGGAAATCATTACGCCGTTGCCCATGAATTTAAGAATTGAAGGGCACACTGATGACACCAGAGTTTCCGCCGGCAAATTTAATAACTGGGAACTCTCCGTCGCTCGATCAGTTTCTGTTTTACGATTTTTTGCTCAGGGTGATCTCCTTCCGCTGGATCGGATGTCTTCGGTGGGTTATGGAAAAAAACGCCCGATAGTACCAAACAAAGACGAAGCGTCCAGGGCCTTAAACAGGCGTGTTGATTTTGTTCTCCGGCTTAACACAACAAGTTCCAGGCGCGACATGGCACCGCGAAGTGCGGTTGTACCTCTATAGTGCCTTACTCAATAAAAGAGTTCACGCCTTTCCGGTTGAAGACTAAAGGAATTGTCAAATGGTAGAAATGACTGAAGAAACAACGAAGTCAGGTGGCAGCTGGAAAAAGCCGCTTATTATAATCAGCCTGGTTGTTCTCATATTGCTGATAGGTGTCGGTATTGCTGGTTTTATCCTTTACAACAAAGAAACCCCTCTAGCAGAAGAGAAGGAGACCGCACCTGACGCTTCGACAGTCGAACTAACACAAAGTGCAGATATCGGTCCAATGGTTGATATAGAAGAATTTATTGTCAATATTATCAGCGCAGACAGTAACCATTATGTAAAAGCATCTCTTACCCTGGAACTCACTAATGAAGAGAGCCGTGAAGAGCTGACAAAACGAATGCCGCAGACTCGTGATGCAATTCTCCTGCTGCTTGGTAATAAAACCTATGAGGAATTGCAGGATCTCCAGGGGAAAAAACAACTTAAAGCAGAACTGATTAACAGAATAAACTCCTTTTTACAGTCTGGCAAAGTGAAATCGATTTACTTTACCAATTTTGTGGTTCAATAGAATTCAGTCTCTTGTCTTTTATTACACCTTTTCAGGGGCAAGGTACTAAAAATGGTTTCAGCAAATTTTTCCAGGCTTAAAACAAGAAAAAAAATTATGGCACAGAAAGGACACTAACATTGTGGAACCAATCCTGAGAAAAGAAGAAATATCCGATTTACTCAGTGCTATCAATGATGGCAGGGTTTCGGTCGACCTGAATGAAAATGATCAGCAGGACACTACTATCAATTTCACATCGATAGACCTCTTCAATCTCCCACAACCGGGAAGCAAACAGTTCAGAATTCCCAACCTGGATATCATCCTGGACATATTCTGCAGAACGTACTCAAGCTCATTAACAAATAGACTTCAACGAACTTCTTCTGTTTCAAGAATATCACTTAACTCATATGAATTTCAGCATTTCTTCAGAGACAAGAAGAGTCTTGGTGCCAGTGGCATTATAGATATGTCACCACTACAGCATGGCGCTCTTATCATTCTTGATCCTGAGCTCTCATTTTCTCTAATTGAAATTATGCTTGGGGCTTCTAATGAATTCGATCCTCTCCAGTTAGATAGAAAACTCACCACTATTGAACTCATTGTTCTAAAAACATTATTTGTCGATGCCTGTAATGATTTGAGCAATGCATTTTCTCAACTTCTTGACATGCAAACAACCCTGGTCAAACTTGAGAACAATCCCCGTCTCTTATCGATTGTCGAGCCTGCATCTGAAGTTATCGTAACCACTTTTCTGGTGAAGGTAGGCGAGCTTTCCGGTGAAATGCACATGGTCATCCCCTTTGCAACTCTCGAGCCACTCCGGGATCTGCTCAAAGACCTTCTCAGTATCTCCAATGTCAATAAAAGCAGCTGGCATAATGTGATAGAGGATGAATTACTTGAAATGCCGGCAGTAGTAACAGCACAATCTGGAATCATCAGCCTTTCCATTTCACAACTGCTGAATTTAAAAAAGGGAGATATTCTGGATCTCGATTACGATCCAAACAGTCCCCTCAAAATTTTAGTTGAAAACCAGCCAACTTTTTATGCAGCTCCCGGAACACATAATGGCAAAAAGGCTATCAGTCTCACCGGGATGTTTAAATAAGGAAATATTATGACCCCTGCAAACCAAGATAACACCCGACCAGCACCTGAAGAACTGAAAGAACTCTTACAGGAAAATCAAACTAAGCCGGTGAAATCCAGTTCAACTAAGGAACAGATTCAGACCAAAGGTCTTGATTTTCTCTACGATATCCCTCTCCAAGTCTCTGTTGAGGTTGGTCGATGCAAAATACTCTTAAAAGACCTTTTGAAGATGGGCGAGGGTTACGTTATTGAACTCGACAAACTTGCAGGCGAACCTTTAGATCTCTATGTCAATTCAAAGTTGATCGCCAGGGGGGAAGCAGTTATGGTTGGCGAAAAATTCGGTATACGTCTAACCAACGTAGTTTCAACTATCGATAGAATTGAAAATTTGGGTTAAACACCGATAATGACAACTCCATTCCGCTACCTCACGTTCTGCCTGCTCTTTACCGTATTCCTGGTTTCATCTCCTGAGAATATCTATGGTGCGGAAACAGGGCTTGATGAGATGGGAAGCTACTTCCGTATGCTCTGGGGCCTGCTTGTTGTTCTTGGTATTATCCTGATACTCTACGGTATTTTGAAAAAACGCTTATCTCTGTTTCACAGCCCCGCTTCACAATCGATCAAAGTACTCGAGATAAAACCGCTTATGGGGAAAAAAGCATTGTGCCTGGTTGAGGTGAAGGGGGAGGAATACCTCCTCGGAATAAGTAATGACCGGATAAACCATATAGCTACAATCGAATCAACCAAAGAATCTTCATTCGCCACTACTCTAAGAAAAACAGTCCCTGATAATCAAAAATGAATGAATCCTTTCACATAAAACCGGCAAAACTGTCTCTTTTTTTTGCCGTTGCTGCCTCGATTCTGTTCCTGGCACCTCATTCCGGATATTCAATTGGCCTGCCGACGATCACCTTTGGAGTAGATGATGCTGAATCACCGCAGCAGGTTTCAAATGCACTCCAGGTTCTCTTTGTCCTCACCATCTTGTCAGTGGCACCGGCAATTCTTCTGATGACAACCTGTTTCACACGTATTGTCATCGTCCTCGGGTTTGTCCGGCAGGCAATGGGAACCCAGAATATGCCCCCGACCCAGGTAATTCTCGGCCTGTCACTGTTCCTCTCCTTTTTTGTTATGTCACCCACCTTCAGCAAAATTAACAGTGAAGCTCTTCAGCCTTATATGGAAGAGAAAATAGGCCAGCCTGAAGCGTTGGAAAAGGCACTTCAGCCTATGAGAGAATTCATGTTCAGTCAGGTGCGTGAAGAAGAACTGGCCCTGCTCACGGAAATCGCCATGGATGATGAGCCGCAGAACAAGGAAGATATTCCGACAATGACCCTGATACCTGCGTTCATGCTGTCAGAGCTCAAGCGTGCCTTCCAGATGGGATTCATGATCTATATCCCATTCCTGGTAATCGATATGATCGTCGCCTCCATTTTAATGTCAATGGGCATGATGATGCTTCCTCCAGTTATTATATCGATGCCGTTTAAACTTTTACTCTTTGTCCTGGTAGACGGCTGGAGTCTTGTCGTCGGATCCCTTATAAAAAGCTTTGGATAAAACAGTATGACTCCTGAAATGGCCATAGATATCTGCCGCAGAGCGATTCAGACCATTCTGCTTGGTTCAGCACCCATGCTTATAATCGGCATGGTTATAGGACTCCTGGTATCTATTTTTCAAGCCGCTACCCAGATCAATGAACAGACTCTCACCTTTGTACCCAAAATTGTCGCGGTATTCGTTACCCTTGTGATTTTTGGACCCTGGCTTATTAAGCTGCTCACCGTTTTTACGATCGGTCTTTTTGATATTGTGGCTACTCTCTAAGAAAGCGACGTGGACATCCAACTCATTCCAGTTGAACAATTTCAGACATTTCTCGTTGTAACCAGCCGAGTTGCAGGGTTTATCGGCGCGATCCCGGTACTCTCATCAGCGCAAAGCCCTATGAAAATAAAAACCGGTCTGGTATTTGCCATCTCCCTCACCCTTTTTCCTTTAATGGCGGAATACGTACCGCAGGTTAATTTTTCACCCCTTCCTTTTTTAATGCTCATTATTGCAGAACTGCTCCTGGGTCTGCTATTGGCTCTTATTGCAAGGCTCATCTTCACGGCTGTTGAATTTGGCGCTACTGTTATCGGTTACCAGATGGGATTTGCCGCAGCGAATGTCTTTGACCCTCAAGGTGAACGCCAGGTCGCACTTATTTCGCAATTTCAAAATGTCTTTGCCATCCTTATTTTCCTCGCCATTAACGGCCATCACCTCTTTCTGCAGCTTGCAGTAAGGTCATATGAATATCTTCCACCCGGTCAGTTTAACTTTTCCGGATCAGCTGTTCCATATCTTATGGAGCTGGCAACCCATATGTTTACTCTGGGAGTGCAGTTCAGCGCACCGGTACTTGCCGTTCTTCTACTTTCCGGGTTAATCCTTGGAGTAATGGCCAGGGTATTCCCTCAACTCAACGTCTTCCTCCTCTCTTTCCCGATAAATATTGGCGCCGCATTTATTGTCATTGCTTTGACACTCAACATCTCTGCCACCATTATTAGGCAGGAATTTGACACTTTGCCGGATCGTTTCTTAACTATTCTCAACTTTCTTGCTTTCTAAGCATACTCCTCATTGTTTTTTTCAGGATCATTTCTTGCAGTAGTCTGATTGAATGAATTCATAATTTCATCTAACACCCATAAAATTAATTTCGCCAACTGATATATCCATATGGCTGAAGAAAATCCTACGTCTGGAGAAAGAACAGAAGCGCCAACGACGAAACGGCGTGAAGACTTTCGAAAAAAAGGTCAGGTTGCCCAGAGTAAAGAGATACAAACGGCATCTTTATTCACTATCCTGCTGTTGTTCTGGTTTTTTTATCTGCCAACCTTCTGGCGGGGGATCACCAATCTGGTCTCTTCCCTGTGGCAGTCAGCTGGCGAATACACCATAACCGGCCTGTCTACGATCAATCTTGCC
Source organism: Desulfobulbaceae bacterium S3730MH12 (assembly GCA_001750925.1). Taxonomy (GTDB): domain Bacteria; phylum Desulfobacterota; class Desulfobulbia; order Desulfobulbales; family Desulfocapsaceae; genus Desulfomarina. The sequence continues at coordinate 6,819 of MAXH01000164.1, forward strand.
ATTTTCATTTTCAAACAGATGGGTTTGCTCCTGGCCCCACTCTTTTTCCTGGTACTTATCATAGGTTTTTTTTCCAGTTTTTTTCAAATTGGATGGTTATTGACAGCCAAACCCCTCACACCGGATATTTCAAAACTGAATCCGATTAAAGGTTTTGGTCGTTTCTTTTCAAAAAAATCCTTAATTGAAGTTGTCAAATCGATGCTGAAAGTGATCCTCGTCGGCTGGATTGCCTATTCCACTATCTATGACAATTTTGACCAGGCCCTCATTCTCTCCAATACATCTATAGCCACTACGCTCCTGTTTTTAGCCAGAACAGCAACGATCATCCTCGCAAAAGTCTGTAGCATGCTGATATTAATTGCATTTTTCGATTTCTTATTTGTCAAATGGGAAATGGAAGAGAAAATGAAAATGACAAAACAGGAACTCAAGGAAGAATTTAAAGAAAGCGAGGGTGATCCTTTTATCAAGGCACAGATTCGTTCAATTCAACAGGAAATGGCAAGAAAACGGATGATGGCCGAGGTTCCTGAAGCAGATGTTATTGTCACAAACCCAACGCATATTTCTGTTGCCGTCCGCTATGATTCATCGAACATGGAGGCTCCTGTCGTTATTGCTAAAGGAGCTGATTTTATCGCCATGAAAATCAGAGAAATTGCCAAGGAGAATGAAATCCCTATTATTGAAAACCCTCCTGTGGCTCGCTTATTGCATAAAATTGATTTAGGGGCTCCGATCCCGGAAGATCTCTTCAAGGTTATCGCCGAAATACTGGCACATGTTTATTCATTAAAGGGCACTAAGAACTAATGGAATTGACAAGCGTACAAAATAGACTGACAAGCCTTCCTTTCAAACAATTATTAGGGCGTAGTGATGTGATCGCATCATTGGGACTGGTTTCAATTCTAATGATCATGATTATTCCCCTCCCCTCCATCGTGCTTGATCTTTTTCTCTCGATGAACATAACAATCGCACTTCTCATTCTGGTTGTCAGTCTCTATACTGTTAAAGCAATTGATTTTTCAATTTTTCCATCGATCCTCCTCACAACTACACTTTTCCGCCTTTCTCTCAACGTAGCATCCACTCGCCTGATCCTCCTTCATGGAGATGAGGGTTCAGGGGCAGCCGGTACCGTGATCCAGTCGTTTGGCCAGTTTGTTGTCGGCGGTAATTATGTCGTCGGCATTGTTATCTTTTCTATCCTGGTTCTCATTAACTTTATGGTCATCACCAAAGGTGCCGGCCGTGTTGCTGAGGTAGCCGCCCGCTTTACACTTGATGCCATGCCTGGAAAACAGATGGCCATTGATGCGGATCTCAATGCAGGGCTGATCGATGAAAATGAAGCAAGGCGACGCAGAGAAGAAATATCCAAAGAGGCAAATTTTCACGGCGCTATGGATGGTGCCTCTAAATTCGTAAAAGGCGACGCCATTGCAGCTATTATTATAACCCTGATTAATATTGGTGCAGGATTCGTCATCGGTGTTGTGCAAAAAGGTATGCCGATGGCCGAAGCTGCCGCAAATTACACAATCCTCACTGTTGGAGACGGCTTGGTCGGACAGATACCGGCGCTTATTATCTCAACTTCTGCTGGTCTTCTGGTTACCCGCTCCACCGGAGAAAAAGATTTCGGCACTGATCTTAAAAACCAGTTCTCCCGTAATGGTGTCGCTATATGGGTAGTTTCCGCCATTCTTATGATTTTTGCCTTTATCCCCGGCCTTCCATTCTTCCCCTTTCTTATTCTCTCTTTCGCTATGGCTGCCCTGGCATATCAGGTAGACAAAACAAAAAGGACAAGAGAGGAAATGATCGAAGAGAAGAAGGAAGATAAGGTTGTCAGCAAGGAAGAAAATTATGAAGAGATGCTCAATGTTGATCTGCTGCAGCTCGAGGTTGGTTATGGGCTGATTCCTTTTGTCGACTCTGCCCAGGACGGGGAGCTCCTCCACCGTATTCAGTCCATCCGTAAACAATTCGCCATGAATACAGGATTTATTGTCCCTCCCGTTCATATAAAAGATAACCTTCAGCTCTCGCCAAACCAATATACCTTCTCACTCAAAGGTATTAAAATAGCTGAAGCAGAGATGCTCCCCGGTCATTTTATGGCCATGGACCCGGGAACGGTTACAGAAACCATAAAAGGTATCGCTACTGAAGAGCCCGCCTTTGGCTTACCGGCAATCTGGATTAGCGAAGATAAAAAAGATCGCGCCCAGATCGCCGGCTATACTGTTGTCGACTGTACCACTGTTATGGCCACTCATATCAGTGAGATAATTAAGCAGCATAGTCATGAGCTGATAGGCAGACAGGAAGTACAGGGACTGCTCGATAATCTCGCTAAAAACTACCCGAAGCTTGTTGAAGAACTCGTACCGGCAGTCGTCTCTCTCGGCACCATTATGCGCATTTTACAAAACCTGCTCAAAGAGTCGGTTTCCATCCGTGATCTGCGCACCATTCTTGAGACAGTCGCCGACTGGGCCGGTGCTACCCAGGACACCAATGTTCTGACAGAATATGTTCGCCACGCACTTTCCCGGACAATCAGCAATGAACTCGCTGTTGATGGGGTTATCCCGATCATTACTCTTTCCAAACCTGTTGAAGATACTGTCCTGAATGCAATTCAACATAAGGAAACCGGAAGTTTTCTTGCTATAGATCCTGCAATTGCTCAGAAGATTCTAGACTCAATTGGAAAGGTAATCACCCTCTTTGACAGCAGTAGTCGTTCAACCATGCTGGTAGCTCCCCAAATCAGGCCCCATGTAAGGAGTTTAACGGAGCGTTACTATCCTGCCCTTACGGTACTATCCCATAACGAAATCAGTCCAAACCTCAAAGTCAGATCTCTCGGCACGGTGACCCTGGATGCAAGTTAAAGTATTTGAATCAACGGATATGGCCTCAGGTCTCAAGAAAGTCAAAGATGAACTTGGCCCGGATGCACTTATTTTATCAACCCGAACAATCAAAAACGGCAAACTTGGTTTGCTCGGCAGACCGATACTGGAAATTACGGCTGCGATTGACAGGAGTGCACCCTTATCCCCTGCCTTTACTCTGGACCCGTCACCAGGTTTCAATCAAGTAGTGGATGATTCGCTTGATCATCTATTGAATCAGAGTGATCCTGCTCCGGAGACAACCTCAGATCATTCCAACCATTTTGATTCTGTATCGGCAAATACTTATTCCGACCTAACTATTAGAAATGAAGTCAATGAACTCAAAGATCTGGTAAAAGGTCTGGCTGGAGAAATCTCACGGCTGGATAAAGACAATGCAGTTGTTGTTTCTGGTACTGCCTCCGCCCACGACGATCATATCTTCTCCATGCTGCTCAACAGAGGAATTAACGTCGAAACATCGAAAACTATTTCCGATTTTCTAAGAGAAAGCCTATCAGATGAGGAAATAGACAGTCCGGATATCGTTTCATCAACAATCATAGAGATCATTCAAAATCTTCTGGAAATCTCTCCTCCACTCTTTTCCTCAAAAAAAGATCAGCACCGAATTGCCCTTGTAGGCCCCACAGGAGTTGGTAAAACAACTACTCTTGCTAAAATTGCAGCATCCTATTTAACCAGCCATTCCAATTCAATCGCTCTCATTACAGTTGATACTTACCGGATAGCCGCAGTTGAACAACTCAAAGTATACGGGGAGATCATGCACATCCCTGTTGATGTGGTCATCAGTCCGGATCAACTTAAGCATGCGATAGACAGCCACAGGGACAAAAATCTTATTCTCATTGATACCGCTGGAAGAAGTCCGAAGGATGATTTTTGTATTGAAGAATTGTCAACTTTTCTCAGCCCCGAGCTTAATATTGACAAGCATCTTGTTCTCTCCGCGACCTCAAGAGAAAAAGAACTTCTCAACACCATAGATCGATTCAACTCACTTGGCTTGACAAACACAATTTTTACAAAGGTTGATGAATGTGTCGACCTGGGAATAATGCTGAACATTCAAATTAAAAATAAAAATCCTCTATCCTACATCACAAATGGGCAACGGGTTCCTGAGGATTTAATCGAGCTTTCGAAAAAGACTGCAGCAGAACTCATCATGTCAGAACATCAAGGACTATTGCATGACTAATTCATCGCCCCATACCTCCACCGATCAGGCAAAAACATTGAGAGATTTAAACCCTCAACCCGATTCTGTCTCTTTCCAACAGGAAGGTAACCAGTCTACCAGTGTATACTCCATTACCAGCGGCAAGGGTGGTGTAGGGAAAACTGCTGTGGTTGCAAACCTTGCTTACGCCCTTACCTGCAAAGGAAAGCGTGTCCTCATTCTCGATGCCGATCTCGGACTTGCAAACATCGATGTAGTCTTCGGCCTCACCCCTGAATATAATTTGAATCATTTCTTTTCAGGCGAAAAAGAACTGCATGACATTATAATTGATGGACCCCTCTCTCTGAAAATCCTACCCGCAGGCTCCGGCCTCCAAAACTTTACCAGGCTTGCCAGCCATCATAAAATACGTCTTTTAAATGCTCTTGACTCCATGGATGACCATTTTGATTTTGTCTTGATCGATACGGAGGCCGGGATATCTGAGAATGTCACTTATTTCAATACAGCAGCACAGGAGATAATTGTAGTAACTACTCCTGAACCTACTGCTATTACTGATGCCTATGCACTCATGAAATTGCTTTCTACCCAGTATCATGAAAAAAAATTCAACCTGGTAGTAAACCAGATCCGCACAGAGGAAGATGCTCTTGATGTCTATAGAAAACTGACCATGGTCTCAAACAGATATCTGGATATCTCCATTGATTATCTTGGCTCCATTCCAGAAGATCGACAGATGGTTGAATCAATACGAAAACAGAAAATAATCAGTGAACTCACTCCCGAATCAAAAATAAGCCAGGCGTTCAAACAACTGGCCACAAGAATATGCACTGAACCGCCGCAATTGACTCCTAAAGGGAATATACAGTTTTTCTGGAATAAACTGCTCAATGTAGAGGACAACAGGTAAACAATGCTCTACGATCAGAATCTTCATAACGACGATAGATCTCAATTGATACGAGACAACATATATCTGGTCGATATCCTCGTCGGGAGAATGGTAACTCAGGTACCATCTTTTATGAATAAAGATGATATGAAAAGTGCCGGCATGGTTGGACTGCTAGACGCCTCAAATAAATTTGATCCATCAAAAAATATCCTCTTTAAAACCTTTGCAGAATATCGAATACGTGGTGCAATTCTCGATGAAATGAGAAAACTTGACTGGTTTTCCCGTTCTCTTAGAGACAAGCAGAACAAAATAGCCAAAACAATTGCAAAGCTTGAGCTTGAACTGGGCCGGGATCCCGAAGAGCAGGAAGTGGCAAAAAGTATGGATCTGTCACTTGATGATTATCGATCCATGCTTGCCCAGGTCGGCCACCTTGGCTGTGTCAGTCTTAACGAAACTCTTGATCATTCAAGTGAAGGAAGATCTTTTTTAGAGACCCTTGCAGATCAGCGTTCAAGCACCATCCCGGGAAAGAGAATTGAAGATCAGGAACTGACCGAAACCATTGCCGGGATCTTAGCTCAACTCACAGAAAAAGAACGTCTTGTAATATCTCTTTACTACTATGAAGAACTGACCCAGAAGGAGATTTCTGAAATTCTCGAAGTTTCCGAGGGAAGAGTCTCTCAACTGCACAGTCAGGCTCTTATTAAACTTAAGACCAAAGTACAGAATCAACTCTACTGATTTCAAAAAACCCGACACATGAACTCTATTATCTTACAGGATTAACAGATGGAACATATCACATCGATGACACTGCTGTTCAGTCTCTTTGTTCTGCTTTTTGCAGCCACTTTTTTTAAAGCCCTTACACTCAAAAGGAAAAAAGATTCCCTGGTGCAACAGCTGATTGAAAAAACCAGCTCTTTTGAGCTGATTAAAGATCAACTCAAAAACCTCCAGGAGCAGCATGATAGAGCCAAAACGTTCCAAAACAGTTTAGCAGCTGCAGAACTGACCGCACAACTGCAAAAGCCGCGACTTTCAGCCACCAAATCACCGGCAGAAAGTTTAACCCCCGAAAAATACCGGTTGGTTCACACTCTTACTCAAAAGAATATGAGCATCGATGAAATTAGTTCTTTCCTGGCAATTTCATCCCATGAAGCACAGCAGCTTGTTACCCTGTCAAAACTAGCGCAGTAAAAATCTAGGTTAAGAAATTACTGAATACAGCCGATAAATTAATAATTCATAACGCGGTTGAAAAACTCCCGCGTCGTCATTCTCGCGCAGGCGGGAATGACGGGATATTGAAGAATTTAAGATTTTACTAGATTATCAATAGCTAAAACCAATAAAACGCGAGCAGGAAAATATGGTTTCAGGAAAATATAGTGCCCTTGCCGGGGCAATCTCAAGAGAACAGAGTATTGCCCACATCAGTGCAAACCTTGCGAATATCAATACTAACGGATATAAAAAATCTCTGGTCAGCTTTGAATCTGTTCTCCAGGGGGAACAACAGTCCAATAAAGCTAAAAGTATTGA
>MAXH01000165.1 GCA_001750925.1 Desulfobulbaceae bacterium S3730MH12
GCGATACCGCTCATACCTATACCGCCGATGCCGACAAAATGAATATGTTTAGTTTTTCTGTGCATTTTCAGTTAATGGCGTCGTAAAAAGTCTTCATCCGGAGTCTCGCAGGCTCGCTTACCTGGTTCGTTGTTACAATTTTTCTATCATTACGACGTACCATATGTACGCCGAAATAATAAAAAAATTGCACGCCTCCAATATGAAGTTTTTTACTAACTTTTCAGTTAATTGTTTCCAGACAGCAGTCCACTATCTTTGCTGCTGCATCGGGAAATGAAAGTTTCTTCATTGCAGTTCCCATTTTCATTAACAGTTCGGGGGTAAAAATCAGATCTTCTATACATTGAGCCAGAATCGTTGCCGATAAATCTTTCTCCTGGTAGAGCAGCGCCCCTCCACCCTGCACATAGTATTCACCATTTTTTGTCTGATGATCGTCGGCAGCATAGGGGTAAGGGATTAAAATTGCTGGTATTCCAAGAACAGCGATCTCTGACAGAGTAGTTGCACCAGCCCTTGATACCAGCAAATCAGCCTTTGCATACACCTTGTCCATTTCCTTGAAAAATGGCTGCACTTCGGCCTTTATGCCTGCCCTTGCGTATGCTTCGAGAACCTTAGCAGCATCCTCCATCCCTGTCTGATGTATCAGGTGAATTTTAGAAGACAACTCCTGATCTTCCAGAAGAAAGGCCTCCATCACCAGCTTATTCACCATTTGTGCTCCCTGACTGCCGCCAAGTACCAGCAATGTTGGCTTTTCAGATATTCCTTCAGTGTTATTTTTCCCAAGGAGGTCAAGTATATTCTCTCGGATTGGATTCCCCGTGTGTACAGTTTTCCCTGAAGAAAAATATTTTTCACTGCCCGGCAAAGAGAGACAGATCCTGTCCACAATCTTGCCCAGTTTGCGGTTGGCCAGCCCGGGAATAGAATTCTGTTCATGTATCACCGTCGGAATGCCGCAACTTTTTCCGGCAGCAACCACCGGACCGGTAACATAGCCGCCAACTCCTAAAATAATATCAGGACAAAATTTTTTAATTATCCTCACTGCCTGCACATATGACAGAGGAAGAGTAGCGACAGCCTTGATCAACTGAGCAGGTTTTTTTCCCTTTACCCCATAACTGACGATAGACTCACTGTTGAACCCATATTGTGTAAGGGTAGCAGTGTCCATTTTCCGACGGGTACCGACAAAAAGAATTTCTGTATCCGGGCGTATTCGTCTGAATTCCTGGGCAGTTGCAATAGCCGGAAACAAATGTCCCCCTGTGCCTCCACCCGTCAGAAGTAACCGTATAGGCTTTTTCCCTGCCAATTACAGTACCCCTTCTATCTGCCCGGAGTTATTAAGTGCTCTCACTTCCTCTTTAAAAGCCCTGCCACGATGATCATAACCTGTAAACATGTCAAAACTGGCGCAGGCAGGAGAAAGCAATACAGAGTCTCCGGGGTTGGCACCCTCTGCAGCCTTTTGCACTGCATCTTTCATTGATGCCGCCTTTACAATATTCACCGATCCGAGAAGCGCCTCCTCAAGAAGATCAGAAGATTCTCCTATTGCCACCAGCATTTCCACCTTCTCTGACACACTTGGCTTCAACAGGGTGTAGTCGTCACCCTTGTCACGCCCGCCTGCTATGAGAATCACTTTACCTTCAAGTTGATTAAGGGCGGCAACAACTGCTCCTGTGTTCGTCGCCTTTGAATCGTTATAATATTTGACACCACCCAGGTCATGCACAAATTCCATTCTGTGCTCTAAGGGCGAGAACCCATTCAATCCGCTCTGTATCTGCTCACGGGTACAGCCAAGATGTCTGGCCGCAAGAATTGCCGGAGCGCTGTTGCAAACACTAACCTGACCATTTAAGAATGTTGAAGCAAGAGGATATTTTTCACTTTCACCACCCGGGTACAATACAACATCAGTCCCTGATATCCCAGCCACAAATTTCTCATCAGCGCCAAACCTGACAATTTCTGACAAAAGATTCTCGGGGAGTTTTGCGCATTCAGGATCGTCTCCATTTATAATTGCCATATCCCCTTCTTGCTGGCAGGAAAAAATCTTCATTTTTGCCTTACGATATTCCTCGAGACTTCCATGCCTGTCAAGATGATCCGGACTTACATTAAGCAAAATTGCCACATCGGGGGAAAAATCCCCTGCACTCTCCAGTTGAAAGCTAGATACTTCAAGAACAAGCAGGTCAAATCCGTGGGGGTCAAGGAAATAATCAAAAAGAGAGGTACCTATATTTCCCCCGACAAAAACCCGTTTTCCAGCCTCTTTCAGCAACTCACCAATAAGTGTGGTAACAGTCGTTTTGCCGTTTGTTCCTGTAATCGCAACTACAGGTTTGTCGACATATGCAGCTGCAAAAGCGAGTTCTCCAACGACAGTAACGCCCTTCTGATGAAGTTCATCCATCAACGGTGTCGTAACACTGATACCCGGACTTACAATAACAATATCAGCCTGCCCCAGAAATTCGGCCGTATGTTCTCCAATTTCCAGATGGATCCCTTCCATGTCAACAAAGCCTTCTTCTTTTGCAAACTTCTCTTCCGGTCTGATATCAGAAATAAAAACTTCGGCTTTCTGGTGTAAAGCGTATCTGACAGCTGCCCATCCGGATACTCCAAGACCCATTACAGCAACTTTGGTTCCAGATGATATTTTAAGTTTATTATCCATTATCTTAACTTCAAGGTTGCGACCGCAAATAGCCCGAGGATTATGGAAACAATCCAGAACCTGACAACCACCTTTGGTTCATGCCATCCTTTTTTTTCAAAGTGGTGGTGAAAAGGAGCCATCAGGAAAATTCGTTTGCCGTGGGTCATTTTAAAATAACCCACCTGCATAATGACAGATAAAGCTTCCATAACAAAAACACCGCCGACTATAGCAAGTAGAAATTCTTGCTTGATTATAATTGCAATTGATCCCAGAGCACCTCCCAGGGCAAGAGAGCCAACATCCCCCATAAACATCTGTGCCGGAAATGCGTTAAACCAGAGAAAACCCAGACACGCACCCAGAATAGCACCACAGAAGATGGCAAGTTCTCCACTGCCGACAACATATGGAAGCTGAAGATATTCGGCCAGTATCACATGCCCCGCCAGGTACGAAAAAACCAGATAAACACCGGCTGTCACAATTGTCGGTCCAGCCGCCAGCCCATCCAGCCCGTCGGTCAAATTTACCGCATTGGAAGCTCCGACAATCACCACCACAGCAAATACTACATAAAACCAGCCAAGATCAGGTCGAAAATTCTTGAAAAATGGCAGGCTTAACTGCCCGTCGTATCCCGGATAGAGCGAAATAAACAGACCAACAACTGCAGCGCCAACTATCTGCAGGATAAGTTTGCTCCTGGCACTAAGTCCTTTTGAATTTTGTTTTTTTATCTTCCTGTAATCATCGACAAAGCCAATACCACCATAAAAGAGCGTAACAAACAATCCCAACCAGACCAATGGATTGTCTAACCGTGCCCAGAGAATCGTACCGACTGTAATGGCAAAAAGGATTAATATCCCCCCCATTGTCGGCACCCCCTGTTTTGCCAGATGGGTTTCCGGACCATCATCGCGAATTACCTGACCTATCTGAAATCGCTTCATGGTCCGGATAAAAAGCGGACCAAGAAGAAGGACAAGCAGGAATGCTGTAACCGCCCCTCCGATTGACCGCAGGGTTATATAGCGAAAAACATTAAATCCTGAAAAAACAGAACTCAATGGATATAAAAAATGATAGAGCATAGTAGTTTATCCGAAAGTCATTTGCTCCACGAAGGGAGAGGGGGCAAAGGAAAGCATTTCACTGGGTTCGTAGGCTGACTGATTAAAATTGGAAACAGCTCACTGTGATATCAGCTCTGAAACAATTGTCTCAAAACGTAAACCTCGTGAAGCCTTTACCAGGAGCAATCCATCTTGTCCAAGCTTTTTCTGGATAACGAGTTTTTTAACCCACTGTACTGCCTCGCCCTTCTCATCAAACAACCTGATATTTTCCTTGTCCAACCCACCGGCTAAAGCCCCTTTTCCGGCCTGGTCTTTAAACTCTCCTATGAAACCGACATCATCAATACACAATTCAGCCACAAGTTGTCCCAGTTCAAAATGTGCCTCTCCTGAGGTTTCACCAAGCTCCAGCATATCCCCGAGAATTGCCACACAGTAGTTTCCTGCCATCTGTCTCAGGGTTTTCAATCCGGCCTCCATGGAAGCCGGGTTTGCATTATATGTATCATTGAGCAACCTGTACCCACCTTTGACCTGCAGGATTTCCATACGTTTATCAGCCGGTCTGAAATCGGCGAGACCTGCCGCTATCTCCTGAATATTGGCTCCAGCGCCATAGGAGATTGCTGCCGCTGCCAGAGCATTGGACACATTATGCTCTCCGGCTGCAGAGAGATGGATATCTTCCTTTTCCATACCTGAATGCAGGGTAAAGGTGATACCTCCTATATCTGCAAACTCTATATCCGTCACCCACATGTCCGGGTTCTTCTTCAAGTTTTCTTCGAGAACTGTGAATGTTATTTTGGTTTGTTCATATTTCTCAGCAAGACTGCTCACCCTTGGATCATCAAGATTAACGATCAGCGTACCGGACCCTTTCGTCCCCTCAAAGAGTTCTTCCTTTGCCCTTGCAACCCCTTCAATAGAATGGAGCCCCTCAAGGTGTGCACCATATATATTGACAATACAGCTGACATCCGGATCTACAATCTCAGTAAGGCGCCGCAACTCTCCCGGCTGGTTCATACCAACCTCCAGAACAGCAGCACAATCAGTCAGGCTCAAAGGCAGTAACGAAAGAGGCAAGCCAATAAGGTTATTGAAATTACCATGGGTCTTTAAAACACAGTCTTCCTGATGGTCAGGGCCCGCAACCCATTTGCGCTGAAGGATGGCGGCCACCATCTCTTTGACTGTGGTCTTTCCGCAACTCCCTGTTATAGCTATCACCGTCTGATTACAGAGCTTTGCCAGCTGTGCCCGTCTATAGGCCGCCATATCCCCCAAGGCTTTCAGTGTATCAGTCACAATGACCTGGCTTACATCCTTTCCCGGAGGGAGCACCACCTCTTTTTCCACAACCAGGCAAACCGCACCATTTTCTACTGCCTGGGCTGCAAATTCATGGCCGTCATATTTTTCTCCTTTCAAAGCGACAAAAATTGAATCATTACCGACCACTCTGCTATCGGTCAGAACCTCTCCAAGCAGCCTGGCTTCCCGGTTATCGCTGGTTAGTTTCCCGCCAACACTCTTTGCGACTCTTGCCCTGGTCCATGAACAAAACACATTTTTTGCCTCAAGAGTATCATCAAAATAGAGTCTTCCCCGGCTGCTCAGCTGATACGTCTCATGCCCTTTACCGGCGATAATCACCACATCTTCAGGGCCGGCAGAGGTAATAGCAAGCCGGATAGCATTTCTTCTGTTTCTTTCGACAATGACGCCCCTCTCACCTCTGCTTCTCCTTTTCAACCAGGCAGGAGATCGCTGCTCGATTCCGGTGGCAGTGATCCCTGCAAGAATCTGGTTAACGATTTCATCAGGGTTTTCAGTTCTCGGGTTGTCATCGGTTACGATTGCCACATCACTAAACCGGCAACCAATTTCTCCCATCAAGGGCCGCTTACCGATATCCCGGTCTCCGCCGCAGCCAAAAACACAGTACAGTTCTCTATGGGGTAAGGATGCAACAGTTGACAGTACCTGCTCCAGGGCATCCGGAGTATGCGCATAATCCACCAGAACTACGGGAGATTCCAGAGGTTCATCCATAAAATCTACAACCCTTTCCAGTCGCCCCGGAGCACCGCCGGCTTTTCGCAGGCCCTCTGCCACAGTGTTCAGGTTAAATTTCAGAGCAGAGCAAAGACCAAATGCGGTCAGAATATTGTCAATATTAAACCGACCGATAAGCTGTGAACGGAAAGTGATTTTTTTTCCATCGGCCTCAATTTCCAACTGGGTCTGATTGAGTTGCAGATCATATCCAAGAAGACGAATATCAGCATTTTCTTCATCTCCCCAGTAAATTATCTTTGCGCAATGAGCTCTGCACTTCTCTACCAGAGGCGCATGCCAGGAGAATTCCTCCTTTCCCACAGAGTCTGCAGGCAGCA
>MAXH01000166.1 GCA_001750925.1 Desulfobulbaceae bacterium S3730MH12
ACAGTAGAAATATCAAATTTTAGGGTGAATAGAATTTCAGTACATTCGATGTGGCAATCCTAACCCAATATGACAATTCATTTGTTCAAACATAATAGGGCTAATATCTGGTAAAGAATAGTGATCGAAAAATCACCTCCCGGCTACGGTCGATGACCTTGATAAACCGCCCTATTCTAAAAGGCTTGCAAGGTGTGTGGGGAATTTGGGGAGAAAAACCACAGGCTATCAAAGTAATTCTTCTGGTATTCATTTTTGGGCCGGGTTTTCTATTAACTACTAACAAAAAAGTGGATCTTCACCTGTGTTACTAACTAGCCAGACGTTAATAGTTCATGGACGCATTGCCAAAGAGAGGTCAAATGATCGTATCAACTTGCCAGCCATACTTTGCTCCGTTTCCAGGTTTTTTTTACAAGGTCCACCTTTCCGATCTCTTCGTTATTCTTGATACGGTACAATTTCCTCGAAGCACAACCTGGACAACAAGAAACCGGTTTAAAAATGATCAGGGAACCATGTGGTTGACCGTGCCGGTATGGAAAAAGGGGTTGGGGTTTCAGAAAATCAACCAAATCAGGATCTGCCATGAAGGCAGGTGGCCGGCAAAGCACCTGGAAAGTCTGAAAACTGCATATGGGCATGCACCATACCTGGAGGATCACATCAAATTTTTAAAAGAGAATTTTTTAAGAAAAACTCAAAAAGCTGCTGACTTGAATCTCAGGATCATCCGGCATATGATCCGCCACCTCAGGATTGATACAAAACTTATACTTCTCTCCAGCTGTGGGGAGAGTTTATCCCCAATCTTTCTACCTTTGACTTGCTGCTAAACTGCGGTTCGAAATCACATGATATTCTCTTTCATTGATTGCCTTTTGAACATAGAAATTACAGCTAAAAATATTTATTCTTATGATGAATAGCCTACCGGCATGATAAGTAAAGGCTCATGTGCAAGGGGGAGATTCAGGGTCTTATTGAGTTTCGTATTGTGAAATGCCCCAACAATTCCGGCTACAAACTTTCTTCGTTCTTTTAGTATGCTATTTTTATCTTTCACGCACCTTCTGATCTGCTATTGTTAAGATTTTATAAATATATTGGTCTGGTCATAGGCCCGGGTCAAGGAGACTCCCGTTTCCGGGATAGTCTCATGGGCTCCTTTAACCAGAAATCCGCCCGGATTAAGTTTTTTAACAATATTTTGAAATACAAACTCTTTTAGATCCCCATCCAAGTAGGTGAGAACATTGTTTCTTAAAAAAATCAAATCAAAACTTTGGTTGGGTAACTCGGTGCAAAGATCAATTATCTGCCAGGTTATATCATTTCTCAAAAAGGGTTTGACAATAAACTGTTTCCTGCTTTTCCGGATATGAAAAAAGGTTTTCTTGTCTGATTCACAAACCTCTTTCAGGCTTGTTTTCCCATAGACTCCCTTTTGGGCGGCTACCAGGTACACCGGGTTGATATCAGATGCCAAAAGCCTGAGTCTGGAAAGATTAAGACCATTTTTTTCTGCCTCTTCCCAAATCATTTTCATGGAGTAGACTTCCTCTCCGCGGGCACATCCGGCCGACCAGATATGGATAGGATTATGATTTTTTTTTACCAGATCAGACAATACCTTTTTCCTGATGGTATCCCAAACCATCCTGTCCCTGAAAAATCTGCTGATGGACACGGTAAGTGCCAGACGGCATTCATGCATTACGTCCGGATTACTCCTGATTCTTTTCAGATAATCCGGAACCATTTTGCAACCCAATCCCTGCATATGACGAACCAGTCTTTTTTTAGCTCCTTTCCTGACTTTTCTGTACCCTTGAAAGGAAAGCCCAAAAAAACAGAGTATTGTTTTAAACTGCTGATCATCCAATTTTTGCAACCAGGTCTATGCTTTTTTTGGTCATTAATCCACGACAGTCATGGTCAGTGGTATATTTCATTAACTTGCTTTTGACCCATTTTTACAAGTCCTCCGCTTACCTTTTTCTTGGGCCGACTCTCTATTTCGATAAGAAACGAGCATCCTGCTGGCATCAGTTTCATCAACATCGTCCCATTGCTGATAAGCAGCTGCAACCGCAAACTGTGGACCACTACGTATGTTTGCACAATAGAGCGCATCAACTTCATCCATTATTCGGACAAGCGATTCCTGGTGCGCTGTAGGTACGGCGATTATTATCTCCCTGGCCTCTTTATTGCGTAAGGCCATCAGAGCCACCAGAAGTGTAGAACCAGCAGCTATACCGTCATCCACCAAGATAACAGTTATATTCTTCAGGTCTGGCCATGGCCGGTCAGCGCGAAACAGTTTAACCCGACGCTGTACTTTTGCCAGTGCTGCCTGTGTCTGTTGCTCTATTGTCGGTTGATCCAGGCCAAAATAATCAACATACTCCTTATTGAGCCATACGGTACCATCAAAGCCCACTGCGCCGAATCCGGACTCAGTATTCCATGGCAGTAAAATTTTGCTTACAACAGCTACGTCAAGAGAAAGCTCAAGGGCTCTGGCAACCTCAACGGCTACTGGCACCCCACCGGAAGGAACAGCAAGTACCACCGCTTCTCTTCTCTTCCATTCCTGCAACATCTCAGCAAGCACTTGCCCGGCATGTTTTCGATCCCGGAATACACTTATTCTCTGGCGCAGTTGGGGCAGGTCATAGAATGTATTACTCATGATATGCATACTTGAATCTGAAAACATTAAATTTTGGGGTCGGCTCCGTTGTCCGAAATGGTCAACGCAGCAGCAGGTAGCCATCTGCCCCCAGGCTTGTGGCTAACATGACGCTGTTGATGTCAATATGTTCTATCCAGGTATCGCTTTGTTGATTTGTCGTCGTCATCCAGAACATTTCAATTTTTTTAATTAAAGACAGATAAGGCGAGAGGTCTATAAGTTGCGAAATCAGCGATTGCTGCAATGGTGACACTGCTCTACAAGGGTTTAACAACCTCAAGACAATGGTCATAATCCGACCACAAGAGGATGACGTATAGTGACAGCATTCAGATAAATCTCCAGTTTACCGGAATGTCAGCTCCACACGCCTGCAAGCTGTTGGCCGCACTTACTGCAGTGGCCATCCTTCAGGTTATTTTGTTGGATACTGAAACCAAAACGGTCGATCAGTTTCGTGCCACAGCCGGGGCAGTAGGTGTTTTCCCCACCCTCACCGGGAACGTTGCCTTCATAGACATAGTGCAGCCCTTCAGCAAGACCAATCTCCCGTGCCTTGCGCAGGGTCGCAACAGGAGTTGGGTTCCTATCCATCATTTTATAGGTGGGATAAAAGGCCGTCACGTGCCATGGGATCGCAGGCGAAACGGAGTGAATGAATCTGGCAATCTCCCGCAACTCTTCAGTTGAGTCATTAAGGCCTGGAATGATAAGAGTGGTGGCCTCTACCCAGACTCCGAGGTCATGCATGAGCTGGACAGTGTCGAGCACAGGCTGTAGCCTGGCCTTGCAAGTTTTCTTGTAAAAATCATCCGTAAAAGCTTTAATATCAATGTTGATGCCGTCCAAAACCGGTGCTAAATGACGGGTGACTTCCGGGGTCATGTAGCCGTTGCTGACAAAAACATTTTTCAGTTGCCGCTTGTGGGCAAGCACTGAACAATCGTAGGCAAATTCATAGAAAATTGTCGGTTCCACATAAGTATAACAGACACTGGTACATCCGCTTCGGACAGCATCGTCAATCACGGCCTCGGCAGTACGTTCATCGCCGGCTATCCCTCCGTTATGGAAATGTGGATATTGGGATATGTCGTAATTTTGACAATGCAGGCAGTGGAAGTTGCAGCCAACAGTGGAGATGGAGTACGCCTGGCTGCCAGGGAGGAAGTTGAACAGGGGCTTTTTCTCGATGGGATCAACGTTTTCGGCAATCAGCCGACCATAGACCATGCTATATAAAACGCCATCCCTGTTTTCTCGCACTCTGCAGATGCCACGCTTGCCATTTTTTATGTGACAATGGTGGCTACACAGTTCACAGATAACCTCGTTTTCTTTTCCGGATCGATAAAACATAGCCTCTTTCATTTTTCTTCCTCAAGGTGTATTTCCGGTTTATTTTCTTTTTTGCTCTATACTCTGAATAGATCTGCCTCCTCTATGAAATTCTAAGATCTCTTAGATGGAATTCTTGGAAAAATGTAATGTCACTCCAAGTTGTTACCTGTGGTTAATTCGCCGGTAAAAGGGACAAAGGCGACAGGTAGAATATTTTGGCTGGTGAATTCTCCCTGTTTGTCTTTTTGAATCAGCAAAAGATCCTGGGCCATCTGGGGGCGACCGATGGGGATGACAAGTCTGCCGCCGGGTTTGAGCTGTTTTTTTAAAGCCACAGGTACATGACTGGCGGCGGCCGTGACAATGATACCAGCATAAGGGGCGTATTCCGGCCATCCCCTGGAAGCATCTCCCTGACGTATTTCTACATTTTCATAGCTAAGTTTCTTAAGGAGTTGTGCTGCTCTTACTGCCAGGGATGGCACGATCTCAAGACTATAGACTTTTTTAACCAGTTGTGAAAGAAGCGCAGCCTGGTACCCTGAGCCGGTACCTACTTCCAGAATCACATCGCTCTTGTCCGGACAAAGCAGATCAGTCATAAGGGCAACGATGAACGGTTGAGAAATTGTCTGTCCATTCCCGATGGGCAGAGGCTCATTCTCATATGCCCATGCTTTTAGCGATTTCGGTACGAATTCTTCTCGTGGCACCTTGGCGATAGCAGCCATAACCTCGGGCTTAAATGTTTGTATTCCTGTGTAGCCCTGGGTATGTCGGCACTCCGCCTCAATACTTTCTAACATTGCATTGACTTGCTTTTGACCCGTTCTTTTCAAATTATCCACCTGGTTTTTTTGGCCGACTATCTATCCCATTATGAAGCGAGCATCCTGTCAGCATTGAATCTTTCAATCTGAACCTTCCTCTTTCTTCATAATCATAATGCCAGTTTTCGGTACCGATATCTATTGCGGCACGTCATCTCGTCTGGTCTCTTCTGTTTTTGTTTCTGAGCAAAAGCTTATTTTCCAGGTGATTCTTTATCTATCTTTTAAGCCGCTTAGTTGCATTTTTTCTTTCTCCTTACGGAGGAGTTTTCTTATGGCCAAGGCTGCCTTGTCTTCTTTATAAAGACGATCGGCAAGTGAGGAGACGAGCTTGTTATATTTTGATCTCTTCTGCTCTCTAATTTTATAATGCATCTGGTGGGTCAGTTCTCCCCAGGCATCTTGAAACAGGGTCCGTATTTGTATTTCACAGGTCATCTTGCCAATGACAATCTGATGTTTATTTCCTTTGTGGATAATCTGGTCATAGGTAACATCGCTAAGGACATGAATGGCGCGGTAGCCTGAAGCCTTGGGATTTTTATTGTAATCTTCAATTGAATCGTCCAAGAGCGTTAGCCTCTTTGAATCCTGAAGAAGATGGAGCATGCCGTAACAGTCATCTTGAAACCAACAAATAATACGTGCCCCTATGAGGTCGTGAATAATTTCGCTGGGTAGACAAAATTCTGGCCACCCGTTTTTCTCAAGTTTGAGCAAGACATTCTTGAGCTCTTTGGTTCGGCTAACAACCTTGATCGCTTTTCGGGGCAAACAGTTTTCAAGAGTACAGGCAAGGGCCAATCTATCCAGTTGAATATGCAAGAGTTGCCGGATCGATTCAAGCTCCTCACCGTAACGGTGGTAGAAGCGTACGACTCGCTGGGACAATTCTTTAGGAGTCATTGCCATACGTTAAATGTCTCCAGTCAGTTTGAGGTGCACGATATTGAACTCATATTATAGGCTAAAATTCGCGATGATCTCATTGTACCGGATCTCAAGTAAAACTCTTCATTGTCGTACCAAGCATCAAATACTATTTTGTCAAGAGCAGGGGGTCCACTCATGATCCTATGCTCTCGCTCTAACCGAACCCCCTACTTACATCCGGGTATGAAATGCTTTAAGCTACTTGTAAGGGTTCAGCAGCAGAGAAGGACAGTGGACTCTTTTCAGCACTCGCCCTGCAACACTACCCAACAGAATCCTCTCAAGTCCCTTTGAACCGTGGGTACCGATGATCAACAGACCTGCCTCTTCTTCCTTAGCATATTTGACGATGGATTCGACAATCTCACGTTGGTTGACAATCCCGCTGATATTTGAATATTTCTCTTTAGTGTCTTCTATCAGGCTGGCCATCATTTCCGTGGCCTTCTCCACCTGTTCTCGGTTGAATTCGTCAAGGGATGGACTTACCATCAGATACGCGGGTGCATAGAACTCCACCACATGAATAAAGCTTATATGTGCATCCAGTTTTTCTGCTATGTAGAGTGCGAAATCAACAAGTTTCTGGGTATGTTCTCCTAAATCCAGTGGCACAACAATCCTCGTGATTTCTTGCATGATTCTTCTCCTTTGGTTGATAGAATTTCAGCAAATTGAATTGGCAGTCTTAACGTTGCAAGTTTGCCACCCCAAAAAGCGCTATTTCACTCCGCCTCTTGGAGTGGCTAGATTTCCCCTGTACATATTTTTATTTGACTTTAACCTCAATTTGCTTTGGTTTTGCCTCCTCTGATTTTGGAATGGTCAAATTGAGAATACCATTTTTGTATTCGGCCTCAACCTTCTCTGTTTTTATAGCCTGGGGTAAAGTGAAACTTCTTACAAAGGAACCATAAGTACATTCAACTCGATGGCGTTTTTTATCTTCGGTTTTAGTTTTCTTTTCACCTTTGATTGTCAAAACACCATTGTCAATATTTACACTTACATCATCTTTTTCAACGCCGGGCAGTTCAGCTTTAACGACAAAAGTATCTTCTGTTTCGTCAATATCGACGACAGGCATCCAGTCTCCGACTTCAAAGGCTTGGTCATCACTTTTTGCCAATGATTTTCTTGCCGATCGGCCATATCTGTCCAGTAGCACTTCCATTTCACGGAATGGATCCCAAACTGATAAGTTCATGATATTCCCCCCT